>NZ_AP027368.1:0-310849 GCF_030296015.1 Ferrimonas sp. YFM
GTGATCATTTTTTTTGGAGTAATTACGGTGACTTTGTCTGTTTGGCAGCAATGCGTAGCAACCCTTCAGGAGGAGCTGCCGGCGCAACAGTTCAGCATGTGGATACGTCCACTCCAGGCTGAATTTGAAGATCAGACACTGACGCTGTACGCCCCCAACCGTTTTGTGCTCGACTGGGTCCGGGACAAATACCTGGATCAGATCAACAGCTACCTTCAGGGAGCCATGGGGGATCAGGCCCCGACCCTGAAGTTTGATATCGGCAGTCGTCCCTCCGCGACCAAGGCCAGTGCTCCCAAGCCGGTTCAGCCTGCCTCGCCGGTGCCTGCCCAGGCAGTGGGTAATGTGGAGCCACCCCAGGTGACCCCGGTGGCCGGTGGCAACCGCAGCAACATCAACCGCACCTATCAGTTCGACAATTTTGTCGAGGGTAAGTCCAACCAACTGGCCCGCGCGGCCGCCACCCAGGTGTCCGACAATCCTGGTGGCGCCTACAACCCCCTCTTCCTTTATGGGGGAACCGGCCTGGGTAAGACTCACCTGTTGCACGCCGTCGGTAACGGCATCCTGAAAAATAATCCCAACGCCAAGGTGATCTACATGCACTCGGAGCGTTTTGTTCAGGATATGGTGCGGGCGCTGCAGAACAACGCCATCGCAGAGTTCAAACGCTACTACCGCAGCGTGGACGCCCTGCTGATCGATGACATTCAGTTCTTTGCCAACAAGGATCGCTCCCAGGAGGAGTTCTTCCATACCTTTAATGCGCTGCTTGAGGGCAACCACCAGATCATCCTGACTTCGGATCGCTATCCCAAGGAGATCGATGGGGTAGAGGACAGACTCAAGTCCAGATTCGGCTGGGGCCTGACTGTGGCCATCGAGCCGCCGGAGCTGGAAACCCGGGTGGCGATTCTGATGCGCAAGGCCCAGGAGAGCAAGATCCATCTGCCCGACGAGGTGGCGTTCTTCATTGCTAAGCGTCTGCGCTCCAACGTACGGGAACTGGAAGGGGCCCTGAACCGGGTGATCGCCAACGCCAATTTCACCGGCCGCCCTATCACCATCGATTTCGTCCGCGAAGCGCTGCGTGATCTGCTGGCCCTGCAGGAGAAGTTGGTGACCATCGACAATATTCAGAAGACAGTGGCCGAATACTACAAGATCAAAGTGGCGGACATTCTCTCTAAGCGACGCTCCCGTTCTGTGGCCCGTCCACGCCAAGTGGCCATGGCCCTGGCTAAGGAACTGACCAACCACAGTCTGCCCGAGATCGGCGACGCCTTCGGTGGCCGGGACCACACCACGGTGCTGCACGCCTGCCGCAAGATTGAGCAGTTGCGGGAAGAGAGCCACGACATCAAAGAGGATTACGCCAACCTCATCCGGACACTTTCCTCTTAATCCAGAGAGACAAAGATGAAATTTTCCATTAACCGCGAAGCCCTGTTGAAGCCTCTGCAGCTGGTTTCCGGAGCCGTTGAGCGGCGCCATAACCTGCCAATCCTCTCCAATGTGCTGATGGAAGTAAGTGATCACTTACTTAAATTGACCGGCACCGATCTGGAAGTGGAGCTGGTGGGGCAGTGTGCCCTGGAAGGTGAGGTGATACCCGGCCGCACCACGGTGCCCGCCCGCAAGTTCCTCGATATCTGCCGCAGTCTGCCCGACCTGGTGGAGATTCAGATCGAACAGCAGGACAACCGGCTGATGATCCGCTCCGGCCGCAGCCGTTTCAATTTGACCACCCTGCCTGCCGAAGACTACCCCAACATGGGTGATTGGCATGAAGAGCAGCAGTTTACCCTGAAGCAGGGGGTGCTCAAGCAGCTGATTGAAGCCACTCAGTTCTCCATGGCCAACCAGGATGTGCGTTACTACCTGAACGGCATGCTGTTCGAGACCGAAGGCAGTGTCCTCAGAACCGTGGCCACCGACGGTCACAGGCTGGCGGTGGCCTATCGGAACATTGACGCCAACCTCCCGGAAAAGCAGGTTATCGTGCCGCGAAAAGGGGTGATCGAGCTGGTTCGTCTGTTTAACGAAGAGGACGCCGACATCACCCTGTGCATCGGTAACGGCAACATTCGCGCCGTAACCGAGGATGCCATCTTTACCTCCAAGCTGGTGGATGGCCGCTTCCCCGAGTACCGTCGGGTTCTGCCCCAGGGCGGAGATAAGGTGCTGATTGCGGACCGGGAGGTGCTTCGCAACGCCTTCGCCCGGGCCGCCATCCTCTCCAACGAGAAGTTCCGCGGCGTTCGACTGAATCTGGACAACAACGAGTTGAAGATCACCGCCAACAACCCGGAGCAGGAGGAGGCGGTGGAGATGCTGGACGTCCAGTATCCCCATGGTGAGCTGGAGATCGGTTTTAACGTCAGCTACGTGCTGGACGTGCTCAATGCCCTGAAACGGGAGCAGGTGAAGCTGATCATGAGTGACGCAAACTCCAGTGCCCTGTTTGAGAACGTGGAGGACGATGAGGCCCTCTATGTTGTGATGCCGATGCGGTTGTAATGGCCCTCAGTCAGCTTAGGCTAACCCACTTTCGCAATATCGAGACCGCTGACCTGCAACCCGCCGGCGGTCTCAATCTTATCCACGGCGCCAACGGCAGCGGCAAGACCAGCGTGCTGGAGGCGATCTGGTTTTTGGGGCTGGGGCGCTCGTTTCGCAGCCTTCAATCCCACCGGGTGATTCAGTATCAGCAGGATGCCTTTACCCTGTTTGCCCGCATAGGCGATGAACGGGTGGGGCTGCAGCGCAACCGTCAGGGAGAGGCGGAAGTCAGAATCAATGGTGAGCGACCGGAGCGGATGGCGGAACTGGCCAAGCTTCTGCCACTGCAGTTGATCACCCCGGAGAGTTTCGCGCTGTTGCTGGACGGCCCCAAGGCCAGGCGAGAATACATCGACTGGGGAGCCTTCCACAGCGACCCACAGTTTCACCTTGTTTGGGCACGTTGTCGTCGTTTATTGAAACAACGCAATCAACTGCTGAGAAACCAGGTGGAGGACCGGCAGATCGCCATTTGGGATAAGCAGTTAGCTCAATACAGCCAAACCCTGACCGAGATGAGAAGGTCGTGGGTAAATTCGTTAAATGGCGTCTTGGAGGGTATAATAGGAACGTTTTTACCCCAAGTGCCTGTTCGTGTATCGTTCAGCCAGGGATGGGATTCTAAATCCGATATAGAACAACTACTTACTGAGCAACTCCAACGTGATAAACAGTTGGGGTATACGGTGTCCGGTCCCCATAAGGCGGATCTGCGACTCAGGGTCAACAACATTCCGGTACAAGATGTGCTGTCCCGGGGCCAGTTGAAACTGCTGGTCTGCGCCTTAAAGATTGCCCAGGGCGTACTGCTCAGTAAACAGCACAACAAGCAATGCATTTATTTAGTTGATGATTTGGCCTCCGAGCTGGACGCTGAAAAGCGTACTCTGTTGCTCAGGCAACTGGAGCAGACCGGCAGCCAGGTCTTTGTGACCGCCATCGATCCCGAGCAGCTGACCATGATAGGTTGGCAGCGCAAGTTCCACGTGGAACATGGCAGGGTCACGACAAAGGATAGTTAACCAGAGACAAGCGTATGTCAGAGCAAAGTTACGGATCCTCGAGCATTAAGGTCCTTAAGGGTCTGGACGCCGTTCGTAAGCGTCCGGGTATGTACATTGGTGATACGGATGACGGCACCGGCCTGCACCACATGGTGTTCGAAGTGGTGGACAACTCCATCGACGAAGCGCTTGCAGGGCACTGTAACGACATCATCGTGACCATCCACATGGATGGCTCTGTGTCGGTCCAGGATGACGGCCGAGGCATTCCTGTGGATATTCACCCCGAAGAGGGGGTGTCCGCCGCACAGGTGATCATGACCGTGCTGCACGCCGGGGGTAAGTTCGATGACAACTCCTATAAGGTGTCCGGTGGTCTGCACGGCGTAGGTGTGTCCGTTGTAAACGCACTCTCCGATAAGCTGGAACTGACGGTTCGACGTCAGGGTAAGGTACACCAGCAAATCTACCATCTGGGTGAGCCTGAGGCGCCCCTGGGCGCCATCGGCGAAACAGACAAGACGGGTACCGCCATCCGTTTCTGGCCGAGCCCGGGCACCTTCTCTGATATCGAATTCCACTACGATATCCTGGCGAAGCGACTGCGCGAGCTCTCCTTCCTGAACTCTGGCGTATCCATCAGGCTGGTGGATGAGCGCGACGACAAGAGTGACCACTTCTGCTATGAAGGTGGTATTCAGGCGTTTGTTGAGTACCTCAACCAGAACAAGACACCTATCCACCCCACGGCGTTCAGCTTCAACAGCGAGCGCGAGGACGGCATCTCCGTTGAGGTGTCCATGCAGTGGAATGATGGTTTCCAGGAAAACATCTACTGTTTCACCAACAACATTCCTCAGCGCGATGGTGGTACTCACCTGGCCGGTTTCCGAGCCGCACTGACCCGGACTCTCAACTCCTACATGGAGAAAGAGGGCTTCAATAAGAAGAACAAGACCAGCGCCACCGGCGATGATGCCCGTGAAGGTCTGACCGCGGTGATCTCCGTGAAGGTGCCGGATCCCAAGTTCTCCTCTCAGACCAAGGACAAACTGGTCTCCTCCGAAGTGAAGTCTGCGGTAGAGCAGACCATGGGTGAGAAGCTCAGCGACTACCTGATGGAGAACCCCAACGACGCCAAGTCGGTGGTCAACAAGATCATCGATGCCGCCCGTGCTCGTGAGGCCGCCCGTAAGGCCCGAGAGATGACCCGTCGTAAGGGCGCCATGGACCTGGCCGGACTGCCCGGCAAACTGGCGGATTGCCAGGAGAAGGATCCTGCACTCTCTGAAATCTACATTGTGGAGGGTGACTCGGCCGGCGGTTCCGCCAAGCAGGGCCGAAATCGTAAGACCCAGGCTATCCTGCCTCTGAAGGGTAAGATCCTGAACGTCGAGAAGGCGCGCTTTGACAAGATGCTTTCCTCTCAGGAGGTGGCGACCCTGATCACCGCCCTGGGCTGTGGCATCGGCCGCGAAGACTACGATCCTGAAAAGACCCGTTACCACAACATCATCATCATGACCGATGCTGATGTGGACGGCTCCCACATTCGTACTCTGCTGCTGACCTTCTTCTACCGTCAGATGCCTGAGCTGATCGAGCGTGGCTACGTCTACATTGCCCAGCCCCCCCTGTACAAGGTGAAGAAGGGTAAGCAGGAGCGTTACATCAAGGACGAGCCTGCCCTGACCGAATACCTGACCACACTGGCGCTTGAGAAGTCCTCTCTGCACGTGAATGCCGAGGCCCCTGGTATCGCCGATACCGCCCTGGAGTCCCTGGTAAACCAGTACCGTGGCGTTGAGGCGGTGATGGATCGTCAGAGCCGTCGTTTCCCTCGTGAACTGCTGGGCGCCCTGGTCTATGCCGGTGGCGTCGCCGATACTCAGCTTCAGTCCGAGTCCGAGATGAAGGCCTGGGGTGATGCGGTGGCCGAGGCGATCAACGACAAGAGTGGTGACGGCTCCTACTACCGTGCCGAGGTGGTGTTCGATGCCGAGCGTAACGTTCAACAGCCGAAACTGGTGCTGCGCCAGCACGGCATCGATCATGAGTACTTGCTGACCTACGACTTCCTTCAGTCTCCTGACTATCAGGCCATCGTTGCCCTGGGTAACGAGATTGCCGATCTGGTTGAAGAGGGTGGCTATGTGCGTCGTGGTGAGCGTACCCGTCCTGTGACCTCCTTCGAAGAGGCGCTGACCTGGTTGATGACCGAGTCCAAGCGTGGCCTCTACATCCAGCGTTATAAGGGTCTGGGTGAGATGAACCCTGAGCAGCTTTGGGAAACCACCATGGACCCAGAAGCCCGTCGCATGCTGAAGGTGACTATTGAGGACGCCATCGCCTGTGACCAGCTGTTCACCACCCTGATGGGTGACCAGGTTGAACCACGTCGCGACTTCATCGAGCGAAACGCGCTGTTGGCAAACCTGGACGTGTAATCACACGCGACAGAGTAGAGAAAAGGGCGCCTCAATGGCGCCCTTTTTTATTGGTTCGTCGCGGCCAGGTCTCCCATGGCCGAAGGCTGTATCCGCTGATCTGTCGCCCAGGGCGACGAGTCACTTAAAGGCGCTGTTGGGGGCAGAGCATCGACCTTGGTCAAGGAGTGTTCCACGTGGAACATCTAAGTGAACTTAGGGCCCTAAGTATCAGGTCACGAAAAAGGGGACAAATTCTGTCCCCTCGGCGCAGCTCAATGTTTCACGTGGAACATCAATTGAACACGCGGTTTTCCTGCTCCTGAACCCGGATGAAGGTGGTGCGCTTTGACAGCTCTTTGAGCTTGGCGGCGCCGACATAGGTGCAGGTAGAGCGCACGCCCCCCAGTACGTCCTGAACCGTTTCCTCGACGTCGCCGCGGTAGGGGACCATCACCGTCTTGCCTTCGGAGGCGCGGTAGTTGGCCACCCCGCCGGCGTACTTACCCATGGCGGTGGCGGAGCTCATCCCATAGAAGGCACGATATTGTTTGCCATCCTTTTCTACGGCTTCGCCGCCACTCTGATCATGGCCGGCAAACATGCCGCCAATCATCACAAAGTCGGCACCGCCACCAAAGGCCTTGGAAACGTCACCGGCGCAGGTGCAGCCACCGTCACTGATGATTTGCCCCCCCAGGCCGTGAGCCGCGTCGGCACACTCGATCACGGCGGAAAGCTGAGGGTAACCCACGCCGGTCTTCACTCGGGTGGTGCACACCGACCCGGGGCCGATGCCGACCTTGACGATGTCGGCGCCGCTGATCAACAGCTCTTCCACCATCTCGCCGGTGACCACGTTGCCCGCCACGATCACCTTGTCGGGGTAGTGCTGACGGACCTTGCGCACGAAGTCCACAAAGCTCTGCTGGTAGCCGTTGGCCACGTCGATGCAGATGAACCTCAGGTCAGGGTGCTGGCAAAGGAGTCGTTGCAGTTTGCCGAAGTCGTTGTCGGACACGCCAGTGGAGACCATGATGTGCTCGAAGAAGTTGCTGTCTTTATCAGCCAGCCATTGCTGCCACTCCTCTTCGCTGTAGTGTTTGTGCACCGCACAGAGCATCTTATGGCGGGCCAGGGCCTCGGCCATCTCGAAGGTGCCTACGGTATCCATATTGGCGGCAATGATGGGCACACCGGTCCAGGGTTGGGGGGCGTGTTTGAAGATAAAGGTACGTTCAATGTTGACCTGGGAACGGCTGGCCAGAGTAGAGCGCTTGGGGCGGAACAGGACGTCTTTAAAACCCAGTTTGATGTCTGCTTCAATATGCATGATCGATTCCCGAATACTACGAAATTGGGGGGACAGGAATCGGTGGGATCTTTGAGGAGTGCACCGATACACTGACCCATGAAATTGGTCGTACGCACCGGTTTTCGACATTCTATGTCGAGTTACGCCAAAGACAACAAAATTCGCTCGAACACAGCGTTTCTGTTCAGGAACAATTAAAAAAGGGGCGCCCTGAGGGCGCCCCTTCAATCAACAGAAACCGCAGTGTTACTGCTGTAGCAGGGAGATGTCGGCAGCCTGCATAAACAGGCCACGCAGCTGCTTGAGCATCGCCAGGCGGTTGGCCTTCAGGGCGGGATCGTCGGCGTTGACCATCACTTCTTCGAAGAAGTTATCGATGGTATCGCGCAGACCGGCCAGAATGGCCAGGGCGTCGCCGTAGTTGCCCTGGGCAAACAAAGGCTCAACCTTGCCCTTGGTGTCGCTGATGGCGGCAGCCAGGGCCTTCTCAGCGGCTTCCTGCAGCAGGGCATCATCGATGCTGTCGGCAATGGCGGCGTCGGACTTGGCCAGGATGTTGCCCACTCGCTTATTGGCGGCGGCCAGCGCCTGAGCTGCGTCCAGTTGACGGAAGGCCTGAACCGCCTTCACGCGGCGATCGAACTCCAGGGGACGGCTGGGGCGCAGTGCCAGAACCGCTTGGATGACGTCCACCGGGTAACCTTCATCCTGGTACCAGGCGCGGAAGCGACCCAGCATGAACTCCAGTACGTCATCGGCCACCTTGTCGTTGGTGAGCTTGTCACCGAACAGCTCCTGAGCCTTGGCGATGAGGTCAGCGAGATCCAGGGGCAGGGCCTTCTCTACGATGATGCGCAGGGCACCGATGGCCGCACGGCGCAGGGCGAAGGGGTCGGCGGCACCCTTAGGGGCCTGACCGATGCCGAAGATGCCCACCAGGGTATCCATCTTGTCGGCCAGGGCCAGGGCCTGAGCCACGCCAGAGGCGGGCAGGTCGTCACCACTGTAACGCGGCATATACTGCTCGTTCAGGGCGATGGCCACCTCTTCTGCCTCGCCGTCGTGGCGGGCGTAATGCATGCCCATGATCCCCTGGGTATCGGTAAACTCGAATACCATGGAGGTCATCAGGTCACACTTGCACAGCAGGCCGGCACGGGCGGCATGCTCGGTGTTGGCACCGATCTGGCCTGCGATGTACTCAGACAGGGCCAGGATGCGGTCTGTCTTGTCGCGCAGGGTGCCCAACTGTTTCTGGAACAGCACGCTCTGCAGACGCGGCAGTTGATCCACCAGCTGCTGTTTCTTATCGGTTTCGAAGAAGAACTCGGCGTCTGCCAGACGGGGACGCACCACCTTCTCGTTACCCTCAATCACCTGACGGGGATCTTTGGAGTCCACGTTGGCGACAAACAGGAAACGGGGCATCAGCTTGCCGTCGTTGTCATAGAGGGGGAAGTACTTCTGGTCACCCTTCATGGTGTAAACCAGGGCTTCGGCGGGCACGTTGAGGAACTTCTCTTCGAAGGAGGCCATCATCACCACCGGCCACTCGACCAGTGAGGTAACCTCCTCCAGCAGTTCATCATCCATGTCCGGATTACCGCCAATCTCGGCCGCGGCGGCGATCAGATCAGCCTTGATCTTGGCTTTACGCACCTCGTAGTCGGCAATCACCTTACCCTGCTCCTCGAGCAGAGCAGGGTACTGGGCAGCGTCGGCAATGGTCAGGCTTTGCTGGCCCATAAAACGGTGGCCCAGAAGGGTCAGGCCACTCTTCACATCCAGGATTTCGGCGTCCAGGGAGGTGTTACCCAGCAGCAGAGTCAGGGTATGCACAGGGCGGATAAACTGAGTCTCGGAGCTGCCCCAGCGCATCGCCTTGGGGATGGGCAGTTTGGACAGGGCTTCCTTGACCAGTTGTGGCAGCAGGGCGTCGGCGCCCTGGCCCTTAACCTCGGCTTTATGCAGCAGCCACTCACCCTTGTCGGTGACCATACGGTCGGCCTCGGCTACGGTGATGCCGTTGCTGCGGGCCCAGCCCTCGGCGGCCTTAGTGGGGTTGCCATCGGCGTCGAAGGCGGCCTTCACCGCCGGACCGCGCTTCTCAACCACCTTGTCCGCCTGGGATAGGGTCATCTCGGCGATCTTGACCGCCAGGCGGCGAGGGGAGGCAAACCATTCAACCTGACCGTGGGGCAGTTCCGCCTTGGCCAGCAGTTCCACCAGGTTGTCGCGAAACGCTTCACCCAGCTGTCGCAGTGCCTTTGGTGGCAGCTCTTCGGTGCCCAGCTCTACCAGAAATGTTTCAGTAGCCATTGTCTCTTACTGCTCCTTTTGGCACATGGGGAAGCCCAGGGCCTCACGGGAGGCGTAGTAGGCTTCAGCGACGGACTTGGTCAGGGTGCGGATCCGCAGGATGTAGCGCTGACGTTCGGTCACGGAGATCGCCTTGCGGGCGTCCAGCAGGTTGAACGCATGACCCGCCTTGAGGATGCGCTCATAGGCAGCCAGTGGCAGAGGCGCGTCCAGCTCCAGCAGGTGCTTGGCTTCCTTCTCACACTGGTCGAAGAAGGTGAACAGGAAGTCCACATCGGCGTGTTCGAAGTTGTAGGTGGACTGCTCCACCTCGTTTTGATGGAACACGTCGCCATAGGTGGTCTTGCCCAGAGGGCCATCGGACCACACCAGGTCATAGACGTTGTCTACGCCCTGCAGGTACATGGCCAGACGCTCCAGGCCGTAGGTGATCTCGCCGGTAACGGGACGACAGTCCAGGCCGCCTACCTGTTGGAAGTAGGTAAACTGGGTGATCTCCATGCCGTTCAGCCACACTTCCCAGCCCAGACCCCAGGCGCCCAGGGTGGGGTTTTCCCAGTTGTCTTCAACGAAGCGGATGTCGTGCACTTCGGTGTCCAGGCCCAGCTCGCGCAGGGACTCCAGGTACAGCTCCTGAATCTCCGCCGGAGAGGGCTTGATGATCACCTGGAACTGATAGAAGTGCTGCAGGCGGTTTGGGTTCTCGCCGTAACGACCGTCGGTAGGACGGCGGGAAGGCTGAACATAGGCGGTGGCGATTGGCTCGGGGCCAATGGCACGCAGGCAGGTCATGGGGTGGGAAGTACCCGCACCCACTTCGATGTCCAGCGGCTGCACTATGGTGCAACCCTGGCGAGCCCAGAAGTCCTGCAACTGCAGGATCAGACCCTGGAAGGTCTTGACGTCAAACTTTTGCATGGGGTATCACCTGGATACGTCTAAATGGCGTGAAACTTGCGCGAAATGGGCAATAGTATACCTTCCTAGAGGCCGGGTATGTAGGCTAAATTTTGTCGTCTTGAGTAAGGAATAGGGAATCGATGGATAAGCAACGTTGCTCCTGGTGTGGAGAGGACCCTCAATATGTCGAGTATCACGACACTCAGTGGGGCAGGCCGGTCACCGACGGCCGGGAACTCTTTGCCAAATTGTGCCTGGATGGTCAGCAGGCGGGACTCTCCTGGCTGATCATCTTGCGCAAGACGCCGCGCTATTACGAGGTGTTTGAGCAGTTCGAACCGGCGCGCATCGCCCTGTTCGATGAGGAGAGGGTCGAACAGCTGCTGCTGGACCCGGGCATTGTCCGTAACCGGCTCAAGGTGAACTCCATCATCAAGAACGCCCGGGCCTACCTGGCCATGCAGGAGCAGGGCATCGACTTCTCAGAGTTTCTCTGGTCCTTTACCGGCCACAAGACCCTGGTGAATGCCTTGGAACCGGGTCAGCCTTACCCCACCTCCAGTCCGGAATCGGACGCCATGAGCAAGGCTCTGAAGAAAGCGGGATTCTCCTTTGTGGGCACCACCATCTGTTACGCCTTCATGCAAGCGGTGGGGATGGTGAACGATCATCTGGTCACCTGTCCCGCCTATGAGGAGTGTCTGGCGCTGGCCAGGTAGCCAAAAAAAGAGGGCTCATCTGAGCCCTCTGGTCTTAGTGTGAGCCTCTACTTCTCGAAGTAGAAGGGGGCCCTTTCCCGCTTGCGACCATTGAGTTCATTCATCGACACCGCATCATAGAGTCGGCCGCCTACCATGGTGTGGGTCACCCTGTCGCTGTGTCGGATGTTTTCCAATGGGTTGCCGTCGATGACGATCAGGTCCGCCAGCTTGCCGGGTTCAATGCTGCCCAACTGATGGTCCATGCCGAAGTGCATCGCCGGGTTGAGGGTGGCGGTCTTGAGGGCCTCCAGGTTGCTCATCCCGCCCTGGGCGAACATCCAGATCTCCCAGTGGGCCCCGAGGCTCTCCCTCTGGCCGTGAGCACCGATGTTGGCATGAACTCCCAACTGACTCAGTTCGTTGGCAACCCGGGCCACATTGAAGTGGTTGTAATGCTCATCCGGCGCCGTGGTGCGACGCATGGCCCTGGGCCTGAGAATCTCCTGGGGCACATACTTGGACAGGCGAGGGTGCTTCCACACGTCGGTCTTGTCGTACCAATAGTGCTCACCCCAGATGCCGCCGTAGGCCACCACCAGGGTGGGGGTGTAACCGACCTCTGTCTGGCTCCAGAACTGCTTAATGTCGTCGTAGACCGCCGCAACGGGTATGGCGTGTTCCACCCCTGTGTGACCG
Organism: Ferrimonas sp. YFM; assembly: GCF_030296015.1. Classification (NCBI taxonomy): domain Bacteria; kingdom Pseudomonadati; phylum Pseudomonadota; class Gammaproteobacteria; order Alteromonadales; family Ferrimonadaceae; genus Ferrimonas; species Ferrimonas sp. YFM. Next base: position 11,924 of record NZ_AP027368.1, read on the forward strand.
TCGGCAATCATCGACAGGTTGTGCTGCAGCAAGCTGCCCCCTTCGGGGACCACCATCATCTCCAATTCGCGGGCGGCGGCGATGATCTGCTGCCGTTGATTGCGCCTGGGTTGGTTGTAGCTCTTCACCGAGAAGGCGCCCACTTTCTTGAGTCGCTCCAGGTGAAATTTGGCGTCCTCCAGGCTGTCCACGTGGGAGGTGTAGCCCGGGATGTTGGCGCCGTAGAGGATGGTGCCAGTGGAGAAGATGCGGGGTCCGGTCACCTCTCCGGCTTTTTGCAGTTCACTGGCAGAGAACACCTCTGTGGTGTCGTTGGAGGGGTCGTGGATACTGGTGACCCCCAGTGCCAGGCTGGCGTAGTTGATGCGGTTCTGTCTGGGGATGATCTCGTTGCTGCCCTGACCGCCATGGGCATGGGCATCGAACAGACCGGGCATCAGGGTTTTGCCCCGGATGTCGATCACCTGGGCATCCTCAGGGACTGGAACGTCACTGCGCTGGCCGACGGCGATGATGGTGTTGTCCTTCACCACCACCACACCATCTTCGATGACCTTATCCCCCTCCATGGTGATGATGCGGCCACCGGAGAAGACGATGGTTCCACGTGGAACATAGGTGTCAGACGTAAAGCCGATCTCGGTCATCTGAGCCTGGGTGTCCCCTTCGAAACCCGGGGTAAAGAGATCGGAGATGCCCACCTGGTACAGCTCCGGCCCCAGGGACCAGTAGAGAGATTGGCTGTCGCCGCTCCAGTTGATGTTCTCACCGGCTCTCTGGGACAACTGCTTCACCGGCAGTCCGCCCCCGTCCGGGCCAATGTGCAGGGTCTCGCCATGCTGGCCAAAGGGGGTGACAAACACCTTGAACCGCTCGGCGAAGGCGAGGCGCTCACCATCCGGGGAAACGTGGAACTCGGTGGCGTGGTCTGAAGTGAAGTGCACCCGCTTGTCGAATCCCTGAAGATTGACAGACACCAGGGCGGGCTTGCCTTCGGTCAGATCGGTGAGAAACAGCCTGCCCGGGTTGGCACCGAAGTGAGGCATGCTGCCGCTGTCGCTGACCAGACGGGGTTCGCCGCCCTTGACCGGGACGACGTAGATGCCGGGATCTCTGTCCCAGGTGGGGGAGGTGATGTAACCACCGGTTGCCTTACGGAAGACCACGCTGTTGCCATCCGGGCTGAAGGCGGGTTCCACGTACTTGCCCGGTTCCTCGGTCAGGGTGGTGATCTTGCCCCGGCGCAGATTCATCACCTTGATGGCGCCCTGCTTGTCGTCCTGCCAGGTGACGAACGCCAGAGACTTGCCATCGCGAGAGAAACGGGGGAACAGTTCGAAGGCGTCCTTTTCCCGGGTCAGCCGCTTGGGCTTGCCGTCGGGCAGGCTGCGCTGCCACAGCTTGCCCAGGGCCTCAAACACCACCCGCTTGCCGTCAGGAGACACCTGAACCTGACGCAGCATCTTCACCTGGAACCGATCCGGGTCCAGTGTCTGGGCAAACCGTACCGCCGGTTGCACCTGCTTTTGAGTGCTGACGTGGAAGGGGATCACCTCTGAGTTGCCGCTGCCGAGATCCAATCTGTGGATCTTGCCCCCGGCCCAGAACACCAGGGCGCTGTTGTCCGGGGTCCAGGCCAGGGTGGGATACACCCCATGGATGGCCCAGGTTTCTTGCATGTCCCTGTCCAGTTTGTCGTAGACCTTGCGCTTCTCCCCGGAAGCCAGGTCATAGAGGTAGAGGCTGGACTGGAAACCATCCCGACTGATGTAGGCCAGGGTCTTGCCGTCAGGACTCGGGGTGGGGCGGATGGCGCCGCCGGTGCCGCTGAGCAGCACTTCGATGTCGCCGCTTTCGCGGTCGTAGCGCTTAATCTTGTAGATACCCTGCACCGAATCCTTGGAGTAGTGGAAGGTCTTGCCCGGTGTCGCATCCTGGGAGAAGTAGATGTAGCGGCCATCTGGGGAGAAGGCGGGTTCGCCCAGGTCTTTCTGGTCGTTGGGGCGCTCGGTAAGTTGAATGCCTTCGCCACCCTGGATGTGGTACATCCACACCTCGCCGGCGCCCAGGCTTCGGGCGGCGGTGTAGTGCTTGCGACCGACCAGATACTGACCATCTGGGCTCCAGGCCGGGCTGTTGAGCAGCCTGAAGGACTCTTCGGACACCGGACGCGGGTCGCTGCCGTCTGCCTTCATGATCCACAGGTTGTCGCCGCCATCCTGGTCTGAAGTGAAGGCGATGTAGTTGCCGTCCGGGCTGAACCTGGGTTGCATGTGCCAGGCTATCCCCTTCATCAGCGGAGTGGCCTCACCGCCGTTGATCGGCATGGCGTAGATGTCCCCCAGCAGGTCGAATAACAGGGTCTTGCCGTCCGGACTGATGTCCAGGTTCATCCAGGTGCCCTGGCGGACGTCGATGCTGATCTTCTGCAGCGGTCCCTGGGGCTCATTGACCTCCCAGCCAGGGGCTTCATTGGCCAGGGTGGATCCGGTGAACACCAGACCGGCCGCCAGCAGGGCGGCATAGAGGGGTTTTAGAACTGACATAGGACTCCCTGTCTTGGTTTTTATTCGCTGGAGACCGAGTCTACTGAATGGCCGGGTTGGTGAATACTTCCCGGTCGTTGACGCTTCAGGGGGATCCTCTGGGGGGGCACTCAACGGCCATTGATGGTGCTCAGAATCGGCGTAGGATCGGAGGATTCGCCGAGCAGGCACAAAAAAAGCCGTGATAAACGGCTTTTTTGCATAGGAGTATGTCTTAAGGACTCGGCAGCCTAACTGCCCTTGCGAATCAGGTACTGATAGGGGGCCTGGTCGGTCTGGCTGGCCACCAGGGTGTGGTCCATGAAGCGACAGAAGCTGGGAATGTCCCTGGTGGTGGAGGGATCGTCTGCGGTGATCAGCAGGGTTTCTCCCTGGGCCATATTCCGCACCGTTTTACGCACCATCATGACCGGTTCCGGGCAGCGCAGCCCAATGGCATCCAGGGTGTGTTTGGCGTCGGTGAAGGTGTCGGACATGGGGTCTACCAGATTCTTTAAACAGGGCGGTAATGATACGCCGCTGACGTGATGACGCAAGAGATGGCGGCTGGCTGAACATAATTTGTGCAGCGCGATCACAAAAAAGGGGAAGCACAGGCTTCCCCTTGAAGTGGTTTGAGAGGGTTATACCCGTTCGAAGACGGTGGCGATCCCCTGGCCCAGGCCGATGCACATGGTGGCCAGACCCAGCTGAACGTCGCGATGCTCCATCAGGTTGATCAGGGTGGTGGAGATGCGCGCACCTGAGCAGCCCAGTGGGTGTCCCAGGGCGATGGCGCCACCGTTGAGGTTCACCATGTCATCCATCTTATCCAGCAGCCCCAGGTCCTTGGCACAGGGCAGGGATTGGGCGGCAAAGGCTTCATTGAGCTCAACCTGCTGAATGTCCGCCATGGTCAGGCCACTGCGTTTCAGCGCCTTTTGCGTGGCGGGCACCGGGCCGTAGCCCATGATGGAGGGATCACAGCCGGCGATGGCCATGGCACGGATGCGGGCACGAATGGGCAGACCCAGGGCTTTGGCCCTCTCTTCACTCATCAGCAGCATGGCAGAGGCGCCATCGGACAGGGCGGAGGAGGTGCCGGCGGTGACGGTACCGTTGACCGGGTCAAACACCGGGCGCAGGGCAGACAGGCTTTCGGCGGTGGTTTCCGGACGAATCACCTCATCCTGAGTCACCTGAATCAACGTGCCGTCGCCATCGTGCCCCTCGATGGGGACGATCTCATTGGCAAAACGTCCTTCAAGGGTGGCCTGATGGGCCAACTGATGGGAGCGGGCTCCAAACTCATCCTGAGCCTGGCGGCTGATGCCGTGCATCTTACCCAGCATCTCCGCAGTCAAACCCATCATGCCCGCGGCCTTGGCCACGTTGTTGGCCAGGCCGGGGTGGAAGTCCACACCGTGGTTCATGGGGACATGGCCCATGTGCTCGACACCGCCAACGATAAAGACGTCGCCCTGGTCCAGCATGATGGCCCGGGCTGCATCGTGAATCGCCTGCATGGAGGAGCCGCACAGCCGGTTGACGGTGACGGCGCCCACGCTCTTGGGCAGGCCTGCCAGCAGGGCGGCGTTGCGGCCGATGTTGAACCCCTGCTCCAGGGTTTGCTGCACACAGCCCCAGATCACATCCTCAATCTCGTTGGGATCCACCTTGGGGTTGCGCTTGAGCAGCTGCTTCATCAGTTCCGCTGACAGGGTCTCAGCACGAACGTTGCGGAACACCCCACCCTTGGATCGTCCCATGGGGGTGCGGATGCAATCGACGACTACCGCATGTTTCATTGCCAATCTCCTTATTTAGCGGGGTAGAAACGGTCGCCAGAAGCGGCCATTTCGCGCAGTTTGTCGGTAACCTGGTACATCTCGCCCAGGTGAGCAAAGCGGTCAGCCATGGCTACGAATTTGTCCAGTCCCAGGGTGTCCAGGTAGCGGAATACGCCACCGTGGAAGGGAGGGAAACCGATGCCGTAGACCAGGGCCATGTCCGCTTCTGCCGGGGTGGCCACGATGCCCTCCTCGAGGCAGCGCACGGTTTCATTGATCATGGGGATCATGGTGCGGGCGATGATCTCTTCGGCCTCGAATGCCTTGGTGTCGCCATAGGCCTCCTTGAGGGCGGCAATGGTGAATTCGTCCACGCTCTTCTTCGGCTTGCCCTTGCGGTCAGGGGCGTACTGATAGAAGCCCTTGCCGTTCTTCTGACCGAAGCGCTCCGCCTCGAACATGATGTCTACGGCGTCACGGAAGGTCTTACTCATGCGGGTGGGGAACCCTTCGGCCATCACGGCCACCGCATGGTGGGCGGTATCGATACCGACCACGTCCAGCAGGTAGGCGGGACCCATGGGCCAGCCAAACTGCTTGCTCATCACCTTGTCCACCTGCTGGAAGTCGGCGCCGTCGCGCAGCAGCAGGTTGAAGCCAAAGAAGTAGGGGAACAGCACCCGGTTAACGAAGAATCCGGGGCAGTCGTTGACGACGATGGGGGTCTTGCCCATCTTGGCGGCGTAGGCCACCACGGTAGACACCGTCTCTTCACTGCTGTGCTCGCCACGGATGATCTCCACCAGGGGCATGCGATGCACCGGGTTGAAGAAGTGCATGCCGCAGAAGTTCTCAGGGCGCTTCAGGTTTTTGGCCAGGGCATTGATGGAGATGGTGGAGGTGTTGGAGGTCAGCACCGCATCATCACGCAGAATCTCCTCCGCTTCCGCCAGCACGATTCCCTTCACCTTGGGGTTCTCTACCACGGCTTCCACCACCACATCGGCGTGCTTGATGGAGGAGTAGTCCAGGCTGGGGACGATGTTATTGAGGACACCGGCCATCTGGGCGGGCTTCATGCGGCCACGCTCCACCTGTTTGGCCAGCAGCTTGGAGGCTTCGTTGAGACCCAGTTCCAGGGCGGGCTGGGCAATGTCTTTCATTACCGCAGGTACGCCTTTGCGGGCAGACTGGTAGGCGATGCCACCACCCATGATGCCGGCTCCCAGTACGGCGGCACTGTTGACCGGACGCGCCTGCTTGCCCGCCTTCTTGGCCTTGCCCTTCACATACTGGTCGTTGAGGAAGATGCCCACCAGGGCTTGAGCGACGTCGCTCTTGGCCAGCTTGATGAAGGCGGCCGCTTCCCCCTGAAGGGCTTCGTCACGGCCACAGCCGGCCACCTGCTCGAGCAGTTTGACGGCGGCGTGGGGGGCAGGGTAGTGAGGTCCGGCCTTCATGGCCACCATCCCTTTGGCGGTGGTGAAGGACATGGCGGCTTCAATCTTGGACAGGTTCAGCGGCGACTGTTTGCGCTGGCGGCGTGCCTGCCAGTCGATGCTGCCTTCGATGGACTGCTGCACCATCTTAACGGCGGATTCCATCAGCTTCTCGGGCGCGGTCACCGCGTCCAGCACACCCACCTTCAGGGCGGCATCGGCACGGTTTTCCTGACCTGTGGTGATCCACTCCATGGCGTTGTCGGCACCGATAATGCGGGGAAGACGGACGGTGCCGCCAAATCCGGGGATGATCCCCAGCTTGGTTTCCGGCAGGCCGATGCGGGCAGTGACGTCGCCCACTCGCAGGTCACAGGCCAGAATCGCTTCACAACCGCCACCCAGGGCGAAGCCGCGGATCGCCGCCACTGTGGGTACGGGAAGGTCTTCCAGCTTGTTGAAGATGGCGTTGGCTTCTACCAACCAGTTGCCGAGAACCTCTTCCGGCTCGGCGAACAGGCCGAGGAATTCGGTGATGTCGGCGCCAACGATAAAGACATCCTTGCCGCTGCTGACCACCAGCCCCTTCAGGCCAGATGCCTGCTGCAGTGCGGTGAGGGCCTGATCGAAATCGTTCAGTGTGGTTCGGTCGAACTTGTTCACTGAACCCTCAGCGTCAAAACAGAGGTTGGCGATACCGGGCTCCAGCCAGCTGACCTTAATGGTGCTGCTTTGATAAATCATGCTTGGTTTCCTTTTTACCGCGGGGGGTCACGTCCGAATTGGTGACCGATTACTCAAAGTGTGTCCTGCGTCACAGTAAATTGCAACACCTATTTAAAACACCTGTTTGATATTCGTCGTCGCTCAGTTCCTGAGCTGCCTTGGGGACTGTGTTACACTGCCGCCACAGATCACTATCACGACAACAGAGAGAGTCATGGACCGTTTCGCCCCCCTCTATCAGGAGCACCTGGCCACCCTGACCCAACGCACCGAAACCCTGCTGGAGCGGGAAGGGTTGCAGGGGCTGGTGATTCACGCCGGTGTACCCCAGAGAATCTTCCTGGATGACATGGATTACCCCTTCAAGGCCAACCCCCATTTCAAACACTGGGTGCCGGTAACCGACAATCCTCACTGTGTGTTGCTGATCCGTCCCGTTGAAAAGCCGACTCTGTTGTTCTATCGCCCGGTGGATTTCTGGCACAAGGTGCCGCCGCTGCCACAGGGCTTCTGGACCGATGCGGTCGAGATCAAGGTGATTGAGAAACCGGAACAGGCGAGAGCCCTGTTGCCCGATGATCTGTCCGCCTATGCCTTTATCGGTGAGCCAACAGAACTGGCCGCTCAGTGGGGCCTGGACAGGGTGAACCCTCAACCGGTGATGGACTATCTGCATTATCACCGTGCCTACAAGACCGACTATGAACTGGCCTGTCTGCGCGTCGCCAGTGAGATTGCCGTCTGTGGCCATGAGGCGGCACGCGATGCCTTCTTCGGCCAGAAGAGTGAGTTCGACATCCAATTGGCCTACCTGAGTGCCACCGCCCAGGGAGAAAACGAGGTGCCCTACGGCAACATCGTGGCCCTCAATGAGAACAGCGCCATCCTGCACTACACCGCCCTGGAGCGGGTGGCGCCGAAACAGCTGCGCAGTTTCCTGCTGGATGCCGGAGCCAGCTTCCATGGCTATGCCTCCGACATTACCCGGACCTATGCCTTCGACCCGGCCAGCCGTTTTGCGGAGCTGGTGGCGGCGATGAATGAGCAGCAACTGGCGATCATCGACACCATCAAGCCGGGCATGGCCTACACCGAGCTGCACCTGGATATGCACCAGCGGGTGGCTCAGTTGCTGAGTCGCTTCGAACTGGCCAGAGGCTCCACAGAGGCGCTGATCGCCGAAGGGGTCACCGCAGCCTTCTTCCCCCATGGCCTGGGTCACCAGATTGGCTTGCAGGTGCACGATGTGGGCGGCTTTATGCAGGATGAGCTGGGTACTCACCTGGCCGCACCTCAAGCCCATCCGGCCCTGCGCTGTACCAGGATGCTAGAGCCTGGCATGGTGCTGACCATCGAGCCCGGCCTCTATGTCATCGATACCCTGCTGAATAACCTGAGTGACGGCGCCAAAGGGATGCTCAACACCTCGGTGATCGATGAGTTGCGCCCCTATGGCGGCATTCGCATCGAAGATGATGTGGTGCTTCATGGCGACCGCATCGAAAACCTGACCCGGGATCTTGGTCTGGCCTGATGAGCACCGGATTCCAGGTGCCCGCCCACTTCTATGAGGTGGAGGAGGTGATCAAGCGCAGCCGCTTCATCACCTGGGTGGCTCATGTCACCGAGGGCAAACAGGCCCGTGAGCTGCAACAACGGGCTCGTGAACTGCATCCGGAGGCCAGCCATCACTGTCTGGCCTTCAATGCCGGCCCCCCAGGGGATACCCGGGATATCGGTGCCAGTGACGATGGCGAGCCCGCAGGAAGCGCCGGCCGTCCCATGCTCAATGTGGTGTTGGGCGCCGACGTGGGTCAGCTGGCGGTGGTGGTCATTCGCTACTACGGTGGCACCAAACTGGGGGTTGGCGGGTTAGTGCGCGCTTACTCCGGTGGGGTGAAACTGGCCCTGGACACCTTGCCCACCTGTGCCTTTGTGCCCATGGTGCAGGGCCGGATCAGGGTGGATTATGCCGACCAGCCCACCCTGGAACACTGGCTGGGTCACTTTGATGGCAAAATTATTTCCCAAGAATTTGAACAACAAGTAACTTATAGCCTGGCGTTGCCCGAGGAACAGAGGCAGCGCTTCACTTTGCAACTGGCCCAGAGCAGTCAGGGCCGACTGCAGGTTGAGTGGGACTGACCCAGGACAAGAACAGCTGACACACTGATGCAATATCGATCGATAGTTCGAATCATCGGCCTGTTGGTGATGCTATTTAGCCTCACCATGGTGCCTCCGGCCCTGGTTGCCGTTATCTACAAGGATGGAGAGGGCGCCACCTTCATGCAGGCGCTGGTGATCAGCCTGGTGCTCGGGCTGATCGCCTGGTACCCGAACCGCAATGTCAGGGAGGAGCTCAAGGCCAGGGAGGGGTTCCTGATTGTGGTGCTGTTCTGGACGGTGCTGGGATCCATTGCGGCCATCCCTTTCCTGCTCTCCTCAGAGCCGGACTTGACGGTGACCAACGCCTTCTTCGAGGCCTTTTCCGCCCTGACCACCACCGGGGCGACGGTGATCACCGGCCTGGAACATCTGCCCAAGGCGATTCTGTTCTACCGTCACCTGCTGCAGTGGCTCGGTGGCATGGGGATCATTGTACTGGCGGTGGCGGTGCTGCCGATGCTGGGCATTGGTGGCATGCAGCTGTATCGCTGCGAAACCCCGGGTCCGGTTAAGGACAACAAGATGACCCCCCGCATTGCCGAGACCGCCAAGGCGTTGTGGTACATCTACCTGGCGTTGACCCTGGCCTGTGCCGGCGCCTACTGGTTGGCGGGGATGAGCGCCTTTGATGCCCTGGGCCACAGTTTCTCTACCGTCTCCATTGGTGGCTTCTCCAGTTATGATGCTTCCATTGGGGCCTTCGACAGCCAGTTGATCAACACCATCTGCGTGGTGTTTCTGTTGATTGCCGGGGTGAATTTCAGCCTCCATTTCGGCGCTTTCAGTCGCCGGGGCATCAACCTGAAGAACTACTGGCGCGATGCCGAGGTCCGGGTGTTCCTGTTGTTCCAGCTGATCCTGACCCTGCTCTGCTTCATGGTGCTGCTGGACAGCGGCATTTACGATTCGCCGGAATCGACCCTGGACTACGCCCTGTTTCAGGCGGTCTCCATCTCCACCACCGCCGGTTTCGGTACCCACAGCTTCTCAGAGTGGCCGCTGTTCCTGCCGGTGCTGTTGATCCTCTCCAGCTTCGTGGGCGGCTGTGCCGGGTCCACCGGTGGAGGGATGAAGGTGGTGCGTTTCATTCTGCTGCTGTTGCAGGGGGGGCGTGAGCTCAAGCGTCTGGTCCACCCCAGGGCGATGTTCTCCATCCGCCTGAACAACAAAGCGGTACCGGATAGGGTCATCGATGCGGTGTGGGGCTTCTTTGCCGCCTATGCCCTGGTGTTTGCCGTCTGTCTGGTGGCGCTGCTGGCCACCGGCCTGGACGACATCACCGCCTTCAGTGCCACCGCGGCCTGTTTGAATAACCTGGGTCCTGGCCTGGGGGACGTGGCGTCGCACTATGGCGACGTTGGCGACGTAGCCAAGTGGATTCTGGTGTTGGCCATGCTGTTTGGCCGACTGGAGATCTTTACCTTGCTGGTGCTGTTTACCCCGGCATTCTGGAAGAGCTAAGGAGAGGCTGTGAGGCGGATTTTGATTCTCTATTCCACCGTGGACGGGCAGACTCGCAAGATAGCCCAGCGGATGCAGTCACGGCTGCAGGCCACGGAAAACCAGGTGCAGCTGGCGGAGATTGACCACCCTCCCAAGGAGATGAGTGGTTTCGATACCCTGGTGATAGGGGCCAGCATCCGCTACGGCAAATACCGGCCTGCGGTCATCGACTTCGTCAAGGCCAATCAGGGCTTGCTGGCGCACAAGCGCACAGCCTTCTTCTCGGTCAACCTGGTGGCGCGTAAGCCGCAGAAGAACAGTGCCGACACCAACCCCTATGTGGCCAAGTTTCTGAAGATGGTGCCCTGGCAGCCACAGCTGCTGGATGTGTTTGCCGGCTCCCTGAACTACCCGGCGCTGGGGTTCTGGGATCGCAACATCATCCGCTTCATCATGTGGATCACCAAGGGGCCAACGGAGCCGTCGACGGTGAAGGAGTTTACCGATTGGGGCAGAGTGGAAGCGTTCGCCGACAGGGTGGCTGGCGAATAGAGGAGGAGCAATCCGCTCCGGTAACCGTCAAGTCGGCTACGGGAGGGATTACTGTTCGACGCCGCAGTACAGATCGTACAGCAGGTTGATGATCGCCTCGACCTCTTTGCTGTCCAGGCTGTACCAAACCAGTTGTGCTTCTTTTCGGGTCTTTACCAGACCTTCGTTACGCAATACGGCCAGATGTTGAGACAGGGCTGATTGGCTCAGGGGCACCTGCTCATTCAATTCACCCACGGTCAGTTCCTGCTTGCCGATCAGGCACAGCAGCATAAGTCGGTGTGGGTTGGCTATGGTCTTCAACAACTTCGACGCTTCCTGAGCGTTCGTTGTCATATTCTCCAGGTCAATTGTCAGTGCCATAATCTACCTCGGCTTTAGGAGAGACTAATATTAATCCGAACGCGGCGTTTTGTTAAGCAGTGCCAGATCCCGATTCAACCAATTCTTACAAATTCTCCTTAAAAAAGTGTGATCTTTCTCCATAGATGAGAAGGTGGGCAGACCTATATCATCCATTAGTCGAGATTTGCCCAGAATGGCGGAGGCCAAGTGAAGCGTTTTTTAATTTTGTATATGAGCCGTGGTGGACACACCGCACGGGTAGCCCGGGTCGCAATGGAGACCATCCGCGAGCAGGGGCATCAGTGCGACATGATGGATATTGTCGAAGCAACCCATGAGCCGGTGGACTGGGACAGCTATGATGTCGTGGCGCTCGGGGCGCCGGTGCTCTACGGTAACTACGATAAGCGCTTTATGCAGTTCGTGGCCGATCACCAGGAACAGATTCAGGCGAAGCCCAACAGCTTCTTTAACCTCTCCGTGGTGGCGCGTACCCCAGAGAAGGCCACGGTAGAGGGCAACCGCTACATGCAGAAGTTCCTGGAGTTGTCCCCATGGAAGCCTCAGGATCTGAAAGTGATTGCCGGTAAGGTGGATTATCCCGCCTGGGGGACCCTGGACACCCTGATGATTCAGATGATCATGAAGATGACCGACGGTCCCACAGACAAGAATTCGGTGATCGACTACACCGACTGGGAGGATGTGAAGGCCTATGGCCGTCACCTGATTACCCTGGCAGGCTAAGTCCAGGGGCGGAGCACCTCAGGTCATCTCTATGGTGCCCTAGTAACGCCAGAAGGAGGGCAGGAACAGCACGGCGACCGTGATGATCTCCAGCCTTCCCAGCAACATTCCCAGGCTGAGTGCCCACTTGGCCGAATCCGGCAGGCTGGCAAAGTTGCCAGCCGGGCCGATCACTTCGCCCAGCCCCGGTCCCACATTGGTGACCGCCGTAATGGAGCCCGTCAGGCTGGACACAGGATCCACCCCAACCAGCACCAGGAACAGGGCCAGCACTATGATGGTGGCGATAAACAGAATGGAGAAGCTCACCAGGGAGCGGACAATGTCTTCGCTGATGGTGCGCCGGTTATAGCGTTGAGGAAACAGCGCCGACGGATGGATCTGCTGCTTCAGCGCCTTATGCAAAATGGCGCCGGCCAGCTGGAAGCGGAAGATCTTGATGGCGCCCGAGGTGGAGCCTGAGCAGGCACCCACAAACATCAGGAAGAAGAAGATCACCCAGGCCGCCGGGCCCCAGGCACTGTAGTCGGTAGAGGCAAAGCCGGTGGTGGTCACCACGGACACCAGATTGAAGCTGGCCAGGGTGAGGGCCTCGAAGAAGGGCAGCTGCTGTTCGTTGCTGAGCCACCAGCCCAGGGCCAGGGAGGCCAACACCACAAAGCTCAGGTAGCCCTTCACCTGCTGATCATTCCAAACGCTGAAGGAGCGCATGTGCACCATCTGCAGGTAGATCAACATCGGCAGGCCGCCTAGGAACATGAACAGGGTGCCGTTCCAGTGGGCCAGGGTGCTGAAGTGGGTCATGGAACTGTCGGTGGTGGAGTAGCCGCCGGTGGACAGGGTGGTCATGGCGTGGTTTATCGCCTCGAACGGGGTCATCCCCGCCAACAGGTAGCCGATGCAGCACAGGCCGGTCAGCAACAGGTAGACCTTGACCAGGCCCCGGCCAATCAGTTGGGTGCGAGGCATCCATTTATCGGACCAGTCTGAGGACTCGGTGCGAAACAGCCGCATCCCCCCCACGTTCAACATGGGGAAGATGGCCACCCCCATGACGATGAAGCCGATCCCCCCCAGCCACTGCAGCAGTGAACGCCAGATCAGGATGGACCAGGCGGTGTCATCCAGGCCGGACAACACAGTCGAGCCTGTGGTGGTGATCCCCGACATGGTCTCGAAGAAGGCGTCGGTATAGCTGATGCCGTGGTAGAAGGTAAAGGGCAGGGCCGCAAACATGGACACGATGATCCAGGTCAGGGTGGTGAACAGGTAGAGATCCCGGGTGCTCAACGTCAGGTGGCTGCGGTAGCCATTGCTCACCGCCACCAGGGCGGCGATGGCGGTCAGGGAGGCGGATTTAAAGAAATCCTCGGCCAGTCCTTCGCCGTGATAGAGGGATACCCCCGCCGGGACCAGCATCAATCCGGCGACCACCGCCAGAAAGAGCCCCAGCAGGAAGGAGAGTGGCCTGATATTGATCATGATTAAAGTCTAGATAAACAGCGCACTGGGCTGGAACAGTTTCTCGACTTCCGTGATGTACTTCTTATCCACCAGGAACATGATCACATGGTCGTCCGCTTCGATAACGGTGCGGTCGTGGGCGATCAGTACCTGTTCCTTGCGGACGACGGCGCCAATGGTGGTGCCGGGCGGCAGCTTGATGTCCTGAATCTGTTTGCCCACCACCTTGGAGGTGCTCTCGTCTCCGTGGGCGACGGCTTCGATGGCCTCAGTGGCACCGCCGCGCAGGGAGTATACGTTGGTGATGTCACCCTGGCGTACGTGGGTCAGCAGCGAGCTGATGGTGGCCTGTTGAGGGGAGATGGCGATGTCGATGTTGGCGTCCTTCACCAGGTCGACGTAGGCCTCCCGCTGAATCAGTACCATCACCTTCTTGGCGCCCAGTCGCTTGGCCAGCAGGGCGGACATGATGTTGGCTTCGTCGTCGTTGGTGACGGCGATGAACACATCGGTCTGGTTGATCTGTTCTTCGTTAAGCAGCTCCTGATCCGAGGCATCCCCATGGAACACCGTGGTGGAATCCAACCATTCGGACAGGGCGGACGCACGTTCGCCGTTGCGCTCAATGAGCTTCACTTCGTGGTAGGGCTCCAGGGCCTTGGCCAGGCCGAAGCCGATGTTACCACCACCGGCGATCATGATGTGACGGTAGCTGGATTCCAGCTCCTGCATCTCACTCATCACCGCGCGGATGTGTTTGGAGTCGGCAACGAAGAACACTTCGTCGTCCGCCTCGATCACCGTGGTGCCCCGAGGCAGAATGGGGCGCCCCTGACGGAAGATGGCGGCAACCCGGGTGTCGATGTTGGGCATATGCTCACGCAGGGCGGAGAGGGCGTTCCCCACCAGGGGGCCACCATAGTAGGCCTTGACCGCCACCAGGCTGACCCGGCCTTCGGCAAACTCCACCACCTGCAGGGCGCCGGGGTACTCAATCAGGCGACGGATATAATGGGTCACCAGCTGTTCCGGGGCGATCAGCTCATCGATGAAGAAGCGGCCGCGGCAGTCGTTGCCCTGGCCGCTGCGTTGAAACAGCGCCTCCTGGCGCGCCATGAACTGCTCGGAGCGGATTCGGGCGATCTTGGTTGGCGTACCATAGAGGGTGTAGGCCAGATGGCAGGCCACCATATTGGTTTCGTCGGAGTTGGTCACGGCAATCAGCATGTCCGCGTCCTCCGCGCCCGCTTCATGCAGCACACCCGGATGGGCAGCGTGACCATGAACCACCCGCAGATCGTATTTATCCTGCAAAGAGCGCAGGGTGACCTGGTCGTTGTCGACTATGGTGATGTCGTTGTTTTCGCCAACCAGGTTTTCGGCCAGCGTGCCGCCCACCTGGCCGGCTCCGAGAATGATGATTTTCATCTGCTAATTCAGTGCTTTTTGGTCATTCTGGCGTAGTAGAAACCGTCACCGCCGTCGGGACGGGGCAGCAATTGCCAGCCAGGTTGGTCACTGGTGTCTTCCGGATTGATGCTAAGCAGCATAGCATCCGGCACCTGTTGAAGAAATGTCTTGATCTGGTTCACATTTTCTTCAGGAAGTATGGAGCAGGTTGCGTACACCAGGGTGCCGCCGGGCTTGAGCATTTTCCAGCAGGCGTGAAGGATGCGCTGTTGCAACTGGGCCAGGGTGTCGATGTCGCTCTCCCGGCGCAGCCATTTGCTGTCCGGGTTGCGGCGAATCACGCCGGTGGCGGAGCAGGGGGCATCCAGCAGGATGCGGTCGAACTGTTGCCCGTCCCACCAGGTGTCGGGGTCGGCACCGTCTCCGGCCACCAGGGTGGCGGTGAGACCGAGGCGGTCCAGGTTCTGTTGCACCCGCTCAAGGCGGTTCTGGTCGATGTCCAGGGCCACCACTTCGTCCAGCTGTGGCTGATACTCCATCAGGTGGCAGGTCTTGCCTCCCGGCGCGGCACAGGCATCCAGCACCCGCTCTCCGGGGCGAGGATCCAGCAGGTAGGCGGACCACTGGGCCGAGTGGTCCTGGACGGACACGCTGCCCTGATCGAAACCGGGAAGTTTGGTGACGTCCATCCCCTGGGTCAGGCGCAGGGCATTGGGGCTCTGGCCGGCGACCGCGTCGATGCCCAGCTCTTCGAGAGCATCGAGGAAGGTTGCCCGGGTCTGCTGGCTGGCGTTGTTGCGCAGCCACAGCGGGGGGTGTTGATTGTTGGCCTCCAGGATCTGCTGCCAGCCTTGTGGGTAGGCGTGGCGCACCCGCTCGATGAACCAGCGGGAGTGCAGATAGGTGCGGCTGTCGTCGTCGAAACGTTGCTGCTGCACCTGCTCCAGTTCGCGACAGAAGCGGCGCATGACGCCATTGACCAGCCCGGAAAGGCCACCTGCCTTGAGCTGGCGGGTGGCCTCAACGGTTTCGGTAACGGCGGCGTGCTGCTTCACCCTCATGTGTTTGAGCTGATACAGCCCGGCCAGCAACAGGCAGTGAATGATGCGTTTCTTGCCCTTAAGGGGGTTATCCAGGCAGGCCAGAACCTGGGTGTCCAGCACCGGCAGCTGACGCATTACGCCGTAACAGATCTCCGCCAGCAGTCCCTTGTCCTTAGGGTTGGCAAGGTGCTGCTGAGCCTGGGGCAGACAGGTGGCCAGGGACTGGCCTTTGTCGATCACCTGTTCGATGACCCAGGCGGCCTGGGCACGAGTGTTGCGTTTGCTCATGACAGCAGAGTCCCGGTTTCAAACCACTCTTTGCGGGCGTTCAAGACGTCGGTGGCGGCCATCGCCTTCTTACCTGGCAGCTGGATGGTGTCCAGCTTCAGGGCTCGGTCGCCGCAGTTGACCACCAGGCCCTGCTTGTCCGCCTGGATAATGGTGCCGGGCTGACTGTCGTTGCCCTCGACCACACTGGCTTGCCAGAGCTTCAGGCTGTTGTCTCCCGCTTCAAAGTGGCTGACAGGCCAGGGATTGAAGGCGCGAACGCAGCGCTCGATGAACTCGGCGCTCTGAGTCCAGTCGATGCGTGCCTCCTCTTTGGAGAGCTTCTCGGCGTAGTTGGCCAGGCTGTCATCCTGCTTCTCTGCCTTGGCGGTGCCGTCGGCGATCTGGCTCAGGGCCTCCAGCAGACCCTGGGGGCCCAGTTGTGCCAGCTTGTCATACAGGGCCGCCGAGGTGTCGCTGGTGTCGATGGGCAGCTCCACCTTGTGCAGCATGTCGCCGGTATCCAGGCCCTCGTCCATCTGCATGATGGTGACGCCGGTGACCTCATCGCCGGCCCAGATGGAACGCTGGATGGGCGCGGCACCGCGCCAACGGGGCAGCAGGCTGCCGTGAACGTTGATGCAGCCCAGCTTAGGGGTCTCCAACACCACTTTGGGCAGGATCAGGCCGTAGGCCACCACCACCATGATGTCGAAATCCAGGGCGGCCAGCTCCTGCTGGGCCTCCTCCTGGCGCAGAGACTTGGGTTGGTAGACCGGGATGTCGTGCTCCATGGCCAGAGTCTTAACCGGGCTGGCGGTCAGCTTCTTGCCTCGGCCGGCAGGGCGGTCGGGCTGGGAGTAGACGGCCACCACCTGGTGGTCGCTGTGGATCAGCGCGTCCAGGTGACGCGCGGCAAAATCCGGCGTACCGGCAAACACTATCTTCAGGGGGTTCAAGGCCGTCTCCTAGGCGTGGCGGGCATCCAGTCGGGCTTGCTTTTCCAGCTTCTGGCGGATGCGCTGGCGTTTCAGCGGGGACAGGTAGTCCACAAACAGCTTGCCGTTGAGGTGATCCATCTCGTGCTGAATGCAGATGGAGAGCAGCTCATTGGCGTCGATGGTGAAGGGGGTACCGTCCCGGTCCAGCGCCTTGATGGTCACGGTTTCATAACGGTCGACCTTGGCGTAGACGCCGGGCACGGACAGGCAGCCCTCTTCGTTGGTGAAGGAGCCGCTTTGATTGCTCAGCTCTGGGTTGATGAACACCATGGGCGCAGACTTGTCTTCGGAGTGATCCATTACGATCACCTGTACGTGGCGATCCACCTGGGTAGCAGCCAGGCCGATGCCCTTCTCTTCGTACATAGTTTCCAGCATGTCATCAACAAGTTGCTGGAGGTCGCCATCAAATTCGGTCACCGGTTTGGCAACCGTTCTCAGGCGCTCGTCCGGGAAACGCAGGACTTGCAAAGTAGCCATGTTTCTCTCGTCTTCAAATCTGTAAAAACACTCAACCTGATTATACTTAGGTTGTCATTGGCTCAATTTTAACTGTTTGCCGAGGTCATGAACAGGCACAGGCGAAACGGTTATAGGTCGACAAGGATGTTGAATGCGCCGAACCTTTCTGATGCTTTTTCTTATCCTCGCCATTCCCGGGTGGGCCGACGGCCTCTCCCTTCGTCCGGGTGCTCCTAAGATATATACGGTAAAACAGGGGGATACCCTTTGGGACATCTCGGGTCTCTATCTGGACGATCCCTGGCTCTGGCCCAGGCTGTGGCAGGTGAACCCGGCCATCGCCAATCCCCACCTTATCTACCCTGGCGATCGCCTGTTGCTGACACTGGTAAATGGGGTGCCGGTGCTGAGGCGTCAGAGGGGGAGGGATTCCTCACTCCCTCTGCCGACCCTGGACAGGGCCCTGATTGGCCCTCTGTTGGATCATGTGGCGGTACTCAGCCCTGAGGCCCTGAAGCAGGCTCCTGTGGTGGAGTCCGGCAGTCGCAACTCTCTGAGGTTTGTTGCTGGAGATACCCTGTACCTCAGCGAGGCGTTGCCAGCGGGCGGAGAGTTTGGGGTGTTTCATCATCGCCAAAGCCTTATCGACCCCGACAATGATGCGCTGCTGGGGGAGGAGATGGTGCTGGTGGCCACTGGGGTGGCCGACGGTGCGGGACACCTCAAGCTGATACACAGTCTGCGCGAGGCGTCTGTGGGCGAGCCGTTGTACGCGCTCTCCCAAATAAAGGCGCAACCGCTGGTGTTTCCCCTGGAGCCGGCAGAGCCCGGCACCGAGTTGCCCTTGCTGGCGGCACCGAACCAGGCCAGTGAGGTGGGGCCTGGGGAGCTGGTGTATCTGAGGCGCAGTGAACAGCTGAAGCCGGGCAAACTGTTGACGGTGGTGCACAGTCCAAGGGCGGAAGCCAGGTTGACCCGTGGAGAGCTGATGGTGGTGCGCTGCTATGAGCGGGTGTGCCTGGCCCTGGTGACCCGAGCGGGGCACCCCTTGCAGATGGCCGATCGTGCGGTCACTCCGGAGGGGCGATGGCGTCTTCTTTGACCGATTGGCTGGCCCTGGAGCTGGCCAGGGGGGTGGGACATGGTGCCAAACTGTCGTTGTTGGAGGTGGCGCCGGTCGAGATCCTGCGTCAGTGGGCTCTTGCCGGGGATCTGCCCGGTGGCCACGATGAATTCGCCCAAGCCCTGGCCTATCCGGATCGTCGGCGCCTGGATCTCGCTCTGAGTTGGGCCGACGGGGATAACCGACAGATTTTGACTATGGACCACCCTGGGTACCCTGAGGCGCTCAGGCAGATAGCCGATCCGCCCCTGCTGTTGTTTGTCCAGGGCAATCCGGCGCTGTTGGCGGGCCCGGCACTGGCGGTGGTGGGCAGCCGCCGGGCCACTCCCGCTGCGCTGGAACGCACCCAGCAGTGGTGCCGGGGGTTGGCCGCCGAGGGGTGGGTCATCGTCAGCGGCCTGGCGGAGGGGATAGACGGTGCTGCCCATCGTGGGGCCCTGGAAGGAGGAAAAACCTTGGCGGTGACGGGGTGTGGTCTGAGTCGTTGCTATCCACGTATCCATAACAGGTTGCAGAATGAGATCGCTGAAAAGGGCGCGGTGGTGTCCACCTTCTGGCCGGACATGCGTCCCCACAAGGGGTGTTTTCCCAGGCGCAACCGGGTGGTCAGCGGCCTGTGCTACGCCACCTTGGTGATGGAGGCCGGGCTGAAATCCGGCTCCCTGATCACCGCCCGACTGGCGGCCGAACAGGGCAGGGAGGTGTTTGCGGTGCCCGGCTCGGTGGACAACCCTCAGGCCCAGGGCTGTCATTTTTTGATTCAGCAGGGTGCCAAACTGGTCTCTGCCCCGGTCGATATCTTTGAGGAGTTGATGCCGCAGTTGCCAAGGCGGCCTCAGCCAAGGATTCGCCCCCAGGCACCGGAGTTGCCTTTGCCCAGGTTGTTGGATAGTGTGGGCTATGAGGCCACTCCAGTAGATGTAGTGGTGGCTCGGAGCGATTTGCCAGTAGATGTTGTGCTAGAGCAACTGTTGTTACTGGAGTTAGAGGGTCGGGTCACGCAAGTGCCCGGCGGTTACATCCGGCTTAGGGGAGGGTAGCGCATGTTCGACATACTGATGTACCTGTTCGAGACCTATGTCCAAAGCGATGTTGAGTTGTTGTTGGATCGCGAAGAGCTGACGGAAGAGCTAAGTCGTGCGGGTTTTAAGTCAGAGGAGATTGGCAAGGCATTAATCTGGATTGAGAAGCTGGCGGCGTTGCAGGACGGCACTGACCAGCCCTATCTGTACACTAACCCCAACCACAGTCTTCGCGTCTACACAGAAGCGGAGCAGATCCGACTGGACACCGCCTGTCGCGGGTTCCTGCTGTTCCTGGAGCAGATCCAGGTGCTGAGCGGAGAGACCCGAGAGATGGTGATCGACCGTGTGATGGAGCTCGATGGTGAGCCTCTGAGCCTGGACGATCTCAAATGGGTGGTTCTGATGGTGTTGTTTAACGCCCCCGGCAACGAAGGTGCCTATCGTCAGATGGAGGACCTGGTGTTTGAAGAGCCCGAGGGGATGATCCACTAAGCCAGAACAAGAAAGCGGCACCTTAGCGCCGCCGTCGGAAGGGGAGGGCCACAGGAGCCCTCTTTTTATTTGTCTGTATTACAGGTGCAGATGAGCGTCGCTTCGAGCCAGGTGTGCTGGCTTGAGGTAATCCCTGTAGCTGTAGCGGTTCTCCTTGCGAGGCACAGGGGTGGCGGCCAGCTGCATGGGAACGGTTTCCAGGGGCATGGCATCCACCAGGGTGCTGAGCCACTCATTGAACCCCTCCTGATTCTCCTCGGCGAAGGCCAGCAGGGCCTCGTCATAGGAGCTGAAGTCGTTCTGCTTCAGAGCGCGCCCCAGTGCCTGCAGCGCCTCCCGGTCGTTCTCGCAGAAGTAGCGCACCGCCAGGTAGCTCCAACGGTAGGTACGATCCAGGCCGTCGTGGTAATGAGTGGAGAAGATCTCCTCCAGAGAGGGCCAGCTGCCGACACCATAGTCCCGAGCCAGGGTGAGGGCCTGATCGTTGTCCCGCCCCTTGGAGACATACTCAGCCATCCCTTCGGCCCACCACACCATCTTTTCCGGAAAGTGGCCAAACCCGCCGTACTTGACGAAACGGCCATCCAGATAGTGGATGTACTCATGGTTCAGATTCCAGACCTGAAACTCCTCCTTCCACCAGGCGCGGTAGGCGTAAAAGGTGGCCTGATTGTTCTGCTCGTCCGGGTTGCCCTCGATGTACATGCCACCGTTGTCGGTATTGATGTCATAGAGCAACTGACCGTAGGCGTTGTACTGGCTCCAGTTCTTGAAAACCACCACCTTGAGGGCGTCGTTGTGGTCGTTGGCTACCGGCTGTTGATTGGTGGCCAACAGCATGTGGAAGTCCTGCTCCTGAGAGGTGAGACGGCTGCAGGTCTGCTCCAGCTCCTCCAGAGTCAGATCCTGAGCGCGAATGTAGAGGCTGTCGGAGCATTGATGCTCGATGGGCAGAACCTCTTCCTCTTTCGGCAGGGTGCACAGGTCGCCATAGTCCTGGGTGCAGGCTTGCTGCCCCAGGAAGGCATTGACCAGGAAGCCCATGGTAAAGGCCTGGCCAGCTTCGGCGCCGCGAATGCTTTGATCGTCGCGGGCCACCTGGGCCACACGCTGCTCGGTCAGCAGGCGAATCTCTTCGGGTTGATTCAACTGCCACATGGCCAGTGCCCAGTAGGCATTTTGCTGGGCCCAGTCACCAGAAGGGCGCTGGGCGCCGTTGCTGGCGGCGAAACGGAGCAGGGCGTCGTCCAGATCGCTCTCCAGCAACTGCTCTTTAAGAGGACTCTCTGGTACTCGGCGCACTGACTCCAGCAGCATGCCGGCACCTCGCAGTAGCTCCCAGAGGGCATAATCCTGGATGGCGGAGCCACTGCCGGTCTGTTCGAAGGAGGCCAGTTGCTGTGCCATCAGCTCCGGAATGGAATCCAGGTCCTGGCCCATGCCATCCTGACGATAGTAGCGATACACCAACACTGCCCACTGCTCCAGCAGCTCGGGAGTGCGGCGATCCAGAGATTGACCCAGAGTGATGATGCCGTGATGCAACTGCTTAATCTGCGCATCGTCGATAAGGTCTACATCGGCAAAATAGCTGTAGGCGCGCAGATACTGAAGTTGGTTGAACAGGGCTTGGCGGTTGCTTATGGGGTCAGCGGCCATGGCTGAAACGGCTGCGATGCTGCGTGCCAGCTGATGATCATTGATGACCTCGGCGTCGCCGCGGTTCGCCAGGGAGAGATCCACGGAGTTGGTGATGACGGCTTGGGCGTTCTCCTGGGTGCCGGCGCAGCCAAACAGCAGGGTTGCCGCGGCAAGACAAAGAGAGACACTCTTCAATTTCATCACCAGATACTCCTCTACAAAAGTTTGCATACAGATCTAAATGAGGTTTCAGAAGCCAATTCAGGGTAAACACCGTGCCCCCCGCCTTGGGCACTGGTACTATATTCAAGCACCCTGGGTGTGTCGATGATTGTTCATTTTTTGAGCGGAAAAGTGTGACGTGAGTAGAATTGATGACGGTTTGTTCAATGCCCATGAGCATGCCCTGGAGCGGGAGTACGAGGTTTGCCCCCAGTGCGGGTCCGAACTGCATATTCTCAACGGCAAGCGCGGCCAGTTTCTTGGATGTCAGAGTTACCCCGCCTGTGACTACAGCAGACCGCTGAGCCATAAAGAGGTGGGCATCATCGAAGTGATGGAGGATCAGCCCTGTCCCCAATGCGAACGCCCCCTGGCGTTGAAGTCCGGTCGATACGGCATCTACATCGGCTGCACCGGCTATCCTGAGTGCGATTTTATCGTCCGCGAAGAGGAGGAGGACTCCGAGGTGGTGTGTCCGGATTGCGGCAAGGGACATCTGCTTCACCGAAGTGGTCGTTCGGGAAAACCTTTCTATGGCTGCAGTAACTACCCAAAATGTAAATATGTGGTAAATGCCCCGCCGCACGAGCAGAAATGCCCGGATTGTGGTTGGGGCATCCTGGTGGAGAAGCGTCTCAGGGGCGAATTGAGATTAATTTGTCCGCAACGAACCTGTAAATATCGGGGCAAAGCGATATAATCGCTCGCGAAGTACCCTACCCATAATAAAACGGTATAAAAAGGAAGTACCACAATGACCACACCCTTTGTTGCTGTACTCATGGGGTCAGATTCCGATCTGCCCGTAATGCAGTCCACTCTGGACGTCCTCAAGAGCTTTGATATTCACTTCGAAGTCAAGGTGACCTCCGCACACCGCACCCCTGCGGCGACTCACGCCTATGTGAAGGATGCCGAAGAGCGCGGTTGCAAGGTGTTCATCTGTGCTGCAGGCCTGGCCGCTCACCTGGCTGGTGCCGTAGCCGGTATCACCACCCGCCCTGTCATCGGTGTGCCTATCGATGCTGGCCCACTTCAGGGCCATGACGCACTGCTCTCCACCGTAATGATGCCTGGTGGCGTGCCCGTAGCCGCGGTGGCCATCGGTAAAGCCGGTGCCAAGAATGCCGGCTATTTGGCCGCTCAAATGCTGGCGGTTGCCAGCGAAGAGATGGCTGAGCGGGTTAAGGCGGATCGTCAGAAGAACGCCGAGGCTGTTATGGCCAAGGATGCTGCTCTGCAGGAAAAGCTGGGCCGCTAATCCATGAGTAAGTGCATTACCCCCCAGCAAGGGGCCGAGATGATGACCGACGGCGGCGTGATTGCCTACGCCACTGAAGCGGTATTTGGCCTGGGGTGCGACCCCGACAATGGGGATGCGGTAATGCGCTTGCTGTCCATAAAGCAGCGTCCGGTTGAGAAGGGGCTGATCTTGCTGGCGGCGGATGTCGACCAGCTCAGCCCCTATGTGGATTTCGATGCTCTCACCGATGCCCAGCGACAGCGGGTATTGGACAGCTGGCCTGGCCCCTATACCTGGGTGGTTCCGGCCAAACCCGGTATCCCGAAGTGGATTACCGGCCAATTTCAATCTGTGGCGGTTCGGGTAACCGGCCACGCCCAGGCGGCCGAACTGGCTCGCCTGTTCGGCAAACCCCTGGTGTCTACCAGTGCCAACCTGACCGGTGAAGAGCCGGGCCGGAGCGTTGCTGAGGTTCAGCTGGCTCTGGAAGGGCTGCTGGACGGGGTTGTCGACAGTCAAACCGGGGAATCTCTTGCCCCATCTACCATCAGAAATGCCATCACCGGCGAGACTCTGCGCGCCGGCTAACGTCGACCGAGGGAACCATGGAACAACGGATTGAGCAGGTACGTCAGTTTTTGCTGGCGCTGCAGGACAGTATTTGTGCCAGTCTGGAGCAGGCTGACGGCAAGGCAAAGTTTGTCCAGGATGAGTGGCAACGTGCCCAGGGGGGCGGAGGCCGCAGCCGTGTCCTGGCCGAAGGCGAGGTATTTGAGCAGGCGGGGGTTAACTTCTCCCATGTGTTTGGCGACCGCATGCCTGCGTCAGCCACCGCCCAGCGCCCAGAGCTGGAGGGGTGTCACTTTCAGGCCATGGGCGTCTCCCTGGTGATCCATCCCAAAAACCCTCATGTGCCCACCTCTCACGCCAATGTACGCTTCTTCATCGCCCAGAAAGAGGGGGCGGAGCCTATCTGGTGGTTCGGTGGTGGCTTTGACCTGACCCCCTTCTAT
Source organism: Ferrimonas sp. YFM (assembly GCF_030296015.1). Taxonomy (NCBI): domain Bacteria; kingdom Pseudomonadati; phylum Pseudomonadota; class Gammaproteobacteria; order Alteromonadales; family Ferrimonadaceae; genus Ferrimonas; species Ferrimonas sp. YFM. The sequence goes on from NZ_AP027368.1 coordinate 36,066, forward strand.
CCGGTGGATGACGATGTGCTGCACTGGCACACCACCGCCCGGGATCTGTGCCTGCCCTTCGGCGATGACATTTACCCCAAGTACAAGAAGTGGTGTGATGAGTACTTCTTCCTCAAACATCGGGGTGAGACCCGGGGGGTCGGAGGCCTGTTTTTTGATGACCTGAATGAGCCTGGATTTGAGCAGAGCTTTGCCTTTATGAAAGCCGTAGGCGAAGGCTTTATCCCTGCCTATGATCCCATCGTGGCTCGTCGAAAGGACACCCCCTTTACCGAAGCGCAGCGACAGTTCCAACTGTATCGCCGTGGCCGCTACGTGGAGTTCAATCTGGTGTGGGACAGGGGGACCCTGTTTGGGCTGCAGTCCGGCGGTCGTACCGAATCGATCCTGATGTCCATGCCGCCGCTGGTGCGCTGGGAATATCAATATCAGCCGGAGGAGGGGAGCGCAGAAGCGAAGTTGTACAGCGATTATCTGCGCCCACGCGACTGGATCTCTGAGCTGAGTTAGTCCTCATTCACATTGCGCATATGGTCTGCAAGGGGGATAAGGGCTTTGAGTATCGCCTGACGTCCCTCTTTGTGACTGACCGTGTCGTTCAGTGCCTTTCGCATGCAATCCAGCCACTGATCTCTCTGCGCCTTATCTACTCGGAAGCTCAGGTGTCTGGCCCTGAGCATGGGGTGGCCATGAGCCTGTTCGAACAGTGGCGGCCCACCTAACCAGCCTGACAGAAACATAAACAGCTTGTCGGCACTCTCAGCCATGTCATCCGGATGCTGTTGTCTCAGTGGCCGATACCTGGCGTCCTCCTGCATCAGCTGGTAGAAGCGGTCGGCAATGGCGCGCACCACAGGTTCCCCCCCAATGAGTTCATAAGCACTGGCGGGCTCTGCCGCCTCTTGCTTGCGGCCGACCAGGCGGCGTATAACAGATAGCATTCCTTTCCCTCTTACAGATAACGACGCCAATGGACAGATACGCCGTATTCGGTCATCCCATTAAACACAGTAAATCGCCGCTGATTCACGCCCGCTTCGCCGAACAGACGGGGCAGCAGCTTAGTTATGAGGCGATTCTAGCACCTCTGGATGGCTTTACTGAGGCGGTTGAGCAATTTAGAAGCGCCGGCGGTCAGGGAGCCAATGTGACCCTGCCGTTCAAGCAACAGGCCGCAGAGCTGTGTGATTCACTGAGTGAGCGTGCGCGCCTGGCGGGTGCGGTGAACACCCTTTATTGGCAGGAGGGCAAACTGTGCGGTGATAATACCGATGGCGAGGGCCTGGTCAGGGATCTGCTCAAGCATAAGGTGGCCCTGGCGGGTAAGCGGGTCTTGGTACTCGGTGCCGGGGGCGCGGTACGCGGCGTCATTCCTGAGCTGATGGCGGCCCAGGTGGGCGAGTTGGTGATCGCCAACCGCACCGCAACCAAGGCGAAGGAGTTGGCGGCGTTGTTTCATCACCTGGGTCAGGTCCAGGGAGGCGGCTTCGATGAGGCCGAGGGTGCCTTTGACCTGATCATCAATGGTACCTCGGCATCGCTGTCGGCGACCCTGCCGCCCCTGAAGTCAGAGATGCTGGCGGAGAGAGGAAGCTGCTATGACATGGCCTATGGTGACAAACCCACGGTATTCCAGCTTTGGGCTGAGGACGCCGGGGCGGTCATCAATCTTGCCGGCTTGGGGATGCTGGTGGAGCAGGCGGCGGTCAGTTTTGAGATTTGGCGGGGGGTGTCTCCCTCAACGGATGAGGTCTATGATCTGCTTATGGCCCAGCTGGGAGAGGCAAAATGAATCAGCAGATACAGTTTAATGATCAGCTTCAGGTGGATATGCAGCAGCATCACCTGAGCTTTACTGCGTTGGTGGCGGGTCAAAAAGTGGGGTGCTATATCGCGTTACCGGCATTGGCGCACCTGGCAAACGCCGAGATCACCACTCAGGAGCAGGCGATCCAGGCGTTTGAACAGCACAGGTTTGATCTCGAAGATGAAGCGGAAACCCTCATCGAAGAGGAGAACTTTGATGCTCAGGGCCGGATCTGGTTACAGCATCCGGCCATCTGATAGCTACTCCTGGTTCAGGTACTCATTCTTCAGTTTCACGTAGTTTTCTGCTGAAACTGCCAGGAAAGCACGTTCTTTGTCATTCAGGGGACGTGCTTGTTTGGCCGGACTACCCACATAGAGAAAGCCGGACTCCAGGGTCTTACCCGGAGGCACCAGGCTGCCGGCACCCAGGATCACATCGTCTTCAATGATGGCACCGTCCAGAACGATGGCGCCCATGCCCACCAGCACCCGATCCCCGATGGTACAGCCGTGGAGCATTGCTTTGTGGCCTACGGTCACGTCCTTGCCGATAAGCAGGGGATAGCCATCGGGGTTGGACTCCCCTTTGCGGGTGACGTGCAGTACGGTACCGTCCTGAACGTTACTGCGATCGCCGATGCGGATGTGGTTTACATCGCCCCGGGCGGCCACCAGAGGCCAGACACTGACATCTTCGCCTAGGGTGATATCACCGTATAGGACCGCACTGGTATCGACGAAGGCGGTGACCGGTACTGTCGGAGTAATGTTATTGAAAGACTTAACTGCCATAAGATGCTCCCTAAATGCCCAGTTTGACTGCTTTGTCGTCCATGCTGGGGGTTTTGTGAACAAACGGGTTTGTAACACCATAATAGCGCTTGTCAGGATAAAATAACCCCCTATAATGCGCCTCCGTCGACAGGGCAAAACGGCTGAAAACGCCGCTTTGACTGAAGACTCTAGGTCAAAATCGGATTTATGAAGAAAATTTCAAAATTCCCTTGACTTAGATGCTGGGGAGCGTATCATTCGCATCCCGCTACGGTAGAAAAATCGTGGCACGCTCTTTAACAATTAGTCAGACAATCTGTGTGGGCACTCGCGCAGGATTGATATCTCATATATCAATGTTGCACTGAGTGACTATAACAAGTTAATTCAGTAATTCATTGAGTCGGAATTTTCGGATTCCAAAAAACTTTTTAATTGAAGAGTTTGATCATGGCTCAGATTGAACGCTGGCGGCAGGCCTAACACATGCAAGTCGAGCGGAAACGACAACAAAGATTCTTCGGATGATTTGTTGGGCGTCGAGCGGCGGACGGGTGAGTAATGCTTAGGAATTTGCCCAGTCGAGGGGGACAACAGTTGGAAACGACTGCTAATACCGCATACGCCCTACGGGGGAAAGAGGGGGATGCTTCGGCACCTTTCGCGATTGGATAAGCCTAAGTGAGATTAGCTAGATGGTGAGGTAATGGCTCACCATGGCGACGATCTCTAGCTGGTTTGAGAGGATGATCAGCCACACTGGAACTGAGACACGGTCCAGACTCCTACGGGAGGCAGCAGTGGGGAATATTGCACAATGGGCGCAAGCCTGATGCAGCCATGCCGCGTGTATGAAGAAGGCCTTCGGGTTGTAAAGTACTTTCAGCGAGGAGGAAAGGTTAACGGTTAATACCCGTTAGCTGTGACGTTACTCGCAGAAGAAGCACCGGCTAACTCCGTGCCAGCAGCCGCGGTAATACGGAGGGTGCGAGCGTTAATCGGAATTACTGGGCGTAAAGCGCATGCAGGCGGTCTGTTAAGCGAGATGTGAAAGCCCCGGGCTTAACCTGGGAACTGCATTTCGAACTGGCAGACTAGAGTCTTGTAGAGGGAGGTAGAATTTCAGGTGTAGCGGTGAAATGCGTAGAGATCTGAAGGAATACCAGTGGCGAAGGCGGCCTCCTGGACAAAGACTGACGCTCAGATGCGAAAGCGTGGGGAGCAAACAGGATTAGATACCCTGGTAGTCCACGCTGTAAACGATGTCTATTAGGAGTCTGTGCCCTTGAGGCGTGGGTTCCAAAGCTAACGCATTAAATAGACCGCCTGGGGAGTACGGCCGCAAGGTTAAAACTCAAATGAATTGACGGGGGCCCGCACAAGCGGTGGAGCATGTGGTTTAATTCGATGCAACGCGAAGAACCTTACCATCCCTTGACATCCACGGAAGCTTTGAGAGATCGAAGTGTGCCTTCGGGAACCGTGAGACAGGTGCTGCATGGCTGTCGTCAGCTCGTGTTGTGAAATGTTGGGTTAAGTCCCGCAACGAGCGCAACCCTTGTCCTTAGTTGCCAGCGCGTAATGGCGGGAACTCTAGGGAGACTGCCGGTGATAAACCGGAGGAAGGTGGGGACGACGTCAAGTCATCATGGCCCTTACGGGATGGGCTACACACGTGCTACAATGGTCGGTACAAAGGGTTGCGAGCTCGCGAGAGTCAGCCAATCCCATAAAGCCGGTCGTAGTCCGGATTGGAGTCTGCAACTCGACTCCATGAAGTCGGAATCGCTAGTAATCGTGAATCAGAATGTCACGGTGAATACGTTCCCGGGCCTTGTACACACCGCCCGTCACACCATGGGAGTGGGCTGCACCAGAAGTCATTAGCTTAACCTTCGGGAGGGCGATGACCACGGTGTGGTTCATGACTGGGGTGAAGTCGTAACAAGGTAGCCCTAGGGGAACCTGGGGCTGGATCACCTCCTTACGAAATAGATACGGTTTTGCGTTGAGTGTTCACACAGATTGTCTGACGAAAGATAAGAGTTTCGATGGGTCTGTAGCTCAGCTGGTTAGAGCGCACGCCTGATAAGCGTGAGGTCGGTAGTTCAAGTCTACTCAGACCCACCAATCTTTCCCTTAAGATTGGGCATCGAGAACCATGATGGGGCTATAGCTCAGCTGGGAGAGCGCCTGCTTTGCACGCAGGAGGTCAGCAGTTCGATCCTGCTTAGCTCCACCACTTCTCCTTTGAAACTCAATATCTGGCAAGAAGCCAAAGCTAAATACCAGTATTTACCTTTGGCTTTTTTTGGGCCTCGGCCTGAATAAGCATGCTCTTTAACAATTTGGACAAGCTGATAATTTCTCGAGATATTTGCAATTTTTGCAAGTGCCTTGAATATCTGGCGATAGATTAACGTATTGGTTGTTTAATCGTATTAAGCAGCTTCAGTAGTTTCTGCGCAGGAATTTGGTGCTTAGGTGAGGCGAAAGCCGAACGAGCGAGGGCGTGTGGTTCATCCACATAACCGAGTGAGTGAGGATTTCAACGACGCATAAGCGACAAAGACCCAGCAGAAAAGACCTATTGGGGTTGTATGGTTAAGTAACTAAGCGTACACGGTGGATGCCTAGGCAGTCAGAGGCGATGAAGGACGTACTAACTTGCGATAAGCGGTGATGAGGCAGTAAGAGCCATTTGAGTCACCGATTTCCGAATGGGGAAACCCGGCCGCATAAGCGGTCACTGTGCACTGAATACATAGGTGTACAGAGCGAACCAGGGGAACTGAAACATCTAAGTACCCTGAGGAAAAGAAATCAATTGAGATTCCCTAAGTAGCGGCGAGCGAACGGGGATTAGCCCTTAAGCACAGAGGGTGTTAGTGGAAGCTTCTGGAAAGTAGCGCGATACAGGGTGATAGCCCCGTACACGAAAACTAACTTTGTGTGAAATCGAGTAGGACGGGACACGTGATATCTTGTCTGAACATGGGGGGACCATCCTCCAAGGCTAAATACTCCTGACTGACCGATAGTGAACCAGTACCGTGAGGGAAAGGCGAAAAGAACCCCTGTGAGGGGAGTGAAATAGAACCTGAAACCGTGTACGTACAAGCAGTGGGAGCCCTTCGGGGTGACTGCGTACCTTTTGTATAATGGGTCAGCGACTTACATTTTGTAGCAAGGTTAACCGAATAGGGGAGCCGTAGGGAAACCGAGTCTTAACTGGGCGAATGAGTTGCAAGGTGTAGACCCGAAACCCGGTGATCTACCCATGGGCAGGTTGAAGGTTGGGTAACACCAACTGGAGGACCGAACCGACTAATGTTGCAAAATTAGCGGATGACTTGTGGGTAGGGGTGAAAGGCCAATCAAACCGGGAGATAGCTGGTTCTCCTCGAAAGCTATTTAGGTAGCGCCTCGTATCTCACCATTGGGGGTAGAGCACTGTTAAGGCTAGGGGGTCATCCCGACTTACCAACCCTTTGCAAACTCCGAATACCAATGAGTGCAATTACGGGAGACACACGGCGGGTGCTAACGTCCGTCGTGGAGAGGGAAACAACCCAGACCGCCAGCTAAGGTCCCAAAGTTCTAGTTAAGTGGGAAACGATGTGGAAAGGCTCAGACAGCCAGGATGTTGGCTTAGAAGCAGCCATCATTTAAAGAAAGCGTAATAGCTCACTGGTCGAGTCGGTCTGCGCGGAAGATGTAACGGGGCTAAACTAGACACCGAAGCTGCGGATGCACACTTGTTGTGCATGGTAGAGGAGCGTTCTGTAAGCGGTTGAAGGTGTGTCGAGAGGCATGCTGGACGTATCAGAAGTGCGAATGCTGACATGAGTAACGTTAAAGCGGGTGAAAAACCCGCTCGCCGGAAGACCAAGGGTTCCTGTCCAACGTTAATCGGGGCAGGGTGAGTCGACCCCTAAGGCGAGGCCGAAAGGCGTAGTCGATGGGAAACGGGTTAATATTCCCGTACTTCTTCTTACTGCGATGGAGTGACGGAGAAGGCTAGGCCAGCGCACTATCGGATGTGCGTTTAAGGTTGTAGGCGGTGTGTTTAGGCAAATCCGGACACACATTACGCTGAGAGCTGATGACGAGGTGCTACGGCACTGAAGTGGTTGATGCCATGCTTCCAGGAAAAACTTCTAAGCTTCAGGTAAGAAGGAATCGTACCCCAAACCAACACTGGTGGTCAGGTAGAGAATACCAAGGCGCTTGAGAGAACTCGGGTGAAGGAACTAGGCAAAATGGTACCGTAACTTCGGGAGAAGGTACGCTGCTGACGGTGATGGGACTTGCTCCCTAAGCTGTCGGCAGTCGCAGATACCAGGTGGCTGCAACTGTTTATCAAAAACACAGCACTGTGCAAACACGTAAGTGGACGTATACGGTGTGACGCCTGCCCGGTGCCGGAAGGTTAATTGATGGGGTTATTCTTCGGAAGAAGCTCTTGATCGAAGCCCCGGTAAACGGCGGCCGTAACTATAACGGTCCTAAGGTAGCGAAATTCCTTGTCGGGTAAGTTCCGACCTGCACGAATGGCGTAATGATGGCCACGCTGTCTCCACCCGAGACTCAGTGAAATTGAATTTGCGGTGAAGATGCCGTATACCCGCGGCTAGACGGAAAGACCCCGTGAACCTTTACTACAGCTTGGCACTGAACATTGACCCTACATGTGTAGGATAGGTGGGAGGCTTTGAAGCGTTGTCGCTAGATGACGTGGAGCCGTCCTTGAAATACCACCCTTGTAGTGTTGATGTTCTAACCTGGGCCCCTGAATCGGGGTTAGGGACAGTGCCTGGTGGGTAGTTTGACTGGGGCGGTCTCCTCCCAAAGAGTAACGGAGGAGCACGAAGGTTGGCTAAGTATGGTCGGACATCATACGGTTAGTGCAATGGCATAAGCCAGCTTAACTGCGAGACAGACACGTCGAGCAGGTACGAAAGTAGGTCATAGTGATCCGGTGGTTCTGCATGGAAGGGCCATCGCTCAACGGATAAAAGGTACTCCGGGGATAACAGGCTGATACCGCCCAAGAGTTCATATCGACGGCGGTGTTTGGCACCTCGATGTCGGCTCATCACATCCTGGGGCTGAAGTCGGTCCCAAGGGTATGGCTGTTCGCCATTTAAAGTGGTACGCGAGCTGGGTTCAGAACGTCGTGAGACAGTTCGGTCCCTATCTGCCGTGGGCGTTTGAGAATTGAGAGGGGCTGCTCCTAGTACGAGAGGACCGGAGTGGACGAACCTCTGGTGTTCCGGTTGTCACGCCAGTGGCATTGCCGGGTAGCTAAGTTCGGAATCGATAACCGCTGAAAGCATCTAAGCGGGAAGCGAGCCTCAAGATGAGTTCTCACTAGACCTTCAAGGTCTCTAAAGGGCCGTCCAAGACTAGGACGTTGATAGGCAGGGTGTGTAAGCGTTGTGAGGCGTTGAGCTAACCTGTACTAATGACCCGTGAGGCTTAACCATACAACACCCAATGGGTTTTGATATCCCAGATATAGAAAGCGCTTGCGAGAATGCAAACGAGAAAACAGCTTGTGCGAATTGTTCCAAATTCGTCTGACGACCATAGCGCTGTGGTCCCACCTGATCCCATGCCGAACTCAGCAGTGAAACACAGTAGCGCCGATGGTAGTGTGGGAGTTCCCATGTGAGAGTAGGTCATCGTCAGGCACTCATTCAGAAAAAAGCCCAACCGCAAGGTTGGGCTTTTTTCGTTTTAGGTCCTAAGCACGCATGAGATCAGGCCCCTGATCCCATGCGCTAATTCCCGCCGCCACGCACAATCGTCTCCCTGGCGCAGGCCAGGGTCCAGCGGCTTTCCTGTGCCTCACCAAAACTAAAGACGTATATGGACGCCCCTGCAGTTGCAAGACATTGATGAGATCGGTTTGCGGACGTATATCCGGCGTCTGTATTACCTTCGAGAGGTAGCGCCACAATGTGGTCCGAACCTGACCACCTTCACGCTGGAACGACATTCTCTGTCGGTCTTATGTCAGGCTCTTGCCAGGCCGGATAACCGTTTTTCATCAAGTTATGCAAACTCAGGTTGCTTGGTACCCTCTATTCCCCTCTTAAAGTGGAGGAAGTGGTTATTTGGAAGCTGTGAAAGCGTGATTCAACTCGAACTGGCTGCCGCTGACCGTCATGCTCCAGGCAATCCGGGCCAGTTTATTGGCCAGGGCCACGATTGCCTTGCGCTTGCCCCGGCGCACTATCAGATTGCTCAGCCATCTTCCCAGCCTGTCATTTCGTTTGGCCACATGAGCGAAGACCGCTCTTGCCCCGTGAATTAACAGCACCCGCAGTTGCTTGTTTCCTGCCTTGGTAATGCTGCCCAGCCGGGTTTTGCCTCCGGTGCTGTGCTGCTTTGGAACCAAGCCACACCAAGCCGCCAGTTGACGACCGTTGGAAAACTGTCGGCCGTCACCCACTTCACTGACGAAAGCTGCCGCGACAATGGGACCGAACCCCGGAATGCTCTGCAAAAGTTGATAGCGGGGTTGCTGTTTGCACAGCTGATGAATCTCCTGCTCTATGGCTTTGATCTCCTCATCCAGAGCCTTGAGCTCCCGCTCCATCCGCAGCAACAGCCCCCGCATGACAAAGCTCAACCCGTTATCGCCATCTTCAACGGATTCGGGTAACTGATTTCTCAACAGCTTTATCCCGGTACTGAAGTTAACGCCATATTCTCCTGCCAAGCCACGTATCTGACAGGCCAGTGCCGTTCTGTAGTCGACCATTCTCTGCCGGACGCAGCGCAGAGCCTTAATGTCTTGCTGCTCAATGGTCTTTATGGGAACTGGATGCAACTTAGGGCGGAAAGCCGCTTCGCAAATGGCCAGCGCATCATTGGCATCGTTCTTTTGCGCAGACACCATGGGTTTTACATGTTGTGCGGGGATGAGCTTCACCTGGTAACCGGCTTGCTGGAGCCGCCTTCCCCAATAGTGAGAACGAGCACAAGACTCCATGGCCACCAGTGTATCCGTTGGGAATTCAAGGAGTGTGTGCAGCAGCTTTTCTCTTTTGACCTTGCGGTTCCAAAGGATGGAGCCATCCTCCAGCAGAACGCAAACCTGAAAAACACTCTTGGCTAAATCAATTCCAATGGCTTTAATAGACATGATGGACGCTCCTCTCTGAATTATGTGTCGCAACTTAATTCTGGCGCATTTGACGCCGTATCGTAGGGGGCGTCCATCACATCACTGGATACCGGCGTCCGCGATGTATGGACTCCTCCCTCCCCTAAGGGGCTAGAGTTAAGTCACCACAACCGCTCTAACAGCGAAAGGAGCCCATACATGCTTAACCTTAATATCATCGGCATCGACCTGGCAAAATCTTCTTTCCAAGTGGCAACGCTCAGTCCGGAACATCAAGTGTTGAATAACCGCAGTATGTCACGCGCACGACTTGAGCAATGGCTGGCCAAGCAGAAACCCTCCATTGTTGCCGTGGAGGCCTGTGGCTCCGCCCACTACTGGGGCCGCTTCGCTGAATCTTTTGGCCACTCCGTCATGATCATCGCCCCCAAAACAGTCACCCCATATCGGCAGGGCCATAAAACCGATAGCAACGATGCACTGGCCATCGCGATAGCAGCCCGTCAGCCAAGCACTCGCTCTGCAGCAGTCAAATCGGTTGAACAACAAGCTTTGCAAAGCATTGAGCGGATGCGTCAGCACTGGCTGGATCATAACCGCTCAACCAGCAACATGATGCGTAGCTTGCTCTATGAGTTTGGTATCACCATCGCCAAAGGGAATACAGCACTTATACGGATCATGCCAGAGCTTCTAGACGGCTCGTCTGAGCTTCTTCCTCAGGCCTTCAAAGCTCAGCTTTCAAAGGTGTACCAGCAATGGCAACGGGGGAGAGATGAGCTCAAACAAATAGAGAATCAGCTATCAGAATTGATAAAGCAGCAGTCGCCCTGCAAGAGGCTCATGAAGCTTGAAGGCGTTGGCGAGGTTAATGCCTTGGCCTTGTATCTCATCTTAGGTGAGCGTGGTGAAGGGTTTAAGAATGGCCGGGAAGCCGCGGCCTGCATTGGAGTGACGCCTAAACAATTCAGTACCGGGGGCGTCACTTCTTTAGGTGGTATTGGCAAGCGGATTGGCCATAAGCGGCTGCGCGCCAACCTGATTCAGGGGGCATTAGCTGTGGCCATGCAATTAGGCCGTAGGCCACCTAAGACACTCAAAGAAAAATGGCTGTTGGCAATTATCGAGCGACGCGGGCTTCGACGTGCGGCAGTGGCGCTAGTTAACAAAACCATTCGCACTGCCTGGGCCATGTTGCACCGAGATCAGGATTATCAACAACCTCAAGCTATCTAACCATCGATTCAAGAGTTAAGAGTGACAACCAAGAGCGCATAACAAACAGGTGAGACCGACCACCAAGAGCCTGATCTTGCCGGCGAGAATTCAATTCCGCGTTCGCGTAGAGGCATGGTGGTGCGAAAACATCAGTGGCCAGGGATCGCAACCCATCAAGAGCCCGAATATACGCCTGCATCTTACTTTGTCTGTCTGCGCTGGAGGTTGAAACTCGGGAGGAGTCCATATACGGCATGACGGTGCTGGGGGAGGCCGCGTCGTAATGAATAAGCACCGAGCGTTCTGATGGTTCAGGCAGAGAGCCTAAGGACCTATGCCAAGGTGAGGAGGGACTAATCCTTCCTGTAGCAGCGACGAAGCGCTTCCCGCCTCTCACGCACAATCGTCTTCCTGATGAACATCAGGATCCAGTGGCTTTCTTCTCAGGCCTCTGTAAGGGCAACAAAACCAAAGACACCGCCGGCACGACAGTGCTGGGGGAGGCCACAGAGTCCTGAGATGGCACCCTGGGAGCTGACAGCACCAGTAGGAAACACGGCTTCTAAATTCCGGATAAAGCAAAGCCCATAGCAGACGCTATGGGCTTTGTTGTAGGCCACCCCGTTCTAATCCAGTTTGAGGTGCTCTCCCAGGGCGGCTGACAGCCCCTGTCGGCTGACTTTCAGTCCCTGTTGGACATACTCCTTTGGCCAGGCAAGGTAGCGGCGGGGACGCTTGAATCTGGCCACTCTGGTGGCGAGGAACTGGTCCATCTCCTTCTGGTCAGGAAGCTGGGCGTTGCCGAGAATGACGGCCACGGGCAGCAGGCCAAAGGTGTTATCCGGTACGGGCAACACCACGGCGTCATCGATTTGTGGGTGCTGTTTGAGCGCCGCCTCGATCTCTTCCGGTTGAACGTTTTCGCCGCCACTGATGAACATGTTGTCGGCCCGGCCTAGTACCTTGAGGCTCTCTCCAAGCCACTCACCCCGGTCTTTGGTGTGGAACCAGCCCTGATCGTCGAAAGGCTGATGCAGGCTGCCGTCCTGGTAGTAGCCCATAAAGCGGGTGTCACCACGGACCTCGATGATCCCCTGGTGAATCCTCAGCTCCCTCCCGGGGAGAAGGCTGCCGGAGAGCCCCTGGTCGTTGGCCGGTCCCGTGGTGATCTGCGAGGCCATCTCGGTCATGCCGTAGCTGGTCAGGGCCCGTATGGGGTGGTGACTCAGCCGCGTCAGCAGGGCTTGGGGAATGGGGCCTCCTCCCAGCAGCACCAGCTTCAGTGGGGCCATCAATGCCGCACTGTCCTGGGCATCCAGCAGCCAGCCCAGCTGGGTGGCCACCAGGGAGAGGTGACTGACCCGGGTCTCTCTCAGGTTGTGCAACAGTTCCTTGTGTCTGGGCAACACCAGGGTGGCACCGGCATCCAGGCAGCGGAACATCAGGGCCAGGCCACCGATGTGGAACATGGGCAGCGAGGCCAGCCAGCGGTCTCCCGGCGCCAGGGGTATTTGCTCCAGGGAGCCGACAGCCGAAGCGAGGTGATTGCCCAGGCTGTGCATGGCCGCCTTGGGGTGACCTGAGGAGCCGGAGGTGAGGATCAAACTGACCGGTTGCGACTTGGACAGGGGGTTACCATCACTGGGGGGCAGCCCCTCTTCCAGGCTGAGGCTGGTCAGCCCACTCAGTGACACCCCCTGATGATGCCAAAGGAAGCGGGCGTCGATCTGTTTCAGCAACTGAATCAGTTGGGCGTCGGGGAAGCGGGGTGAGAGTGGGGCGAACACGGCGCCGAGCCGGATGCAGGCCAGTTGCAGCAGTACCAGTTCCAGGCTGGTGGGACCTACCGCGGCCAGGTGACTCCCCTGCTCTACCCCTTGGCGGGCCAGACGGGCAGTGAGTTGTCCCACCTGACTGTCCAGCTGAGAGAAACTTATTGGACCCTGGGGGCCGTCGATGGCGATGGCGCTGGCAAATGCATCTGCCCCCTGCCGGGCCAGACAGACTAGCTCTGCCATAGGCACTCCAGCTGATCCTCGCCATAGCAGGGGGTTCCCTGTCGTTTTGGGGCGATGAGATCGGCTTCGAGGGCGTCCAGGGTATCCAGTCCAGGTGACTGGTCCGGGGTCAGCTCCGCCGCCAGGTCTGCCAGGGTGCTTAGGCCCAAATTGGACTCGAAGGCGCTGGAGAGCACCACATTGATGCCATGGTGGTCCGCCTCACCGACAATGTCGGCAAGGGTATCCAGATCGCCGATCAGCTGGGGTTTGAGTACCAGGGCTTTGACGCCGGGCAGGGGCTGGAAGCGGTAATCCTCAGCCTGGGTGGTCTCATCCAGGGCCAGGGGCAGTCCCATTGAGGCTGCCAGGGCCAGGTTGGTTTCCAGGCTCGGAGTCGGCTCCTCGATGTAGTCCACCTGTTTCAGGGGGATGGAGGCGGCAAACTCGATAGCCTGTTGCTCAGTCCAGCGCTGATTGGCATCCAGGCGGAAGCGGCGCTTGGGGTCTTGCTCCAGCAGGCTGTAGATGAGGCGGATCTCCTCCTCTACAGACATCCTTCCCACCTTCAATTTGAGGCACCTTGCGTCGATTGAGGCGGCTTTGTCGATGATCTGCTGCGAACTGCCAGACAGCAGTGGTGCAGCTTCAAGGTGAGTCAGCCTGTGGGTTTTGTGCAGTTGCCACTGGGCACAGGAGATGGCAAAGCGCACTGAGGGCAGAGTGGCTCCTTCAGGGAGTTGATCACTCTCCTTGAGGGCGGGCATCAGGGAAAGCAGCTGCGCCTGAGCCTCCGCCAGGCTTTCCCGGGAGAATCCGGGCAGCGGCGCCGCCTCGCCCCAGGCGATGCGCCCGTCGTGCTCCAGCTTGAGCAGCAACCCCTCCCGTTGAGTCAACCTGTGGCCATTGAAGTCGATGGCGCTGTGGAAGGGAATGGCGTAACGGTAGAGGGCAAGGGCGGTCATTGGGGCCTCAGGGGATCAGAGTTTGAATCAGTGTATCAGCAAAGGGGGCCGGGCAGGCACGGTGAACATTATGGCCACAGGGGAAGCTGTGCAGGCTGGTGAGCAATCCCAGGGAGTCCATCTCCATGCCCAGGGCGACAAATTTGCTGTCTTCCCGGCCACAGAGGTAATGCACAGGTACCGTCAGCTTTGCCAGCAGCTGGCTCATATCCTGTTGCCAGCCCAGGCCGGTGTTGTGATAGAGGGCTGCCAGGGCGTTTGCGTCATTTCCAAGCCTGGCCTCTATCATCTTTTCCCTGGCCTGCTCGGAGAGGTTGGCAAACACCGGCTGGCGATACCAGCGCTCTAGGAATTCGCTGAGGGAGTGTTGCTGCAGCACCTGCTGCCACTGGCCATCGGCCTGACGCCGGAGCGCCCTCTCCGACTCCAGCTTAAGCCCAGGGTGAGCGGACTCCAGGGTCAGGCTCAGCAGACGCTCTGGACGACGTTGGGCCAGATGCAGGGCGATGCGACCGCCCAGGGAGTAACCCAGCAGATGAAAGGGCTGTGGTGGTAACTGGGATTCCAGATGAAGACACACCTCATCGAAACCCGGGCCCTGACTCAGGGGAAAACGGTTGTCTCCATGGCCGGGGAGATCCAGCGCCAGGCAGTGGAAGTGCGACTCCAGTGCCGAAAGCACTGGTTGCCAATCCGCGGCGCTGCCCAGAAAGCCGTGGAGCAGCACCAGGGTGGGACGATCAGCCAAGGGGGACATCTTTGACCGCTTTGGCCAGCTCTACCAGCAGTTCGGAAGACTGTTTGGGTGGCAGACTCAGCTCGATGAGGGAGGCGCCATTGGTGGCCGTGGCACTTTCCAGGCCCTCCCTGAACTCATCCAGACTCTGTGGGTTGAGATAGGGCAGTTGGAACTGCTCTGCGGCCCCCTTGAACTGCAGGCCGTGACCCAGCCGGTAGTAATCCTGGCGCAAGGGTTCATTGGGGACTGGCAGCAGGTTGAAGATGCTGCCGCCGTCGTTATTGATGGCCAGAACCACCATGGGGAAGTCGCAGTTCCGGACCAGTGCCAGGGAGTTGAGATCGTGCAGCAGTGACAGGTCGCCGATGGCCAGCACTGTGGGTCGACGGTTGCCTCGTCCCACTCCGGTGGCTGTGGCCAGCAGGCCATCGATGCCGGAGGCGCCCCGGTTGGTGTAGATGGGGGGCGGTGTTGCTGTCGGTGCAGCCAGGGTGTCGAACAGCCGAACCGGCAGGCTGTTGCCGATAAACAGCTGGGCCTGGTCCCCCAGGGCCTGACTCAGATGGCGAATGGCCGAGAGTTCGGTGAGTTCGCCATGCCCGTGGAGGCGTTCAATCAGACGATCCAGCGCCTGACTGGCCTGGTTCAGCTGTGGTGTCCAGAGGGGCTTGGTCGCCTGGGGCCAGGGCAGGGCCATCAGATCCTGAAGGTCCCCCACACACACCAGTTTCGGTTTGTGATTGGGGTCCAGCCTCTGGGGGTGCTGCAGCCACTGCCACTGCTTTTGCCACTGATGGTTGTCGATAAAGCTCAGCATCCGTTTGGAGAGGGTGCGGGCGCCCACCAGCAGCAGATGCTCCGCCTCACCCAGAAGTGCCTGGCAATCGTCCCGGTGCAGTAACTGATCGATGTGGTGCACCACGCCGTCCGCTTGGCGAAGCTGTGACTGACAGTCGGCCAGCAGGGGCCACCCCAGGCGCTCGGCCAGTTGGACAAGCTGTTGAGGGTCCTGCTCAGGAGGCAGGGTGCCGGCGACGATCACCCCCTTGGCATCGGCAAACGCCTGGCATTGTTCCTCTGTGGGCAGCGCCTTGCTGCTGAGGTTGGCCATTGGGCTCCAGGGACGGTCGCCGCTGAGCCATTGACCCACAGGGGAGAGGTAGTCGCTGAAATCGGTGCGGTCTGCCTTGGGATAAAGCGGCTCGCGAAACATGCAGTTGACGTGAATCGGGCCTGTGTTGCTGCCGATGGCATGATCCAGCTGAGTCAGCAGGGCCTGAGGGGGGATGGTCAGATCCGGCGTCGGCAGGTCCACCCTGGTGCAGTAATCGGCAAAGATCCCCGGCTGAATGATCGCCTGGTTGGCGCCACAGTCGATAAGCTCCGGTGGCCGGTCACCGGTGAGCAGGATCAGCGGCACCTTGGTCAGGAAGGCCTCGACGATGGCCGGATAGAGGTTGGCCAGGGCGGTGCCAGATGTGGTCACCAGGGCGACCGGACTGCGGCTGGATTTGGCCAGGCCCATGGCCATAAAGGCCAGCCCGCGTTCGTCGAAGTGGGTGTGACGGGTCAGTCCCTGATGTTCGGCCGCGGCCAGAGTCAGAGGAGTGGAGCGGGATCCTGGGGCCAGGCAGATGTGTTTTACGCCCAGTCGCCACAGCTCCTCCAGCATCAGTTTTGACCACAGAAGGTTTAGATCGGCGATTGGTGTCGTGTTCATAGGCCGTTGAGAATTCCCATAATGGTGGCCAACTTGTTTTCCAGCTCCTGCCACTCCGCTTCGGGGTCGGACCCGGCGACAATGCCGGCCCCGGCGAACAGAGTAATGGTGTCGCCGCTGAAGCGGGCGCTTCGCAGAGCCACGGAAAACTCGCTGCCCAGACAATTGAAATAGCCGCAGGCGCCGGCATACCAGCCGCGGCTGAACCCTTCCCGCTGACGGATGAAGGTCATGGCGCTTTCCCTGGGGAAGCCGCCCACCGCCGGGGTGGGGTGCAGGGCCTGCAGCAGCTGCAGGTCGTTGACGCCATGTTTCACCTCTGCCTTGATGGTACGGTGCAGGTGTTGGATATGGTTCAGCTTCAGAATGGAGGGGCTCTCCTCGGTGCCGACGTAGTCGCACAGAGGCTGAAGCTTCTGTTCAATCAGCAGGCGAACCAGCTGGTTCTCGTGCTGGTTCTTATCATCGTCCAGCAGCGCCTGGGCCAGGGCATCGTCCTCTTCCTGGGTGAAGCCACGCACTGTGGTGCCTGCCAGAGCCTCAGTGCTCAGCTCCTGCTGGCGTCGCTGGAACAGCCGCTCGGGCGAGCAGCTGATGAAACTGTCATTAGGGTTTAGCTGGAAGCCGTACTGATAGCTGTTGGGGTTGAGCAACTGCCAGGCGTGCAGCACGGTCCAGGGGTGGGGCTGGTGACTCAGTTGCAGTTGACTCTGACGAGCCAGCACCACCTTGGGGGTATCCTGGTTAAATTCCGGTTCGGTGACCTGTTTGACCAGCTCGTGCCAGTGGGACTCCGACGGGGTGTCCTGGCGGGAGAGGATGTGTCCCGGCGCCAGTGGCGGCAGGGGCTTGATCCCCTGAAGCTGTTCCAGAAAGGCGGCCGCGGTGGTCAGCTCCTGCAGCCAGGAGTCGGGATTGCCGTCCAGGTTCAGCAGCAGCTGCGCTTCCTTCTCTCCCTGGCGTATCTCCAGCCTTGGCAGGATGAACTGGGCCTGGCCGAATGTCTCCCAGGCAGGCTGTTTGGTGTCGAAGGCGATGCCGCCATACCAGCGAAGACCGGCATGGTTGAGGCGGCAGCACTCCTCGTAGAACTCGCTGAGCTGTTGGGAGGGCTGCTGATCGATGCGCCGTGTCTGGCAGGCGCCTATGGCGGCAACCTGCTCCCCCTGGTTGCGTCCTCGCCAGTAGATCTGGGGCCATTGCTGCTGAGCAGCCAGCCAGGGAAGCAGCAGGGTGGGCTGAATCGATTCGGAGAGCTGGACCTTGGAGTTTTCCGGTTGCCTGTGGGCTAACTGGGCAAGCCTCGACTGCATGCGACTGATGGCGGTCGAGAGAGATGGCTTATCCATCGCATGACTCCGAAGGTGGTTTGGAAACGTTAAGCTGCTGAAAGTAAGATTCGAAGCAGTTTGCTGTCAAGTGCCGTTCAGCAATGCGTGATCCGGTCGGCGCCCTAGTATACTCATTCACCGCTGAGGGTACAGGGCTCAATCCATCAGTATTGCAGCTCCGATGATCGATGCCAAGGTAGCCAGGAGTTCCTCGCTGCCTAACTTGCCGATAAATAGGAAGTTCCAAACCGTTTTGCCCAGAGAGACCACGGCAATCAACACCAGTCCTGAGCGGCATTGCTGCTGCCAGAACACCAGCAATAGCACGCCTATGAGGGCCGTCAGTCCAAGCGCCACCGTTGCCCGGACCCAGGGTGAAAGAGACATCATCGCCCTGCACTCTTCATGCAGCACCTCAGGTAGGCCACCCTGGTGATAGCGCCGGGGTTGATACCAGACCAGGTAACTGAGGAACGCCAGCAGAGAGGCCAGCATCCAGGGCAACTGTTGCATGTAGGCACCGACACAGGCGAGGGTCAGCAGCAGGGGTCTTAGGGTCAGCCCCCTGCGGTGGGAATGATGAGCGAGTGTGATCATGTCTGCCGTTACAGGTCTTCAGTCTCCCCCTTTTTGTACTCCGGATTGGTGGCAAGATCCGCAATTGCCGCCGATTGGTCGGCAAAACTGTGCGCTAACCCGATGATGTAGCGCAGGTATTCCAACGAGGTAATTTCAAGGTTGCAGAAAAAAGCAGCAATGACCCCACCCCGTTAACCTTATTCCTGTCCCAGGGAGGACCAATGGCGGCTGGCAGCCAGGGCCCGTTTCCAGCCTTTAACCAGAGTCTCTCTGGTGCTGTCCGTCATCTGAGGTTGGAACTGCTGAGGCTCAGTCACTTCCCTGGTCAGGGTGGTGAGACTGGGCCAGTAGCCACAGGCCAGCCCCGCAAGATAGGCGGCCCCGGCGGCGGTGGTCTCCACATTGGCGGGACGTACCACGCAGGTATCCAGAATGTCGGACTGGAACTGCATCAGGAACTGGTTGGCGGTGGCGCCGCCATCGACCCTGAGCTGGCTCAGCGGCTGACCGGCATCCTGCTCCATGGCCCTGAGGATATCCATGGACTGATAGGCGATGGACTCCAGGGTGGCGCGCACCAGATGCTGACGGTTGGTGCCCCGGGTCATCCCCACCAGGGTGCCCCGGGCAAAGGGATCCCAGTGGGGCGCCCCCAGTCCGGTGAAGGAGGGCACCAGGTAGGCCCCCTGAGTGTCCGGTACCGACAGGGCCAGGGCCTCGGTTTCCGAGGCGTGGCGGATCAGCCCCAGTTCATCCCGGAGCCACTGCACGCTGGCACCGCCCATAAACACCGCTCCCTCCAGGGCGTAGTTCACTTCTCCCGGCAGATTGCAGGCCAGGGTGGTGAGCAGGCCATGATTGGAGGCCACCGGCTTCTGTCCGGTGTGCATCAGCAGGAAGCAGCCGGTGCCGTAGGTGTTCTTGGCCATGCCTGGGTCATGGCACAGCTGGCCGAACAGGGCAGCCTGCTGATCGCCGGCCACGCCACTGATGGGCACCCGAGCGTTGCCCAGTTGGGCCTGGCCGTAGAGCTCACCACTGGCTTTGACCTGGGGCAGCATGGACTCTGGGATATCAAAAGCACTCAGTAGCTCCTGGTCCCACTCCAGGGTGTGGATGTTGAACAGCATGGTGCGACTGGCGTTGGTGACGTCGGTGGCGTGTACCCTACCCTCGGTGAGGTTCCAGATGAGCCAGCTGTCGATGGTGCCGAACGCCAGTTTGCCCTGTTCTGCCCGCTCTCTGGCCCCGGGGACCTGATCCAGAATCCAGCGGATCTTGGTGGCAGAGAAGTAGGGATCCAGAACCAGGCCGGTTTTCTGCTTCACTGTGGCTTCGAGTCCCTGGCGTTTCAGTTCGCTGCAGAGTTCGGATGTCCTGCGGCACTGCCAGACGATGGCGTTGTGGATCGGTTGGCCGGTTTCCCTGTCCCAAACCACAGTGGTTTCCCGCTGATTGGTGATGCCGATGGCCGCCACCTGCTGATGGTTCACCCGGCACTTGGCCAGCAGTTCGGTGAGGGTGGCCCGTTGACTGGCCCAGATCTCTATGGGGTCATGTTCCACCCAGCCCGGGCTGGGGTAGTGCTGGGTAAATTCCCGTTGGGCGGTGCCGATGACCTGGCCCTGACGATCAAACAACAGGGCTCGGCTGGACGTTGTGCCCTGGTCAAGGGCAACGATGAACTGGGTGGATTCAGACATAATTCAATGGCTTGATTGGGCTTTATCTCATACTAGGGCATGTTGGCCTCGGCTGTACATCTTAGTACCCGACGGTCAGGGAATTGATCGGTGCGCCCTGGCCATGGGCGAGCGGATTGAGCCAGAACGCGGCTCCCATCGTAGACATCTTGGAGCTCACCGCGAAAGGCAGGTCTATGTTTGGAGGGTGGCGGGATTACCTGATTCGAAAATTGGTCTTGGGACGAGGTGATATGAAAAATCAACTGGATACCCGAAGGTTGCTGCAGATCTACCAGAAGGTGTGTGATGGTGGCGTGCCTGGACCACAGGGGCATGAGTTCAAGGGGATATTGGCCTGGAGCGACTTTGATGGCTACACCCTGTTTCTGTCGGACCAGGTTGTGACCCTGACCCTGTTTTTTCACAACAGATACCAGCTGGATTACCCGGACGGTGCCGCCCTGGAGCAGTTTCTGGTGCGCATAGAGGCGGTGGCCGCTGCCGCTTCCTCCTCCAGTCCCTGATGGCTAGGTGTTGAACGGTTTTTGTTCGGCTTCTCACTCTTTCCTTTGGCCAATGTGACCAAAAAATGAAGCAACTTCATAACGAATAATTTACTGATCTGCATCAAACAAATGCGCAAGTGAGGGGAGCATTATGGAATCAGACCCCCAAGGAGGAATGCGTGATGATAATTCAAGACCACAGCCTGGTGAACGAATTTCCCAACCAGGTGGAACTGATTCAGGAACTGAACCTCTCCGACGATACCTTCCATAAGCTGTACAACGAATATCACGAACTGGACCGCGAAGTCCGCCGCATCGAGGAGGGCCTCGAAAACACCACAGACGAGTATCTTGAGAGCTTGAAGCTTAAGCGCCTCAACCTGAAAGACGATCTCTACAGCAGGCTAAAGCAGGCAGAGAGCGCCTGATCTTGCCCTGCCCTGTCGCAGGCTGGGGTGGTCCTGGCCTGCTCTACTCTTCCAGAGTGAATCCCACCTTCAGTGTGACCTGCCAGTAGGCCACCTTGCCGTTCTCTATCTGACCTCGGGTCTCCACCACTTCAAACCAGCGCAGATTGGCCACCGTCTGGTGGGCCCGGTCGATGGCGCTGCTGATGGCGTCTTCCATGCTGGTCCGTGAGGAGCCCACCAGCTCCAGTTTCTTATAGGTGTGATTGCCCATGGTCACTCTCCTCTGAACAAAGTTTCAGTATAGGTGACGGATCTGAATTGATTCTTTTCAAGCATCCGGCTGATGAAGCGGCATTGAGGCCTGTTTTGGGCAGGTGAGAGAGTGTAGGGCGGCTTTTCTCTGGAGAGAGAATGCTATTCAAGATGCCGGAAACTATAAAGTTACTAAAATTTGTGCGTTGTCTCAGAGAAAGATAACTCAAACGTGAATTATTTCTATTTGAGGTGAAAACGGCGAGCTAGGTCAAAGAATTTTTGAAGGCAGTCAGTATACTTGACTGAAAATGATATCAATTCTTGTTTGTAGTTGGGTGCCGCAATGGTTTTATCAGATTTAGATCAAGGGCAAGTGGGCTGTGTCGCTAGCTTGGGCGACCAAACCATGTCGCTTGCACTTAAGCGTCGCCTCATGGCGTTGGGTTTCACCAAAGGCAGTGAGGTTCGTATGGTTCGCTCTGCGCCCCTGGGCGGTGCCGTTCAGTTAAAGGTGCGGGGAGCCAGCCTCTGTCTCAACAACCGCCTGGCTGCACAGATTCACGTAGAGGTTTAACAAGTGTCTAAAGTACTGCGTTGCGCGACCGTTGGTAATCCCAACTCCGGTAAATCAACTCTGTTTAATGCCCTGACTGGTAATAACGTGTCTGTAGGTAACTGGGCAGGTGTCACCGTCGACAAGAAAGTGGGTAAGTTGAATCTGGCTGGAAAGAGTGCAGAGATTACCGACTTGCCGGGCCTTTACGATTTGGAAGCCGCCGATGGTGATGCGTTCATCGATGAAAAGATCAGTCGTGAATTCCTGCTTGGGCAGGAGATTGATCTTCTGGTTAACGTTGTGGACGTGTCCCAACTGGAACGAAACCTCTATCTGACCACTCAGCTTCGTGAATTGAATGTTCCCATGCTGTTGGTACTGAACAAGTGTGATGTGACCGAGCGTCGCGGTATTAAGGTTGATACCGACGCCCTGGAAAAGCGCCTGGGTTGCAAAGTGGTGCAGATCAGCGCCAAGACAGAAGCCGGTCCCAAACAGGTGAAAGAGGCGATGTCAGCCATGGCGAAGGCCAATGAGGCTTGCGAACCTCTTGCCATCGATCTGGGGGCCGCTGTTGAGCAGTCTGTGACTGAGCTTGGGGGAGGCCGAGCCAGTGCCATTACCCGTCTTCTGTCCCAGGCTGATGAAGCAGCCCAGCAGGCGTCCAATAGGCTGGTGGCGCAGGATATCTCCCCCGCCGAGCATATCGCCGATCGCCGTTACCAGTTTATCGGTGAACTGATTCAGTCGGTGCTCTCTAAGCCTTCTGTTATCAAATCAATGACAGAGAAGCTGGACCATTATGCCCTGAGCCCCATGACTGGGGTGCCGATCTTCCTGGGTATGATGTACCTGACCTTTATGTTTGCCATTAACATCGGGGCCTCCTTTATCGATTTCTTCGATATTGTCGCCGGCGCCATTTTTGTGGATGGTTCTGCCCTGCTGCTGGAGAGCGCGGGTCTGCCTGACTGGGTTGGTGCCATTGTGTCTGACGGCGTCGGGGCTGGTATCCAGACCGTGGCGACCTTTATCCCTGTTGTGGCCTTCCTCTATATCGCTTTGAGCATTCTGGAAGTCTCCGGTTATCTGGCCCGAGCCGGTTTCGTCATCGAAGGTGTAATGCAGAAGATCGGTCTGCCTGGCAAAGCCTTTGTGCCCCTGATTGTTGGCTTTGGCTGTAACGTGCCTGCCGTAACAGCAACCCGGGCTTTGGATACCAAGAGAGAGCGTATCGTAACGGCCATGATGGCACCCTTTATGTCCTGTGGTGCTCGTCTGCCTGTATATGCCCTGTTTGTGGCGGCGTTCTTCCCTGAAAATGGCCAGAACCTAGTGTTCGCCCTGTATCTGATCGGCATCGTGGCGGCCATCCTGACGGGCTTGCTGCTCCGCCATACCCTGCTGCCCGGTGAAGCCAGCCAGGGCTTCATGGAGCTGCCTGACTATGAGATGCCGACTCTGGGCGCCATCGGCCGCCGCACCTGGCAGCGCACCAAGCAGTTTGTTCTGGGCGCAGGTAAGACCATCGTTATCGTTGTCACCATTCTGAGCTTCTTTAACTCCATGGGTACCGACGGCAGCTTTGGCAACCAAGACTCTGAAAACTCTGTTCTGTCTGCGGCAGCTCAAGTTGTGACCCCAGTGTTTGATCCCATGGGTGTCAAAGAGGAAAACTGGCCTGCCACCGTTGGTGTAATTACCGGTATCTTCGCCAAAGAAGCGGTAGTGGGTACTCTGAACAGCCTGTACAGCCAGGGTGGTGAAGAGGAAGCCGGAGAGTTCAGCCTGATCGGTGCTGTAAACGAAGGTCTGGCGACCATTCCCGAGAATATGTTCGGTATTGCCTGGGATGATCCTCTGGGCCTGAACATCGGTGACGCTCAGGATACTGACGCCATGGGTGAAGAGTTTGGTTTCGAAGCGGCGACCCTGAAGAACCTGGAAGCCCAGTTTGAAACCGGTGCGGCGGCCTTTGCCTACCTGCTGTTTATCCTGATGTATACCCCCTGTGCCGCAGTGCTGGGTGCCATGGCCGGTGAGTTTGGATCTCGCTGGACCGCTTTCAGCGCGGTGTACACCTTTGTAGTAGCCTACGCGACAGCGACTCTGTTCTACCAGGCTTCCCGCCTGGTGGAAGAGCCAGCTCATGCCCTGTTCCACATCGGCATCATTCTGATGCTGCTGGTGGCGGGTATCGCTTACTTGCGCAAAGTGGGCAAGCGCAGCCAGATGGGTGTCGGTGACATTCCGGTAGCCATTCAAGAGTAAGTCAAACTACTGATATAAGGCAGCCCTAGGGCTGCCTTTTCTTTTTGTGTCCGATTCGGTGTATAAGGGGTCATTGAAGCGGGAGAGACTATGATGAGATGGGTATCTGCCACGGCTGTGGTGCTGGCGTTGTTGGGCTATGCCCTGTTCCAACTGGGGGCTGGCGGCCGGCTGGCGACTCAGTTAAATCAGCAACACAACAGCGATGTGGTGCTCTACAGCGCCAGCTGGTGCAGTGCCTGCGCCGCCACCCGCCAGTTTCTGACCGACAACCGCATCCCCTTTGTGGAGCTGGACATGGAGCAGGATCCACAGGGCTCCCGGGAGTTTGCCCAGTTTGGCGGCCACGGCATTCCCCTGGTGCTGGTCAAAGGCCGGGCCATTCGCGGCCATCAGCCCCAGCTGCTGATTCAGTCCCTCAGGTAGAGCCGTCCCAGCCATACTCCTTCAGTTTTCGGTAGAGGGTGGCTTTCCCAATGCTGAGAATTTTCATCGCCTGGGCCTTGTTGCCTTTGCAGGCCCTTACCACCGACAGAATGTACTCCCGTTCCATTTCCTCCAGACTGAGGGCGTGGGCGGCGATCCTCTGGGGCAGGCCCATGGGGGCGTTCCCGCCTCTACCCCCTCACCTCCGAGGGAATAGTGGGAACCAGAGGTGGCGGCCAGTGCGCTGTCCATCATCGCCAGGGGCAATGCCAGGACGGCGGTACGTAGTAGGCATTTCATCATTTTTCTCTCCAGAGCTGCCTCAGGAGACAGCCAACCCTGTGTGTAAGGAATCGGGCTCTCTCATCGATTTGGCAATTCAGGAATAACCACTGGGGGTGCTTGATGGATGGGGCCCCGACATTGGAGAGTGCAGGGTTTATCCCATTGATTTGGTGTCTAAAAGCGGCGTCATGGTTCTCACTATAGGCATTTTTTTGATGTCCGTATTCTCAGGGTGAAACCCGAGTCTTGATTTGATTACTGGGTGTTTGTTCAGTGATGCGAAGGCGGGAGGTACAAATAAGCCGCTCAGATGAGCGGCTTTTTCAGTTCAGTTTGGCCCTTAGCGCATAGTAACAAACTCTTCGGCGCTGGTGGGGTGCAGGGCCACTGTGTTGTCGAAGTCCGCCTTGGTGGCGCCCATCTTGATGGCCACGGCGAAACCCTGAAGGATCTCATCCATGCCGAAACCGATGCCGTGCAGGCCGACGATCTTCTCCTCGGGGCCGGCACACACCAGTTTCATCTGGGTCTGCTGGCGGTGGGCGGTGACCGCGGTGTACATGGCGGCAAAGCCTGAGGTGTACACCTTGACGTTCTCCTCACCATACTGCTCCACGGCCTGAGGTTCGGTGAGGCCGATGGTGCCGATGGCCGGGTGGCTGAACACCACAGTGGGGACCAGGGAGTAGTCCATCTTGGCGTTGGGCTGGTTGCCGAACAGGCGCTCGGACAGCTGGCGACCCGCTTTGACCGCTACCGGAGTCAGCTCGATGCCCCCCTCCATGATGTCGCCCACGGCGTGGATGCCGGGCACATTGGTGTTCTGGAATTCATCCACCGGGATAAAGCCACGCTCATTGACCTTGACCCCGGCCGCCTCGATGTTGATGACGTCTGTGGCAGGTTCGCGGCCGATGGCCCAGATCAGGCTGTCCACATTGAGGCTGTTGCCGTTCTCCAGCTTCAGGGTCAGGCTGCCGTCCGCTTCCTTGACCACCTCGCTGGGGATGGAGTGGGTGTGCAGGGTGGGCCCCTCCTTCTCCATCAGTTCCACCAGGGTCTGGGTGATCAGCGGATCGAAGCTGCGCAGGGGCGCATGCTTGCGCACCAGCAGGTGGGTTTCGCTGCCCAGGGAGTGCAGTACCCCGGCCAGTTCCACCGCAATGTAGCCGGCGCCAATCACCGCCACCCGTTTGGGCTGCTCGGTGAGGGCGAAGAAGCCGTTGGAGTCGATGCCGTGCTCGGCGCCGGGAATATTAGGGATGGTGGGGCGACCGCCGGTGGCGATCAGGATGTTCGGGGCGGTGTAGAGCTCGCCGTTCACCTCGACGGTGCGCTCATCGACAAACTTACCGAAGCCGTTGACCAGGGTGACGCCGTTGGCGTCCAGGCCACGGTTGTAGCCGCCGTGGATGCGCTCGATGTAGGCCTCGCGGCTCTCCACCAGCTTGCCCCAGTCAAACTTGTTGAGGGTGAGGTCGAAGCCGTAGTCCGGTCCGTACAGGTTGACCGCTTCCGCCACCTGGGCGCCGAACCACATCACCTTCTTCGGCACGCAACCGACGTTCACGCAGGTTCCACCCAGGTGCTTGGCCTCGATAAGCAGCACCTTGGCGCCGCGCATGGCGGCCCGGTTGGCGGAAGCGATGCCGCCGCTGCCGGCACCGAGAACGATATAGTCAAATTGCTGAGCCATGGGAAAAATCCTTTGATGGTGAGCTGTAAATTGGCATAACTAGCCTAAGTTGTACTCTGATCTGGGGCCGGTCTCAAACGAAAACAAGGGATTGATTCAATCGGTTTAGGCGGAGGCAGCCTCCGCCTGAGAGAGTGAAGATCAGCCGCAACAGCCACTGTCGCCACATCGGCTGGCGTCGGTGTCGCAGGCCTGGAGCTGATCACAACACTGCAGTTCGGTGCATTGCTGCTCCAGGGTGTGAGCATCGCAGTCGCACTTGGGGCAGTGCTGGTGGAGGCGCCCCAGCAGGGTACGTTCCGACAGGTAGTAGCCCTCGAAGCTGTCCATGAAGGCGTCGGAGACACTGGGGGCGGTCAGGCCACTGTCCATCAGCGCCGCCTGCCAGGCCTGGACCCTTGGGAAACCGGCCAGGAAGTCGTAGCCGGTTTTCTCTTTGATGATCCAGGCTCGGTGCAGCACCGGCAGCCAGGCGATGTCCACCATGGAAAGGCTATTGCTGTTGAAGTAGCGGTGAGTGCCCAGCACCTTTTCCGCCTTGGCGAAGGCGCCGGCCAGCTTGGCGGTGCGCTCCACCAGGGTCTCGGCATCGCCGCTGCTCTGAGCGGAACACTGGACCAGGTACTGTTTGCTGCCCAGGTAGCTCCAGGCGCGGTTGAGCGCCTTCTGTTCCGGGGTGAGGTTTGGCTGTAGGGGGCCGAACTTGTCCTCCAGGTACTCGGCGATGGCGTCGGACTCGAACAGGGCGTTGCCCTGTTCGGTCAGCAGCAGTGGTACCTGGCCATTGGGGGAGATCTCCAGGAACCAGTCCGGTTTGTTGGCCAGCTCGATGTATTCCACTTGGTAGGGCAGCCCTTTGGCTTCCAGCAGGGCGGTGATGCGCTGGACGAAGGGGCAGATGGTAAAACTGATCACTTTCAGCATGGGGTTCTCCTAAGACATTTACTGTGATGCCTTAAGAGACGCAGGCGCTCAGCAAAGGACGCAAAATATTTTGGTCAGCAGTCGCAATTGCCCTTGGGGGTGTAGGCCTGCACCCCGCCTGGTCCGGTTTCCAGGGCGCAGCATGCCAGGATCTTCTGCCTCAGCTTTTCCCTTCCCCGCTGAACCCGGCTCTTGGCACCGGAGAGACTCAGCCCCAGCTGTTCGGCTACCTGCTGCTGGCTCTTGCCCTCCAGATCCGCCAGGGTCAGGGGCAGGCCATATTTCTCCGGCAGTTCGTTGATCAGCGGCCGCAGGCACTGGGCCAGTTCCTGATGGGCGAGCTGAGCCGTATCCTGTTGTGGCGCTTCGGGCTCCTGGTCCAGGGGGGCCCAGTCAGGGTGACGGCGATAGTGATCCATGATGGTGTTGTGGGCAATGCGGTAGAGCCAGGCCCCCAGGCTCTGCTGCTCCCTGAGTTGATGCTGCTTGCTGTGGGCCTTGAGGTAGATCTCCTGCAGGGCATCGTCGACGGCGGCTTCATCCGGGAGTCGGGCGATGAGGTAGGCGCGAAGCCTGTCTTTGTGGGCCTGCCAGTGATCCAGCATGGGCGTTTCTCCTTCGGGGGTTAGTGTCACTGTAAGAGAGGTAAGACGGTGGGGGAAAGAAAAAGACGCAAAAAAAGGAGCCGATTGGCTCCCTTGTTGATGTGTCACCGGATTAACCCTTGATGGTGTAACTGCCCTTGATGGTCAGGGTTACCTCCACCGGCTTGCCGGAGCGGTTTTTCCAGTACCAGCCGTGGGAGCCGGCGAAGGGGGTGGTCAATGAGCCCTTCATCTTGTCTGAGGTGGTGATGGCAAAGCTCTCGAAATAGCCGGTGGTGTCGCCCTCAGGTTCACCGTGGAAATCGAAGTAGAGGGGAGTGCCGTTGGTCTGCCACTCGTACTCCAGGTGGGCGTACTGGTCCATCAGCAGCTTGTATTCCAACCCCTTGCCGGCGGGAATGGAGATGCTGACCTGGTCTTGACGCTCGGGCTTGCTGCCCCGATCGAACTGAGGCTGAGCCAAGAGCACCTCCTGCTGGGGGGCTGCCTGGGCCTCGGACAGGACGGTCAGGCCCAGGGCGCTGCCGGCACCCGTGGGGTCGATGCCGTACTCGGCGGGCAGGATGCAGGTGGTCAGAACCACCGCTGCCAGGGCGGAGGCTGCGATGCTGGCTTTCACCAGAGTGGCGGCGGAGTGCACCGGAATCTTTGGTTGAGTCATGGGGTTACCTCTTTATCTGTCTAGTTGGTGAAGTAGCCGGTGAGCTGAAAGCCCATCAGCATCAGGCCGCCACTCATCAGCAGGGTGTTGCTGACGGTGGCAAACTGCAAGTAGCTGGGGTGACGGCGCCAGGCGCTCATCAGGATCAGCACCAGCCCCAGGGCGGCAAACTGTCCCAGCTCCACCCCCAGGTTGAAGGCGAGGATGTTGGCCACCAGGCCGTCGTCCGGCAGCTGGAACTCCTGGATCTTGGTGGCCAGACCGAAACCATGAAACAGGCCGAAGAGGATCACCGCCCCCTTGGTGTTGGGCTGGTAGCCCAGCAGTCGCTTGAAGCCGCCCAGGTTGTCGAATCCCTTATAGACGATGGAGAGGCCGATGATGGCGTCCACCAGGTAGGGGTTCACCTGGATGTCTGCCAGCACCCCGTACAGCAGGGTGATGCTGTGGCCCAGGGTGAACAGGCTGACGTAGAGCAGCACATCACGGGCGCGGAACAGGAAGAAGATCACTCCCACCAGGAACAGCAGATGATCGTACCCGGTGACCATATGTTTGGCGCCGATGTAGAGGTAGGGGATCAGGGCGATCCCTTGGCTCTGGGTCAGGAACTGGCGGGTGTCCTCATCCACCCCGTGGGCCCACAGGGAGAAGGAGGCCAGGGTGGCCAGCACCAGTACCAGGGCTTTTGGCCATAGAGATGGCGTCATGAAAACGCTCCATTTTTGTATAGTCAGACGGGGGTTGAACCCTCGTCTATTGGATCTCATTGGTATCACTTCTTGATGTATCGACCTTTGGTTACCGTGCAGGCTTAGGTCGTCACGCAGGAAGCGTACCGAGTAAAAAAGTTGGTGTCGTGGTGTAAAGATCTTTAGGAGTTTGGGGGGGGGATTGGGGGGGCGAAACCAGGGCTTTGGTAGTGACAATCTCCATAGGGGATCACTTCCGTTGGCATGTTTTCCATTGCCGTATAGTGCCCCTCAACTGGGTGGCCACTGAAGTGAACATGATCCGAGTGTTCATGGGATAAGGATTCGACGGGATCGCTGTCAGGGTGATGCTCTTGGGAGCCGTGACTGTGAAGAACATCGACCCCATAGGGATGACTGGCATCTGGGTAGTCGAGTGTCAGGAGATGATTGGAGCCCCACAGCTGGCAAGATACCACCACTATCAGCAGTACAACTATCCAGCTGAATTCAGATGGTTGAGTGTGGCACGTGGGCAATGTGCTTCCTCGATTCCTGGATGGCAATTTTGGCAGCCCATTTAACCAGACTCTTTCGTTACTGGCCAATACTGAAATCAAAAAGGGAAGCCTGGGCTCCCCTTTGTGTCTTAAAATGCGGCGATGAAGTGGATGCCCGCCCAGGTGTGGCCATCGTCGTTACCTACATCCAGCTCGACATCTTTGTCACCCTTCTGGTGCTCTACAGTCGCACTTAGTGCCCAGGTGTCGTTCAACTGATACCCCAGGGAAGCACCAAAAGTATGGTGGTTGGCACCATCATGCTCAGGGCTGGCATAACCGTAGTCGAAAGCGGCAATTACGTAAGGGGTGAAGGTGATGGCCTCGTTGATGGCGAACTCCCGCTGGACGCCAATCTCCAGGAAGCCACCTTCGGCTTCGGTGCTGTATACGTAGTCTACAAAGGGCTCGAACCACTCCAGGCCGCCGTAGGCAATTCCGGCGCCCAGTTCGTTGTCTGACTCATCATCTTCGAAGAACTCGAGTCGGGTGTAGCTACCGTAGAAGCTGAAATCACCTACTTCAAAGCCGTATTCGATACCAAGATTCAGCTCATCGTAGTCGACACTGGAGTCGGCGGCGTAGCCATAGGCGGCGGACAGGGTAATGCCGTTTTCGAACCCAGCGGCACCATTGAGCCAGTAGATACCGCCCTTTTCGAGGTTGTCACGACCTTCGGAGATGTACTTGGAGTCGTAGCCAAAGTCCACTTCATAATCTGCTGCAGCAACTGAGAAGCTGGCCAGCGCCAACACTATGCTGGTGGTCAGGATGGATTTCATTGTATTTACCTATTCGCTGGTACATTGTGATTGCGAGTGAGAATGGATTCTATTCTTATTGGTCGTTGTGTTCTGTGAGAGGTCTCCCGAAAACCTTAGTGGGAAGAGGGAATAATCCAGCTCGTGTCACAAATATGGTTTCTACAGAGGTCAAAATGCAGGGTTTTCCTCTGTAAGCTTTTGTAAAGAAAGGCTTATCTTTCAACATCACCATAAGTAATAACAATTTAAAAATCTTCATACAATTTGAGGTTGGAAGAGTGTGAACTCAATCGGCAACTCATTCATTTGTCGAGGGCAAAGTTTCGGGTAACACCTTGTTTTTGTGCCGACGACGCCCCATGTTGTGAGGAGATACCAGGGTGTATTGATCTTTGTTGGTGGGCACTTTTCCCGGAAAGAGGGCTGCCAACTATTGTCTCAAAAAAATGCTCAGCAAAGATCAACACGCCTTATCCTTTAATGCGGGAAGCACAGACCAACAAGGAGCCCCCATGACCAACCCCTTGATGCACACGGATCAATTGCCTCAGTTCTCAGCCATCAGACCGGAACACGTTCAGGAAGCGGTGGAACAGGCCCTGACCGCCTGTCGTGAGAAGGTGGAGCAGGTGGTGGCCGCTGGCGCGCCATACACCTGGGACAGCCTGGTGGAGCCTCTGGAGGAGGCGGATGATCATCTGGGTAAGATCTGGTCGCCGGTCAGCCACATGAACTCTGTGGTCAGCAACGATGAGTTGCGGGAAGCTCACGATGCCTGCCTGCCGGCTCTGTCAGAGTACGGCACCTGGGTGGGTCAGCATAAGGGGCTGTACGAAGCCTACAAATCCCTGAAAGAGTCTGAGCACTATGAGGCGCTGACCCTGGCGCAGAAGAAGGTGATCGATAACGCGCTGCGTGATTTTGAACTTTCCGGCATTGGCCTGGATGAGGCGAAGCAGAAGCGCTTTGGCGACATTCGCATGCGTCTGTCCGAACTCTCCAGCCAGTACGCCAATCGGGTGCTGGATGCCACCAATGCCTGGACCAAGCAGGTGACCGATGTGGCTCAGTTGGCGGGCTTGCCGGAGAGTGCCGTCGCTGCCGCTCGCCAGACCGCCGAACAGCGCGGCCATGAGGGTTACCTGCTGACCCTGGAGTTTCCCTCCTACATCGCGGTGATGACCTACGCCGATGATGCCGAGCTGCGCCGGGAGGTCTACACCGCCTACTGCACCCGGGCCTCGGATCAGGGTCCCAATGCGGGCGAGTTTGACAACTCCCCGCTGATGGCGGAGATGCTCTCTCTGAAGCACGAGCTGGCAGAGTTGCTGGCGTTCGACAGTTACGCCGACATGTCTCTGGCCACCAAGATGGCGGAGGAGCCCGCCCAGGTGATCAGCTTCCTCAATGAATTGGCGCTTCGTTCCCGCCCCCAGGCTCAGGAGGAGCTCAAGCAGCTGACCGCCTACGCCAGGGAGCATCATGGTGCCGGGGAGCTGAACGCCTGGGACATCGCCTACTTCTCGGAAAAGCAGAAGCAGCATCTGTACAGCATCTCCGATGAGCAGCTGCGCCCCTACTTCCCGCAGGAGCAGGTGCTCAGTGGCTTGTTCTCCACCGTCGAGAAGCTGTTCGGTGTGGCCGTATCCGAAGTCGAGGGGGTGGATGCCTGGCATGAGGATGTGCGCTACTTCGACATCCATGATGCCCAGGGAGAGCTGCGCGGCAGTTTTTACCTGGACCTGTTTGCCCGTCAGAACAAGCGTGGTGGCGCCTGGATGGACGACTGCCGCGGTCGTCGACTGCGCAGTGCGGGCCTGCAGAGCCCGGTGGCCTACCTGACCTGTAACTTCAACGGTCCGGTGGGAGACAAGCCCGCCCTGTTTACTCACGATGAGGTGGTGACCCTGTTCCACGAGTTTGGCCACGGCATTCATCATATGCTGACCAAGGTGGACGCCAGCAGCGTCGCCGGCATCAATGGGGTGCCCTGGGATGCGGTGGAGCTGCCCAGTCAGTTCCTGGAGAACTGGTGCTGGCAGGAGGAGGCGTTGGCCTTTATCTCCGGCCACTATGAGAGCGGCGAGCCGCTGCCCCACGAAATGCTGGAGAAGATGATGGCCGCCAAGAACTACCAGAGTGCCATGATGATGGTGCGTCAGCTGGAGTTCTCCCTGTTCGATTTCCGCCTGCACCTTGAGTACCAGCCTGAGCTGGGTGACCGGATTCAGCAGACCCTGAACGAGGTGCGAGATCAGGTGTCGGTGATCAAGGCGCCTGAGTTCAACCGCTTCCAGCATGGCTTCAGCCACATCTTCGCCGGGGGCTATGCGGCCGGATACTACAGCTACAAGTGGGCCGAGGTGCTCTCCGCCGATGCCTTCAGCCGTTTCGAGGAGGAGGGGATCTTCAGCACCCAGGTAGGCGCCGACTTCCTCGACTGCATCCTGGAGCGGGGCGGCAGTGAGGAGCCCATGGAGCTGTTCAAGCGATTCCGTGGACGGGAACCGGAGATTGACGCCCTGCTGCGTCACAGTGGCATCGCCGCCTAAACACAGAAGAGGCCCAATCGGGCCTCTTTGTTTTTTGGGGACACGCCTGAGCACGACCCAATGGCCGGCATGCCCTAGAAGTAGAAGCGGGTCTCCAGCAGCAGGCTGTTGGCGATCTCGTTGTGTTCGGCCCTCAGGTTGAGGGCAATTTGAGGGGTAGGGTAGAACACCAGGCCGACGCTGGAGTGGTTCCACTGCTTGTCGAACTCCTTGGCCACCTGGTGGCGAATCTCCAGGTCCAGCTGGTTGGTGAGCTTGCCCCGAATCTGGAAGGCCACCACCGGGGAGATGGAGTACTCCTTCAGGTCACCCTGACTCCAGCTGGCCAGGCTGGTGCCGACGCCCACCAGGAAATCCCAGTGTTCGTCCCCGCCAACCCGATAGTCGAGGCGGGCCTGGAAGCGGTTGAGCGCCGCCTGCTGGTACTGTGAACCCTCCTCCTGCCAGTTCATCTCCGCATTGATGTCCAGCAACCAGCGCTGATTCAGCTGGGCCAGAGCTCCGGCGGAGAGCTGCATGCCGCTGTCCTCTGTGGCGTGGATCTTGGCCAGGGCAGCGTGGGCGTAATTGTAGTCCACCGGGGTGAGGTAATCATCAAACCAGTTATCCAGCCATTGGCACAGGTCTCCGCACATGGCGAAGCCAGGTGCAGGAAGCAGTGCAATCAAGAGGGGGGTGGCACGGATCACAGTGGACTCCTCTGTTGGTGTGACCCATTGAGTACCTGATCCAGGCGGAAGATAAAAGGAGAGTTTGATGTCGGGTGAACGTTATTCGATCTTGGTCAAATTTTTACCATAACAATTTAAGTTGTACCCGGTTAACGTCGATGTAACCCTTATGGCACAAGCCATCTCGCTTGTTTTTTACCTCTTCAGCTGGCAGGGCGAAAGGTGCAGTTCGAATGATATTTTGACCTGTGTCAGTTTTTTCCGAGAAAGTTTCGCAACCCCTTGTTTCTAATAGGAATGCTTCTGTAAGTGAGATCTATATCTCGGAAGGGGTATCTGGAATCTGGTTATATATCCGCATCGTGCCGGTAGCGTGCCGCGCCCTTGGCAAACAGGAGTAAAAGGACGATGAGTAAATCAGATTTATACAAGGTTAGGGAAACCCGCATTCTGTTGGCTGCCCTGAATACTGCGAGCAGCAAAGGTGCTCTCGACTTTCGTATGGCCGATGTTGCTCGCGCTGCCGAGTGCTCCGTCGGAACCCTCTACGGCCACTTCATCAGCAAAGAAGATATGATGGCCGCCCTGGTGCAGGTGGGGCTGACTCGCCGTACCGAGTTCGCCAAGCGTCTCTCCGCCCTGGAGCTGAGTGGTATGGAGCGCTTCGTCAGCTTGCTGGTGCTGGAGCAACAGCGTCTGGCCCATGACGACATCCTGGCTCAACTGGAACTGCTGGTTTGCTACAGCGATCTGTGGCGTCGTGCCGCCGATAAGCGTGTGGCAGCCCTGCGAGATGCGTCCGAAGAGTTTGACCGTCAGCTGGAAGAGGCTCTGGTGGCCGCTGAGAAGGAGGGTTATCGCCTCAACGAAGAGCAGCGTGCCCGTCTGACCGCCCGTGGCCGTGCCGCGGTGCTGGGCAGCCAACTGCAGACCTCTCGCCAGACCCTGATGCCATGTGGCGTCATGGCCGGTGATGGTGAGTTCTTCAATGTGCTGGCGGACATTGTCCGTTGTGGCAATGGTCCGGTTCTGGATGGCAACGAGTGGCTGGGCAAGTGTCAGAACGCCCTGGAACTGGGTCGTGAAATGATCGAACAACCTGTGCTGGGCCAGGTCGCCGCCTGAGTCCCCGCATAGTCGAATAAGCGCGCCAGAGGGCGCGCTTTTTTTGTGCCTGTCACTGGCCATGGGTATACTTCCGCCATCGATACTCCCCGGACTGAACATGTACTCCCTTTATCTGGACTCACAGGGCGATGACGCCCAGCGACTGCCCGACATCGCCCGCCGTTGGCAGCTTGAGCATAGCGAGACTTCCCTTTTCGCCCTGGGCTTTGAGCAGGGGAAACTCAGCCTGAGACTCAGGGATGAGCCCAAAACCGGTGCCATCAGTGTGGATCTGGTGTCCGGTGCGGCAGCCCACAGGCGCAAGTTTGGTGGCGGCCGGGGCCAGGCCATTGCCAAGGCGGTGGGTCTTAAGGGCGGTGTCACGCCCTTGGTGGTGGATGGCACCGCCGGCCTGGGGCGGGACAGCTTTGTGCTGGCCAGTCTCGGTTGCCGGGTGATCATGGTGGAGCGCCATCCCGTGGTGGCGGCCCTGTTGGAAGATGGTCTGCGTCGGGCCTGCGAGGACAGCGAGATTGGCCCCTGGGTGTCACAGCGCCTGAGTCTGGCGCCCGGCAACAGCATCGACTCCCTGAGCGCCATCGAAGAGCAGGTGGAGGTGGTCTACCTGGACCCCATGTACCCACACCGTGCCAAGTCCGCCCTGGTGAAGAAGGAGATGCGGGTGTTTCAGCAACTGGTGGGCAGCGATGAGGATGCGGATGCCCTGCTGGTGCCGGCACTCGAGTTGGCTCAAAAGCGGGTGGTGGTGAAGCGGCCCGATTACGCCGAACACCTGGACGGCCGCCAGCCCACCATGGCCATCGAGACTAAGAAAAACCGCTTCGACGTCTACGTCAAAGCGGCTTTATCTTAATCTGCGGTTAGCGAGGGCTGGTGGGCAAGCGGTCGTACTTGCGACGTCCGAAAACCTGCCGGCGGTCGCTGCTCTCCTCGCCATCCCTGGGTTGGGTGCGACGGTCTTGATTCTGGCGCCGGTCCTCCCGGCGCCGGTCAAAGGGGAAGCTGTTCATGGCACCTCCACAGCCTGGGCTCGAGCGCCGTACCTATAGATATAGCTGTTTTTACCCAGCTCACAACCTGGAGAGACCCTATTGGCCTCATTAAGCATCGAAGCCTTATCGGCCCAGGCGCTGCCTCTGGCTGACCGCTTTTATCGTGAGCAGGGCGAAAAGGACCGTTGTCGCCGTCACGATAGGGTGTGGTTTGCTCGAATCGATGGGCGGGCGGTGGCGGTGGCCCGCCTCTCTCCCCAGGGGGGCGCACTGCTGCTCAGAGGGGTGTGGGTAGTGCTGGAGTGTCGCCGCCTGGGCGTCGGGGCCGCCCTGGTGAGTGAGGTGATCAGTCAGGCCAAAGAGCCAGTGTGGTGTTTCACCCAGCCAGATCTGATGGCCTGGTACCTGTCTCTGGGCTTTCAACAGGTCGAATCCCTTCCCGAGACACAGGCCGCTATGTTGGCGGCCTATCGTCGCAGTCGTTCTTCGCTGCAGGCCCTGCGTTATTCCTGAGCCTTGAGAATGGCTTCGATGCTGCTGGCCTGGTTGGCCACCGCATCGGCGATGGCCCGGTTGCGCTCCAGCGCCGCCTGGCTTTGATGGTTCAGTGAAGACATCTGGGCGTCGAACTCCCTGAGTTGCTCCGCCTGCTGGTGGGCGTTGACTGACGACTGTCTGGAGGCGACGGCCGCCTGTTCCGCCTGAGTCCTGGCGCTTTCCAATTTTGTTTTCAGCAGCTCGGTCTGACTCACCTGGTGAGTGGCGGCCTCGCGGATCTGGGTCATATGATTCTGCAGGTTGTCCTTGGCACTGTTGAGCTGATTAAGGATGGCGAGGATCTCCTGCAGGGAACTCTGGGTGCGGGTGGAGAGATTACGCACTTCGTCGGCCACCACGGCAAAGCCGCGGCCCTGTTCGCCGGCCCTGGCCGCCTCGATGGCGGCGTTCAGCGCCAGCAGGTTGGTCTGCTCGGCGATGCCGCTGATGGTGTCCAGGATGGCGGTGACATCGGTCACCGAGCTGCTCAGGTTGGCCAGGGACTGCTGACTGACGTCGATCTCCTCGCTGGTTTGCTGAGACAGCTGGCTCAGGTTTCCGAGCTGGTTCAGGCCCTGGGTCATGGCCAGATCGGTCTTCTTGGCACCGTCGGCCACGGCGCCGGAGGCGCTGTCCACCTCTTTGGCCAAACGCTCCAGTACCCGGGAAGACTCGCGGGCCTGCTGAACATCCGCCTGTTGCTCCGAGGCCATGGAAGCGACGGCGGTGATCTCCTGCACCAGAGATTGCAGTCGGCCTGAGACCTCCTCCATCTGCTGTTGAGCCTGGTTGTCCCGTTGCGCCATCTGGCGCAGAAGCTGATTAAACTGCAGGGCCACCTGATTGGTTTCTGCCGAGCTGGAGGTGGTGTCCATGGCGTCCCGGCGGCCGCTCTGCACCAGTTTGGTGAAGGCGGCCAGCAGTTTCTCCAGTGGACGCACCACGATGCGGTGCTGTACCCAGGCCATCGCCAGGGCCAGGATCACCAGGGCGAGGCTGATGCCGATCATCAGGGAGTTGAGTTGCAGCTTGATCGTTTCCGCCTGGGCCAGGCGAGCCTGCTCCAGGGCTTCCAGGCTGTTCTGCATCTGAATCATGTCGTCACTGAGGGCGGTGCGCATGGCTCTGAGACTGGCCAGGGTCGCCTCGGTGTTGGCCAGCTCCTGGCGATAGCGGCGGGCCAGGCTGACCAGTTCGCCCTGGTACTCTTCCCCAGGGTCTTCGGCATCCTCTTCATCCAGGAGGAAATTGTCTTCCATCTCTTCGCCAGATTCTGCGGTTAACCCAAGTAGAGGCAGGGTGTCCAATCGGTTGGCCCAGGCCTCCAGATCCTGCAGGGACTGGGGGTTTACCTGATCGCCCCGGGTCAGTTTGTTCAGGGTGGAATCGGTGGCCAGGGCATACACCAGTTGCGGCAGCTCCAGAGAGGCACTGAGCAGAGCGTCGGCCGCCTGTGGGTTTTCGCTGCGGCCCTCCTGGGCATACTGACCCAGATAGCGGGCGTAGGAGAGCAGATTGCGCTCCGCATTGTTCAGAAGGCCTCGTGGGTCGCCTGCCAGCTTGCCGGCGCCGCGGTAATCACTGTCCAGCCTGGTCCCAAACTGCAGCAGCAGTGCTCTCGGTGCCTGAGTCAGATCATCGGGGAAGCTGTCCAGGTGTGCCAACAATGCCTGGGCACCTTTGCCGGATTCGGAGAGCATCTGGGCATTGCCCTGGGACAGGTAGAGGTTGACCGGTTCCAGGAGTTGCATTTTGAACGCCTGGTAAAGCTGGGCACTGGCCAGAGCCTGCTGATCCAGGCGTTCTCGC
Source organism: Ferrimonas sp. YFM (assembly GCF_030296015.1). NCBI lineage: Bacteria > Pseudomonadati > Pseudomonadota > Gammaproteobacteria > Alteromonadales > Ferrimonadaceae > Ferrimonas > Ferrimonas sp. YFM. Next base: position 74,324 of record NZ_AP027368.1, read on the forward strand.
TGCTGATTGCTGTAGAGCTGGGCCACCAACAGGACTGCGGCGGCCAACAGGAGAAGAGCCGAACTGATCAGAGCATGAGTCTTTGTTTTCATTAGTGATTTCTTCTCTGCATGGGCAAGCGCAGTTTACGAAACTTTAATGACAACGGTGTTACATCGGCACTCTTGGGGAAACTCTCTATACTTACAATAAGTTGGCCATGGATGGTCGCGACCCCACATGGATGAGTCATGTTCAAATCCTCAGTTAGTCTCTGGCAACCCCTGGCGTTGATGGTGGTGATCCTCAGTGTATTGATGGTGTTCCTTACCCAGGTGTTTGAGTCCCAGATTCGACAGATGCATCAGGCAAGGTTGCAGCAACTGGCACACATCGGTGCCGGATTGGTGCTTCACAGCGGTTACTCTGAAGAGGCGTTGCAGACAGGCGTGCTGGCTCAGATGTTGGAAGGCAGCCAAGCCCGATTGCAGGTTCTGGACGATACCGGCCAGGTAGTGCTGGACTCCAGGGGTGAGAGGGGAGGACGCATACCCGTTACCTTCCCTGAGCTGAAGCAGGCCATGACCAATGGCATCGGCGCTGCTTTGCGACACGAAGCGTCCCTCGGAGAGGTGTATTTCCTGGCTTTGTCCCTGAACCAGGGAGGTCAGAACCGCCTGATTCGCATCTCTGAACCCAATTCCGTACTGACCGGGATCCTTATGTCTCTCAGGTTCTGGGTATTGTTGACCTGGATGCTGGGGCTGTTTGTGGTACTGGCTTTCTGGCGTTGGTTGAGGTTTACCCTTGAAAATGGCCGGCGGGATGCGGCCGCCAGTCAGGAGATCCAGGTGGTTGCACGAACCCGGGATCTGGCGATGTTACAGCGGTTGGGCAGCCTGATGTCCGCCTGCACGACTGTGCGTGCTGCTTGCAAGGTGATGGAGCCCATCGCCGAGCAGCTGCTGCCCGGAGCCCGGGGCAGCATTGCACTTATTCGCTCCAGTCGGGGGCTGGAGATGGTGACCAACTGGGGAGGAAACTGGCCCGGTCCCAGTGAGTTTGGCTCAGAGGAGTGCTGGGCACTGCTCAAGGGCAACACCCACCTGAGCTGCGACGAGGGAGTTGAGATTCATTGTGAGCATCAGACTCAGCCGGGCAGTCAGCTCTGCATTCCGTTGTTGGCTCAGGGGGAGGCCCTCGGGGTGCTCAGCCTGATGTTTACCGACGAGGTGCAGATGCTGGCAGGCAGGGCGGTGGCCGAATCCATGGCGGAGCAAGTGGGGTTGGCTCTGGCTAACATTCGCCTGAGAGACAATCTCAAGGAGCAGGCGATTCGCGATCCCCTCTCCGGCCTGTTCAATCGCCGCCATATGCTGGAGTTTCTCGAGGCGCAACTGGCCCTCAGTGAGCGTCGCCAGGAGCCGCTGTCCATGCTGATGATGGACATCGACCACTTTAAGAAGTTTAACGATACCTTCGGCCATGACTCCGGCGACTTTGTGATCCAGCGGGTGGCCAAGGAGTTGACCGAACTGGTGCGCAAATCGGATCTGGTGTGTCGTTACGGAGGAGAGGAGTTGGTGGTGATCTGCCCGGATACCGACGCATCAGGGGCACTGGACCTGGCTAACAAGCTGATCTCTTCGGTGGCGGCATTGGAACTCAGCCACAATGGTCAGGCATTGGGGCGGGTCACCCTGTCCGCCGGCGTCAGCTGTACCGAGGGCAATCCGGTCTCCCTGGAGCTGTTGATGAAGATGGCGGATGAGGCGCTCTACAGCGCCAAACAGAAGGGGCGCAATCGTGTCGAGGTGGCCGAGGGGTTGCTGCCCCAGGTGCTGGCCTCATTGAATTTACCTGCTCAAACCACTGAACCCGGTTGATATTTGATGCGTAACTAAGAACAATGTCACCAGTTGTTGTTGAAACCGGAGATCCCTACCCATGCTATCGAAGACCATGATCGACAAGCTCAATGAGCAGATTAACCTGGAGTTTTTCTCCTCCAACCTCTACCTGCAGATGAGTGCCTGGTGTGAGGACAAGGGGTTCGAAGGGGCCGCCGAGTTCCTGAGGGATCACGCCGACGAGGAGATGCAGCACATGCGTCGCCTGTTCACCTACGTCAGCGAAGCCGGCGGCCTGCCGATGATCGGTCAGATTGAAGCGCCAGACCACAACTTCGAATCTCTGGCGGACATCTTCGCCAAGACCTATGAGCACGAGCAGCTGGTGACCCGCAGCATCAACGATCTGGCCCACACCGCCTTCTCCACCCAGGACTACTCCACCTTCAACTTCCTGCAGTGGTATGTGGCCGAGCAGCACGAAGAGGAGAAGTTGTTCAAGTCTGTTCTGGACAAGCTGACCCTGGTGGGCGACAGCGGACAGGGCCTGTACATGATCGACAAGGAGCTGGCGCAGCTGGCCCAGCAAGAGGGCGGCAGCATCATGCACGACGCCGAAGGCGGCGCCTAAGCACGCGCTCTGTTCACAGACTTTTTCTTCAGACTGTGGTGCAATGGCCATGAGCTAAACCCCACGGAGCCACCATGCCACAGTCTCTTCCCGCCCGGACGCTGATCCTGTTCGGGCTGGTTAACCTTCCCCTCTCCATGCTGATGTCGCCCACGGCGGCGATTCTGCCCAATTTCTATATCGAGCACACGGCGGTAACCCTGGGGATGATGGCCACAGTCACCCTGGTATCTCGCTTGTTCGATGGTTTTACCGATCCCATTATTGGGGTGCTGTCGGATCGGCTGGGTTCCCGCAAGCCCCTGATGCTGGTAGGCGCCCTGGTGTGTGCCCTGGCGGTGTGGCAGCTGTTCAGACCGGCCCCGGAGGCGGGCCTGGGTTACCTGCTGGGGTGGTATCTGTTGCTGGCGTTGGGCTGGACCCTGGTGGAGATTCCTCATTCGGCCATGGCGGCGGAACTCAACAGGGATTATCAGCAGCGCAATCGCATCTCCATGTGGCGGCAGATCCTCGGCTTTGCCGGAGGGGTGCTGTTTATGGCGTCCCCTATGCTGCTGGGTCAGGGCAAGTCTTTCACCCCTGAGGTGATGGCGGCGTTGGCCGCCTTCGTCGCCCTGACTCTGCCCCTGACCCTGGTGTGGATGTGCTGGCGGGTGCCTGAGCCCAAGGTCCATGGCCAGCATCGAATTCGCCCAGGTGACATGCTGCAGGTGCTCAGGACTCTGCCCTGGCTGCGTCACTTCCTGTTGACTCAGGTGCTGTTTGGCCTGGCCACCGGCGCCGTCTCCTCCCTGTTTGTCATCTACGCCAGTCAGTATCTTGAGCTGGGGGATTCCATCGCCCGGATCGCCGTGCCCATGACCCTGGCCATGGTCCTGTCCATGCCCCTGTGGTTGCAGCTGCTCAAGCGGGTGGACAAACACAGGCTGTGGGCGGTGTCGGCGCCGGGGATGATGGCGTTGTTGCTGGTGATCATCAACATCGAGCCTGGCCCATCGGCCCTGATGCCCATGACGATCACCATGACCCTGTTTGGGTCGATGATGGGGCTGTCTGCCCTGGTGCTGCCCTCCATGTTGGGGGATCTGGTGGATGCGGATCTGGTGCACAATGGCCGGGACAGGGCGGGGATCCTCTTTGCCTTTCAGGCCCTGGTGGTCAAGCTTAATCAGGGAGTGGGCGGCGCCATCGGCCTGAGCATTCCCGTCTGGTTTGGCTTCAGCGCCGAGGGCGCCCTGACCGACTCGGCGGTGACCGGCCTCAAGCTGGCCTTTGCCGGCTGGCCCTGCCTGTTGCTGGCCCCCATGGTGGTGCTGGCCTGGCGCTATCCGCTGGATCGCAAGACCCATTCAGAATTGGGCGCTACAATGACGGCCTCAAACAGTTAGGAGACACCGTGGCCATTAACGATCTTGAGCTGGTTCGCCGGCTGGAACCCGCCCTGCTGGACGATTATCGGCTGGCACGAAACTATTGCCTGGATGTGCCAACCCACGCCCTGGTGCATCTGCGGTCCGTGGCCTACAAGCTGGTGGAGGCCCTGGCTGCGAGTGCGGAGATCAAGTTCAAGAGCAAAAACCTCTATGACCGGGTCGAAGTGCTCAATCGCGCCAGAGCCATCGATGTGCGCCTGGCGCGCAAACTGCACAAGCTGCGTGAGGGGGGCAATAAGGGGGCCCATCCTGAGAAGTACCGACTTTCTCAGGAGCAGCTGGTGGAGCTGGCGAAACGGTCGGTGGAGTTGACCGCCGCGGTGTTGGCAGAGTCCTACACCACCTTGAAGGCGGCGCCTTGCCCTGAGTGGACCTTTGAACCTCTGGATCAGGTGGCGGGGCGCGAGCTCTGTTACCGGGCGGTGATGGAGGAGGATGCCGAAGCCCAGTATCTGGTGGGCGTGTCCCTTAAGGCCAAGGGGCTGATGCAGCGGGAGCGGGAGCTCTCCTTTGCCATGGCCAATGACAGCGCCGACATCAACACCGAAGCTTCTCAGCGTCGCCTTGCCCAGGCGGGATACTGGTTTGAGCGGGCCAGCGACAATCACCCCGGGGCCCGTTTCGAATATGGGGTGGCCCTGATCCACGGTTACGGTGGCCAGGAGGAGCCGGCCCTGGGGGAGACCCTGGTGCAGCAGGCGGCGGAGTCTGGCCTGGCGGAAGCCCAGGCGCTGCTTGGCTATTTCTACCTCTCCTCCAGTACCGCCTTCGATCAGGACCTGTCCAAGGCGGAGCACTACCTTCTGCTGGCGGCGGAGCAGGACCAGGCCGAGGCGATGGCCAACCTTGGGGTGCTCTATCACCACCATCTGCCCGATGCCGAAAAAGCGCTGAGCTATACCCGGCAGGCGGCCCAGGCGGGCTACCCGGTGGCTCAATACCATCTGGCGCTGATGCTGGAGCAGCAGCAGGAACTGGAGGACGCCATGGGCTGGCTGCAGCAGGCGGCGGAGCAGAACTACCCGGATGCCATGGCGGCCCTGGCCAGGCACCTGCTCGATGGTGAAAGGCTGGCGCCGGATCCCAAGCGCGCCAGCGCCCTGTATCGTAAGGCGATTCGTTACGCCGCCCTGCCCGAGGCGATGTTTGAACTCAGCCTGGCCATCTTCGACAACGAAGTGCCGGACGCGGATCCTGTGGAGGGGGCGGCCCTGCTGCAGGCGGCTTATCACTATGCGTCCACGCCTGAGCTCAAAGGGGCGATTGAACAGCTGACGCCGCCCCTGGTGGCAGCCCTGGACGCGGCAGCGGGGGAGGGTGAACAGCAGCAGAGACTGAAGCTGGCCCGCAGCCGTTTCGATGCCGAGGGGCTGCCTCTGCCCTTTGAAAGCCGTTAACAAAGCGTAACTTATCCAGCCTTGTCCCCAGCCAGGTCATCCAGTAGCGTGGTGGCTGGGCCTGTTTGCCGGCGAACTTTTCTGTTCGCCCGGCCCCTAATCAAGAGATACCCGGGGGCACTCATTGGGAGTGCCCTGCCTAAGATGTTGTGAATCCGTTAATTTTTTTGCTCTGCTGGCCCGTGGCTGGCATGATGCATCTCTACTTTTTTCTGTCACAAGGAGCGGTTCGGTGAAACAGTTACTCACGCCGGCTTTGGCGCTCTCCCTGGCGATGGCCCCTGTGGTAACACAGGCGGCGGATCCGTCTGAGGTGAAGAGCTTTACCCTGGATAACGGCATGAAGGTGCTGGTGTTGGAAGACGACGCCATTCCCAATGCCAACATGTACCTGTTCTGGAAAGTGGGGTCCCGCAATGAGGTGCCCGGCATCACCGGCCTCTCCCACTTCTTCGAGCACATGATGTTCAACGGCTCCAAGAACTACGGTCCCAAGATGTTTGACCGCACCATGGAAGCCGCTGGTGGCGCCAACAACGCCTACACCACAGAGAACGTCACCGTGTATACCGACTGGTTCCCGGCGGAAGCCCTGGAGACCATCTTCAAGCTGGAGTCGGACCGCATCGCCCACCTGAACATCGACCCCAAGATGGTGGAGAGTGAGCGTAATGTAGTGGCCTCCGAGCGCACCACAGGTTTGGAGAACTCCAACTGGCGCGCCCTGCAGGAGGAGGTGAAGGCCACCGCCTTCCGCGCCCACCCCTACAGCTGGAGCGTCATCGGCCACGAGTCCGACATCTACGCCTGGACCCTGGATGACCTGAAGCAGTACCACAAGACTTACTACGCCCCCAACAATGCGGTGGTGGTGATCGCCGGGGCGGTGGATTACGACCAGGTGAAACAGATGTCCGAACACTACTTCGGTGCCATCCCTGCCCAGACCCCACCTGCGGAAGTGCGCACCGTGGAGCCTGAGCAGAAGGGGGAGCGTCGGGTCTATGTGCGCAAGGAGTCAGTCACCAGCCCCAACCTGATGTTTGCCTACCATGTGCCTCAAACCTCCCATGAAGACAGCTATGCCCTGGACGTGCTGATGTCCCTGCTGATCGACGGCAACAGCTCCCGCCTGAACAAGGCGCTGGTGGATGAGCAGCAGATTGCCCTGGGCGTGGACGGTTATGTGCCGCAAAGCTTCGACCCCAACCTGCTCTACCTGTTTGCCGTGGCCAAGCCCGGTGTGGAAGCCGCTACCCTGGAGCAGTCGTTGATCACCGAGATCAACAAGGTCGCCCAGGAGGGGGTGACCCAGGAGGAGCTGGACAAGGTCAAGAACAGTAAGCTGATGGGCTTCTACGACACTTTGGAAACCATCAACGGTCGTGCCAATACCCTGGGCACCTATGAGCTGTTCCAGGGTGACTGGAAGAAGATGTACACCGCCCCCGAGGCCTACGCCAAGATCACCCGCGAAGATGTGCAGCGAGTGGCCCAGACCTACCTGAAGAAGTCCAACCGCACCGTGGGCGTGCTGGCGGCCGAGGAGGATAAAGACTGATGAAAGCCCTGACTCAATCCCTGCTCGCCGTGTCCCTGGCGGCCCTGATGGCCACCGGCTGCAGTCAGACCACCCCAAAGGCGGAGGTCAAACCCGTGGAAACCGTGAACGCCCCCACTTTTAAGGTGGCAGAAACCAAGCCCTTCACCCTGCCCGCCTATGAGACGGTGACCCTGAAGAACGGCCTGACTCTACAGCTGATGGAGAAGCGCAATGTGCCGCTGATCACCGCCGACGTCACCATTCGTGCCGGCGCGGTCAACGACAGCGTTCCTGGCCTGGCCACCATGACCGCCGATGGCCTGCTGCTGGGTACCGAGCGTCGCACCAAGCAGCAACTGGAAGCCCTGGTGGACAGCCTGGGTGCCGAGCTGGGTGCCTATGCCGGCAAAGAGGGCACCTCGGTGTCCATGCGCTTTATGAGTAAAGACGCCGAAGTGATGTTGCCGCTGCTGGCGGAGCTGCTGCGCAAGCCCAGCTTCCCCGCGGAAGAGGTGGACAAGGCCAAGGCCCGTTACGCCGCTCAGCTGAAGCAGCGCAAGGAGAGCCCGCGTCAGGTGGTGGGTGCCTACTTCGACAGCCTGCTCTATGGTGAGCACCCCTACTCCAATGCCGCCGCCGGTGAGGCCGCGGCCATTGAGGGGATGGACAACTATGACCTGAAGATCTTCCACGGCAGCTGGTACCAGCCCCAGAACATGGCGATCACCCTGGTGGGGGATTTCGATGCGGCTCAGATGAAGCAGCGCCTGGAGGGGCTGTTCGACGACTGGCGCGGCGCCGATACTCCGACCATGCCGAAACTGGCAAAAGCACTGCCGGAGCCTTCCAAGGCCCAGGTGTTGCTGGTGGACAAGCCGGACGCCATCGAGACCACCTTCGTCATCGGTGGTCCGGGCATCTCCCGTGACGATCCCGACTATGTGTCCCTTCAGGTGATCAACACCATTCTCGGCGGCCGCTTTACCTCCTGGCTCAATGATGAGCTGCGGGTGAACGCCGGCCTGACCTATGGCGCCCGCTCCCGCTTTACCACCTACTCCGAAAGCGGCAGTTTCGTGATCAGCACCTTTACCGCCACCAAGAACACCCAGGCGGCGGTGGATCTGGCGCTGAAGACCTACGCCCGTCTTTGGGAGCAGGGGCTGGATCAGGCGACCCTGGATTCCGCCAAGGCCTATGTGAAGGGCCAGTTTCCGCCCAAGTATGAGACCTCGGGTCAGCTGGCGTCCCTGCTGGGTCAGATGTACCTCTATGGCTTCGGCCCCGAGTTCATCGACGGTTTCCAGCAGCAGGTGGACAGCCTGAATCTGGAGAAGGCCCAGGCCCTGGTGGCTAAGGCGTTCCCCAAGGAGAACCTGCAGTTTGTGATGATCGGTAAGGCGGACGACATCCGCGGCGTGGCCGGTCAGTACGGCCAGGTGAAAGAGGTGAGCATTCAGGGTGAAGGTTTCCGCTTCTGACATTGACTCCCTACCACAATGAGGGGCCCTGGCGGGCCCCTTTTTTTGATCTTTTTCGCCCTGTTTAGCCAGACTAAATCAAAACAATCTCTGGTGATTTTTCGTACATTGTAGCGTTGTCTAATGTAGCAGGGATGAATAAACATGAACCCGAGATACCTTTTAGTGCTGCCACTGCTTTATGGCTGTGGCGGCAGCGACTCCACACCGGCGCCACAAGATCCCGAGCCGCCTCAGGCAAGCCTGAGTGTGGCGGTGTCCGATGCCCCTATGGACGGCGCCGAGGCCGTGGTGATGGCGTTTCATCGCATGGTGCTGACCCCGGTGGGCGGCGGACAGGCGCACAATATCGATCTGTCTCAGCACAGAGTGAATATGCTCGATTACCAGCAGGACAGGGCGCACTGGCTGTTTGAAGATCACCCGGTGCCGGCGGGGCGTTACCATCTGAGGCTGGAGATGGAGCCAGGCAGTGGCGATCAGGGGTCCTATGTGGATGATCACCAGGGGCGCCATGCGCTGCGCATGGAGCAGAGGCACATCGATCTGGGGGAGATGGAGCTGGGCTCCGGTCAGCATCAAGGCTTCACCCTGGAGATGGATCTGCGCCAGGGGCTCTATTATGACCCGGAGCAGGGCTATGGCTATGGTCATAATGGCTGGCGCTGGGTGGACAACCAGACCATGGGGCACCTGATGGGCAGCGTGGACGAGGCCTGGATTCAGGCTTGTGAAGCGGATAACGCCGATAAGGCTGCCGACGGAGGGGTGTTCTATCACACCGCCTATCTCTATCCGGCTGAAACCGGTTTTGAGGCGATGGACGACATGGCTCTCGAGGCGGAAGCAGCAAAGGTGCTGCCTATTGCCACCGCCTATGTCCATCAACTGCCAGACGGCAGCTGGGGATTTGGGATGGGTTTCCTGCCCGAGGGCGAGTACCAGGTGGGTTACAGTTGCCTGGGTCACCTGGACCAGCCGGAGACCAATGAGGACGCCGAGTCTGGCTTCGCTTTTTATGGTGATGGCGGATCAGTGATCATCGATGCCGGCGAGTATGGCGGGCAGCGCAATGGCCACCGATGTGGCGGTCAAGGGGGCGGAGGCCCGGGCCATGGCGGACGCGGTTAACGCCTCACAACCATTCGTTGGAATTGAACTGCTTTAACAGACAAACGGAGCCTGGTGGCTCCGTTCTTTTTATTTGCTCAGTGGCCTGGCTGAATATCTCGGCTGGCGGGCAGGCCTCCGGCGGCGGTGGCGGCTTTCACCGCACGGTGAATCGCCTCTTCGACCACCTCGGCGGCGATCACCCCGACCGCATTGATGTCTTTGACCTGAATCTCTCCGGTGCCGGCGGCGAACAGGGTGTCGCCGTCGTACATGGAGTGCACCGGACGAATCGCCCTGGCGTAGCCGTCATGGCCCATCTGCGCCAGCTTCAGGGCTTGGGACTTGGTGAGGGTGGCGTTGGTGACGATGGCGCCAATGGTGGTGTTGCGCCCGGCAAACCCCTGGGCGTTGGCCCCGGCGAGAATCAGCTCTGTGCCGGAGACAAAGCCATCGCCGGCCTCGTTACGGGTGGCGGCCAGCAGGGTCTCTCCCTCAATCACGTCTCCCCAGGCGTTGACCGCCACCACGGCGCCGACAATCAGGCCGTTGTCCAGGGTGACACTGTAGCTGCCGATGCCACTCTTGGTGGCCCTTGGCATGCCGGCGATCTTGCCGACGCTAGCACCGGTACCGGCCCCCACGCTGCCCTCATCGAACCCCATGCGGTGGGCGGCCTTGGCCGCCTGATAGCCCATGCCAGCATCGGGGCGAGCCTTGGCATCCCCCAGGGCCAGGTCGAACAGCACCGCGCCGGTGACGATGGGCACATAAGCCACGCCGGTGTCGAAGCCGATCTGCTGCTCCTCCAGGTAGCGGGCCACGCCGCTCATGCTGTCCAGGCCGAAGGCGCTGCCGCCGGAAAGGACGATGGCGTGCACCTTGTCCACCAGATTTTCCGGGCGCAGCAGGTCGGTTTCCCGGGTGCCGGGGGCGGCACCGCGAACGTCTACTCCGGCGGTGGCCCCCTTGTCGAAGCGCAGGACGGTGACCCCGGTCAGCCCCTTGGTGTCCGATGCCTGGCCTATGGCCAGCCCCTTGATGCCGAAGATGGCGTCGGTCTGGTAATCGCCTGCCATGGCGGAGCCTCCCAGCAGCGCCCACAGCGCCGCAATTGCCCAAAGTCTCATGATGGTCTCTCAGTGGTGTGGTCGCACGACTATCTCTTGTAGATCAACCGGGTAACCCAAAACAGTATGGATGCAGCTTAGCAGAGGCACAGGGGAAAAAGAAAAGGCGCCCGCAGGCGCCTTATGGGTTAGTGAGCCGGATCAATGGGTCAGCGACTGCTGCACATTGGGTGGGGCGATCTCGTAGCGGCTGAAGGTCATGGAGTACTGGCCTTCACCTCCGGTCATCGCCTTGAGTCGGGTGGCGTAATCGTCCAGCGCTGCCAGGGGCGCCTCGACGTTGATGTCCACCTGGGCGTTGTCCAGGGCTTCGGTGCCGCACACCATGGCTCTCAGGGCACTGAGGTCGCCGGTGATGTCACCCATCTTCTCCTGGGGCACCTGCACATGCATGTCCACCAGAGGCTCGAGGATAACCGGTCCCGCCTTGGAGACCGCTTCCAGGAAGGCCTTCTTACCCGCCGAGATAAAGGCGATCTCTTTGGAGTCCACCGAGTGGTGCTTGCCGTCCAGTACCACCACCTTGATGTCCTGCATGGGGTAGCCGGCCAGATAGCCCTGGCTCATCGCCTCGCGCACTCCCTTCTCCACCGCCGGGATGAACTGGCCTGGAATGGCACCGCCCACCACCTGACTTTCGAAGTGGAAGCCCGCGCCACGCTCCATGGGTTCGACACGCAGGGACACCTCACCGAACTGGCCGGCGCCGCCGGTCTGCTTTTTGTGCCTGTGCATCCCTTCTGCACCTGTGGTGATGGTTTCCCGGTAGGCCACCGAGGGCTTGGCGGTATCCATGTCCACGTTGAACACCTCATTGGCCTTCTCCAGGGCGATCTGCACGTGGAGGTCACCCAGGCCCTGAAGCACGGTTTCGTTCTGACTCTCCTGATGTTCGACGTGCAGGCTGGGGTCTTCGGCCACCAGCTTGTGCAGCACCTCGGCGAGCTTCTGTTCATCGCCGCGCTTCTTGGGTTTTACCGCCAGGCCGAAGATGGGCTGAGGCATGTCCAGTTTGGGCATGTGGTAGAGATCTTCGTCGTGACTGTCGTGGAGAATGGCGTCGACCTCCAGTCCGTCGACCTTGGCCAGGGCCAGGATGTCGCCGGGAACCGCTTCCTCCACTTCGATCTGCTTGGCGCCCTGCAGTTTCAGCAGGTGGTTGACCTTGAAGGGCTTGCGGCCATCGCCGATGAGCAGGCGCATGCCGGGCGTCAGGGTACCCTGATGCAGGCGGATGACGCCCATGCGGCCGACGAAGGGATCGATCCCCACCCGGAATACATGAGCCAGCACATGATCCTTGGCATCCTGGGTGATGGTGACCGGTTGTTCCTCGTCACCCCAGCCTTTGAGGAAGGCCGGCGGGGTGGCTTCCCGTGGGTTGGGCATCACTTCACACAGCACCTTGAGCAGGGCGGAGAGGCCGATGTCCTTCTCTGCGCTGGTGAAGCAGATGGGCACCAGATGGCCTTGGCGAAGGGCGGTTTCCAGGGGCTCGTGAAGCTGATCGGGGTTGACCGATTCACCCTGCTCCAGGTAGAGCTCCATCAGGGCTTCATCCTCCTCCAGAACGGTGTCCACCAGTTCGTCGTGAACCGAGGCGGCATCGCTGAAGAGGGTGGGGGTGTCCTGTGGGTCAAAATAGCAGTCCACAACGCCATTGCCGTCGGCGTTGGGGAGGTTGATGGGCAGGCAGCCATGACCAAAGCGGGTCTGGATCTGGTCTACCAGGGATTCAAGCTTGTCCAGATGATCATCGATGTGGTTGATCACTATGATTATCGCCTTGCCCTGATGACGGGCGGCTTCGAAGGCGCGTTGAGTCACGGCTTCGATGCCTCGTTCGGCGTGAATCACCAGCATGATCGACTCGACCGCGGGCAGCGGCAACAGCGCTCGGCCAAAGAAGTCGGCCAGTCCGGGGGTGTCGATAAGGTGGATGTGGTGTTTCTGATAATCCAGGGAGAGGAAGGAGGGTTCCAGGCTGTGGTGATGGGCTTGTTCCTGGGCAGTGAAATCGGCGTGATTTGTGCCCTTGTCGACCCTGCCACGGTCATTGATGGCATGAGCTCGGAACAAGAGGGCCTCAATCAACGAGGATTTACCACTTCCGGTATGGCCCATCAGGGCCAGGTTCCTTATCTGCGCGGTGCGATACTCAGGCATAGTCGCCTCCTTTATCTTTGTTGAATCCGGCAGTCCCTTCCGAGTATAGGTAGCAAATAGGTGGTAATTATTGACCAAGGTCACGCTTTTTGCGGTCGATAATTGTTCGGAATAACCCGCCTGAGTTTCATATTCACCAAGGATTAACCTGTTGCAATATTGTGACTAAGAGGAGGATCCTTCTGGAAATTCCCGTGGAATCTCCCTCTCCCACACCGGGGTGTCACCTCCCAGGCGGCCTTTTATAACCTCCAGAAATTGTTTGGTTTTTGCTGGTATTCCTTGCCGGTTCGGCAGCAAGGCGTAGACCCAGTGCCGTGGCAGAGGCCAGGCGCCCAACAGAGGAATCAGGGTGCCTGATCTCAGGTGAGGGGCGGCGATGAAGGTGGGCAACTGGCCGATGCCCGTCCCGGCCAGAAGTGCATCCAGCAGGGCTTCGGAGTTGTTGACCCGGTAGTTGCCCCTGGGCTCGACCTTTTCCTGCCCCAGCTGCCAATGGCGCCCACCACGGAAGTAGCTGTACTCCAGGCAGTTGTGCCGTTCGAGTTCCGCCGGCTTTTGGGGCGTGCCATGACGGGTCAGATAGGCCGCAGAGGCGCAGAGCACCGAATCACAGGGGGCGATGGGCACCGCCACCTGGGGTGAGTCGGGCAGATGGCCAATGCGAATCGCCAGATCCACGCCTTCAGCCACCAGGTCCACCATGCGGTCGTCCAGGTTCAGATCCACTTTTACCTGGGGGTGGTCGGCGAGAAAGCCGGGGATCAGCGGGGCGACATAGCGGCGGCCAAACACCATGGGCAGGCTCAACCTCAGGGTGCCTTGGGGGTGTTGCCTGCCTTGCTGCAAGTGCAACTGGCCCCGCTGCACCAGTTCCCAGGCCTGATGAGCCTCCTCATAGAAGGTGTGCCCCTCATCGGTGAGTCCCAGGCTGCGGGTGGTGCGCTGCAGCAATTGGCATTGCAGACTCTGCTCCATCGCCTGAATTCGCTTGCTGACCGCCGAGGGGGTCATTCCCAGCCGTTGTGCTGCGGCACTGAAGCTTCCGGTCTCGACGACCGCCACCAGCACCGGGATGGAGGCGAAGGGTTCTCTGCTCACATCTGTTCCTTATGGGATTTTCTGTTTTTCCTAAACCGCTATTATATAGCCAGGTCAGCTTGTGTAGAGTGGCTGACAGTACCCACAGCGGAGCACCGATTTGAATTACGACTGGATCCTGTTTGACGCCGACGACACCCTGTTCCATTTCGACGACTTTGCCGGGCTGTCCCGGCTGTTTGCCGACAAGGGCCTGCCCTTTGCGAGGGAGGAGTACCTGGCTTACCAGCAGCGCAATCGTCCTCTTTGGGTGGCCTACCAAAATGGCGAAATCGGCGCCCGGGAGGTGCAACAGGTCCGCTTCGAGCCCTGGCAATCACAACTGGCCATGAGCGCCGCCGAGATCAATGCCGCCTTCCTCGGGGCCATGGCGGAGGTGTGCCGCCCCCTGCCTGGGGCGAGAGAGCTGTTGATGGCCCTGGAGAGCCGGGTCAAGCTGGGGATCATCACCAATGGTTTTACCGACCTGCAGCAGGTCAGATTGGAACGAAACGGGCTGGATGGGCTGTTCTCCCTGGTGGTGATCTCAGAGGAGGTGGGGGTGGCCAAACCCGACGCCAGAATTTTCGACCATGCCAAAGCTCGAATGGCTCACCCACCGTCGGACAGGGTGCTGATGGTGGGGGACAACCCCCATTCCGACATTCTCGGCGGCAATCGCGCCGGCTTCCACACCTGCTGGCTGAATCACCACGATGACGATTGCCCTGAGGGGATCACCCCTCACTACCAGGTGCGCCACCTGAGGGAGTTGCAGGCACTGTTGCTGGCCTGATGACAACAACGCCCGCAGATGCGGGCGTTGTGATGTGCGCTGATGACTAGTTCAAGCCATCCAGGGTGCCCTGCTCCAATGAGCGTTGATAGGCCTCTTCGAACTGAGACAGGTCAATAGGGGCCAACACCGCCATCCGAGGGGGAATGCTGAGATAGGAGATGTCTTCGTAGGCCTCATTGGAGTAGTCGCGGTAAACCATTTCCTGTTCAATCACCACCTGGCGCCCATCCTCCAGTTTGCGAACTGAGGTCCACTGTCCCTGACGCAGCTGAGTCCCCCCGCCCTCATTGGTGGAGTTAACCAATCCGTAGCTGTATTCGCCAAGCTCCTCCAACTTTTGCCATCCCTCTGACCAGTCAGATGCGGTGAAGTACCACTTTCTGGTGTGGTCGTAGTTTTCATCCTGGTCACGGGATCTGATGGTGTGGGCGCGACCGCTCGCTTCCAGCAGGTAGCCTCTGACGGATTCTATGTGGGCCTGAGTATGACCACCCCAGTATTGAGACCAATCGTAGGAGAACGATCCGATCACCATCGGCAACTCCTGAATCAGACTCTGTTCCAAACCAGCCTGCTCGGGCGCATATTGGGCCATCCAGCTTAAGTTACTCTGGCGATGCCCCTCCTTAGACGCGATGTGCATAACACTGTAGAGGCCTGAATTCTCCGCTACCGGCGTGTAGATCATCTCCCAGCCGGAGTCCAGGTTAAGCTTCAGTGAGCCGTTCTCAAACCGCCACTGGCCTATGGCTTTGCCCTGGCTGTCCAGAAGCTGGTTGTTGGCTGAAAGATCCACAACACGGGGGACCACCTGCTCGACCAGTCCACTGGGATCGGAGCTGAGCATGGTCACCTGGTCTGGCATCGACAGCGCCCAGGTACCGCTGGGGGCCGAAGTCCATAAGCTGGGCTGCTCAGGCAGGGGTTGCCAGATCATAAAGGTCTGTTCACTGACTACGTAGCTGGGCAACTCACCTTCCCAGCCCGCCGCGTCCTTTTCCCGCTCCAGGGTAACCCGATAGCTGCGCTGGACCACCACCTCGTCGCTGCCTGTCAGCCGGGAGATCTTCAATGGTTCTTGAGTGGTGATGGAGGCCAGGTAGTAGTTGTTCTGGTCCTTGGGCAGAGCGTCGGCGACCTCCTGGCCCCAGCGCTCGACCACTTGTTCATAGTCGAGTTGATGGAAGATCTTCTCGGCTTCCAAGTCTACTGAGATCGTCAGTGCACCTTGGTCATCAAGCTGCCAGCGACCGGTCACATCCTCTTGAATGACGCGAGTGGAGCCGGCGTTGTAGTTGAGTATTGCCTTGCCATCTTCAGACAGCTGAGCGACGTAGCCCAGATTGGCCACCCAGCCTTCGGCCGGAGTGAAGGAGAACACAGAGGTGCCCACCAGAGCGTCGTTGGTAAACTTTGCTTGAACACCGTCGTCATTCAGCAGGGTCAGTCGTGCCGCGTCCCGGGCTTTTTTGAACTCCGGGTCGATATTGCCCGCGTTGCCCATCCAACCCAGGTTCACCAGACTTTGTTCTATCTGCGAGCGGAGTGCTTGGGGAGCGGCGCTGAACAGGGACAGGGTGGTGCCCTCTGCCGGCGTATAGTCAGGGTTATCCGCCAGGGTCCTGATGGTGGCGGCCAACTCCCAGACTCGTTCACTGGACAGCGTGGCTTCCGCGGAAGTCAGTGATGCGTCACTGTTCAGACTTGTGGTGCTGTTCTTTGCCCACAACAGGGTGGCTGTGCCCAGGTGACTCAGTTGAGTGCGTACGGATTCGCCGGTGCTTAGCACCAGATCCTCTCCCGCCTGATTCTTGATGGCGCCGAATGATCCCAGAATCGACGCCAGCTCAATGTGAGACTGATGACCCAGCCCCTTGGCCGTAAGCTGAATCATATCGCTGTCCAGGAGAGCGCCAGCGTCATACTCCATGGCCAGGCTGAAATGACCACTGTCGTCGGCATTGGTGGTAAAGCTGTCATCGCCTATGGTGGCGGTCACCAGGGCGTTGGCCAAGGGGGTCCCTTGGGTTGCCCCCTCAATGGTGAAGGTCTCTTTGACAGTGGCTGGTGGCTCAGGAGTGGGGGGAGTGGGCTCGCTGCCACCTCCGCCTCCTCCGCCACATGCGGTGAGACCTAACAGGGAAACGGCGAACAGGCTGGACGTCTTGAAGCGCATCCTTTTGCTCCTTGCTGAAGATTGTCCGTAATCTTCCGGTGCTCTTGAGGCTGACCTTAACCTTCCGGCACTGCTGTGAGTGCACGCCGGAGACAACGGGGTGACAGACGATGGGTCAGATTATGGTCGGTCAAACTATCAGCAAGACACTATGGCGTCAACGGTACCGCTTTGAAATTGCTAGGGAATGATCTTTAGATCACAGTGCGCCTTCAAACCCCTGCTGACGCCAGGCTTCGTAGCTGACGATGGCCACGGCGTTGGAGAGGTTGAGGCTGCGACTGGTGCCCTGCATGGGGATGCGGATCCGCTGGGATTCGGGAATGGCGCTGCGCACCGCTTCCGGCAGGCCGCGGGTCTCCGGCCCAAACAGCAGCACATCGCCGGATTGATACTGGGGCTCGATGTGGGGGCGGCTGCCTTTGGTGGTCAGGGCAAAGATGCGCCTGCCGGCCATCGTCTCCAGGAAGCTGGGGTAGTCCCTGTGGCGGGTGACCCGGGTGAGATCCCCATAATCCAGGCCAGCCCGGCGCAGTTTCTTCTCCTCCAGGTCGAACCCCAGGGGTTCAATCAGGTGCAGATGGCAGCCGTTATTGGCACAGAGGCGGATGATGTTGCCGGTATTGGGGGCAATTTCCGGCTCATACAGGGCGATCTCAAACATGGTGTTCACTGGCTGATGGTCAGGGCGGGCCAGTATGACAGCGGGCCCCAGGGCCCGCAAGTCACTCGAGAGGCAGGGTCAGGGTGACACAGAGACCGCCGAGTGGGCCTATCTCCGCCCTAATCAGCCCCTGGTGGGCGGTGACCGCACCCTGGACTATGGCCAGGCCCAGTCCCCAGCCGCCGCTTTGACGATCCCTGGCCTTGGAGACCCGATGGAAGGGCTTGAAGATGTCACCGAGCTGATCCTCGGGCACGCCTGGGCCATCGTCTTCGATCCTCAGGCAGACATTCTCCCCCCAGCGCCAGGCGCTCAGCCTGACCTGCTGATTGCCATAGCGGATGGCGTTGCGCAGCAGGTTTTCTACCGCCCTCTGCAGCAGGGTGTCATTGCCGTTGAGGGCCAGGCCCTCGGGCAAGTCCACCTCAAGGTGTTTGCCGGCCTGTTCCGCTTCGAAGGTGGCACCGTCCACCACCCGTTCCAGGGTTTTCTCCAGATTCAGCAATTTCTTGGTGTCGGTGACCTGGCTGTTGAGCCGGGAGAGCTGCAGCAGTTCCTGGATCATCCCCTCCATCTGAGACGCCTGTTGTTCCAGCCGGGTCAGCTCATTGCTTTCCTGGCCCTTGCGCTTGGCCAGGGCCAGGGCCAGCTGGATCCGGGTCAGCGGGGTGCGCAGCTCATGGGAGATGTCGGAAATAAGCCGCTGCTGTTCGCGCACCAGGGTACTCACCGAGTGCGCCATGGTGTCAAAGCTGCGTGCCAGTTGGCCAACCTCATCCCGCCGGGAGAGGATTTTCGGCTCCACCCGGGCGTCCAGGTCCCCTTGCCCCAGTTGCAGGGCAGTCAGTCGCAAGGCGTTCAGGGGCCTGCCGAAGTGCCAGGCCACCAGGCCAAAGATCACCCCGGAGACCAGGGCCACCATCAGCACGAACACGAAGGGGTTCTCCTGCAGATAGAGGATCCAGTTGCGCGGATTAGAAGCTTTCATCTCCACCAGCAACAGGGTGGGTTGTCCGGCCAAAGTTAGCGGCTCCGGGCCAAAAATCACCGAGCGGACACTGTAGAAGGCCATGGGGGAGAGGGTGTCATTCTCCAGCAGGAAGCGGCGCGCCGCCCTCGGCAGGCGTTTGGCTTCGTGGCCCAGCGGGCGGCCATCCAGGGTCAGCAGATGGAAGCGGAATCGTTCGTCGCGCAGGGGGCCGGCTCCCGGGCCGGGCGGCCGGCGCTCTCGCCCCTCTTTGGGGTGAATGCGGTGGCGCATCATGTCGGCGAAGCGGTTCAGGTCCCGAATGGGCAGGGCTTCAATTCGGCGGGCCGATTTGAGTAGAAACTCCTGTTGCCAGGGTTTCAGGGGCTGCAGCTCCTGAGGCTGCAGAATCTTGGGCAGCAGGATCACCGAGCCGACGATCAGGCTGGTGGTGATCCAGAATGCCAGTAGCAGCTTAAGAAAGAGTCGGTTGGGAAGGGCGACCTCTATTCGAGCCATATGTAGCCTTTACCCCTGACGGTCTTGATGCGGGGGCGGCCATCCTGGCGCTCGGGCAGCTTGCGCCTCAAATTGGACAGGTGCATGTCCAGGCTGCGATCGAAGGGCATCAGCTTCTTGCCCAGCACACTGACACTGAGCTCCTCTTTGGCCACCACTTCACCTGTGTGGTTGAGCAGGGCCTGAAGCAGGGAGAACTCGGTGGAGGTCAGGGGAAGCAGCTCCTCCCGGTACCACACCTCTTGGCGGCCAGGGCTGACCACCAGATCGTTGTCGGTGATGTGGTCCGACGGGTCCCACTCCTGGGTCCGGCGCAAAATGGCACGGATGCGGGCCACCAGCTCACGATCGTTGAAGGGCTTGGGCAGGTAGTCATCGGCGCCGATCTCCAGTCCCACCACCCGGTCGATGTCGTCGCCGCGGGCGGTCAGCATCAGCACCGGCATGCGGCTGTGTTTTCTCAGCTCCTTCAGGATCTCGAAACCGTTCATCTCTGGCAGCATGACGTCCAGCAACAGCAGATCAAAGTTGCCGCTCATCGCCAGTTCCAGTCCCTCGCGACCGTTTTGGCAGCAGGTGGGTTGATACCCCTCCATCTGCAGCAGTTCGGTCAGCAGTTCACACAGATCCAGATCGTCTTCGACTAGAAGAATCTTGCCCATTTTTGCCCTCCAAAAAACCCTTGAAGCCGTAAGCCTACCGCGGCCTGAGAGTCCATTTGACTCTACTTTACACAGTTTTACTCACGACTGCAGTTGCCTGACTTCGGGAGGCATAGACTGAAAACGTACCAAGACGACCAGACACCCAGATGAACAGAAGGACAGACTTATGAAATTGACCAAGACATTGACCCTGGCCGCCGTAGCGGGTCTGGTGCTCTCCATGGCCGCCGTCTCCACCGCCTCCGCCAAAAACCATGGCCAGGGCTACCATCAGGAGGTGGGCGGTGAGTTCCACCAAGGTCGTGGTGGTGGCAAGCACATGAAGCGGATGCTGCGGGGCCTGGACCTGACCGATGAGCAGAAGCAACAGGTGAAGGATATCCTCGCCAAAGCCAAGGCGGACCGCCCAGAGCGCGATCCCCAGTCCATGAAGGCGCAGATGGAGCGTCATCATCAACTGATGTTGGCCGCGGAGTTTGATGAGCAGGCGGCCCGGGAGGCGATCGCCGTACGCCAGGCCAAGATGGCAGAGATGCAGCTCAAGCAGATGAAGGTGCAGCATGAGATCATGCAACTGCTCACCGCGGAGCAGAAGCAGAAACTGGAGGAGCGCCGCGCAGAGCGTATGAAGCGTTTCGAAGACCGTTTCTAATTCTCATTGTGTATCAACAAAAAGGGTGGCATTTGCCACCCTTTTTTCATTGGGGTCGCCGCCGCAACTGGTACACTTGGCTCAGTTCACCCCTAGTTTTATGGACAGACCATGCCCCAACCTGTCAGTGACAATTACAAGTTTTGGATCACCTGGGCCAGTCGTGCTTCTGTGGCCACCGCCACCGTGCTGATTGTGGCCAAGCTGATCGCCTGGTTCTACTCAGGCTCCGCCAGCATGCTGGCCTCTTTGACCGACTCCCTGATGGATGCGGCGGCCTCCCTGATCAACCTGATGGCGTTACGACTGGCGATTCAGCCCGCCGATGACAAGCACAGGTTTGGTCATGGCAAGGCGGAACCCCTGGCCACCCTGGCACAGGCGGGCTTTATTCTGGGCTCCAGTTTCCTGCTGGTGTTCCACGGGGTGGACCGCATCCTCAAACCGGCGGCCCTGACCCATGGCAGTGTGGGCATCGGCGTGTCGGTGTTTGCCATCGTCATGACCCTGGCCCTGCTGGCGGTGCAGCGTCACGCGGTGAAGGTGACCGGCTCGACCGCCATCGCCGCCGACGCCCTGCACTACCGCTCCGATCTGCTGCTCAACTTGGCGGTCCTGGTGGCCCTGGTGCTGGCAGGGCAGGGGATGTTGTGGGCGGATGGGGTGTTCTCTGTATTGATCGCCCTCTACATCGGCTATGGCGCGGTGACCCTGGGGTACGAAGCGGTTCAGCTGTTGCTGGACAGTGAAGCTGAGCCGGAGGTGCGTCAGAAGGTTGAGGACCTGGCCCGTGAGGATCAGCGGGTACTGGGGCTGCATGACATGCGCACCCGTCGCTCAGGCCACATGCTGTTTGTCCAGCTGCACATCGAACTGGACAGTGACCTTTCCCTGCGGGAGGCCCATGACATCGCCGAATCGGTGGAGGATCGCATTCGCGCTCACTTCCCCGACAGCGATGTCATCGTCCATCAGGACCCCCAGGAGGTGGTGCCTGGGTTCCAGCCCGAGCCGGAACCCAAAGGCTAGAGCCCCAGCTCCTTCAGTTTGCGGGTGAGGGTGTTGCGTCCCCACCCCAGCAGCTTGGCCGCCTCCTGCTTGTGGCCACCGCTGTGGGCCAGGGCGGTCTCCAGCATCACCTTCTCGAATTGAGGCAGGGCGGTGGTCAGCAGCTCTCGCTGGCCGGAAGCCAGGGCGTCCCGGGCCCAGTTGGCCAGGCCACTCTGCCAGTCAGCCCCCACAGGCATGGGCGCCGCCTCGCCCCCGGGATGAAGTTCCGGGGGCAGGTCCGCCGGCAATACCTCCTGACCCGATGCCATCACCGTCAACCAGCGGCAGCTGTTCTCCAGCTGGCGCACGTTGCCGGGCCAGGGCAGTGCCACCATGCGCTCTACGGTGTCCGGGTGTAGGCGTTTGGGCTCCACCCCCAGCTCGGAGGCGGCCCGGGCCAGGAAGTGGCGGCACAGGGCCGGAATGTCTTCCCGTCGGTCCTTGAGGGCCGGCAGGTGGACGCGGATGACGTTGAGGCGGTGGAACAGATCCTCGCGGAACTCGCCGGCAGTGACCCGGCTCTCCAGATCCTGGTGGGTGGCGGCGATGATGCGCACATCCACCTTCACCGGTTGATGACCGCCGACCCGGTAGAACTGTCCGTCCGCCAGTACCCGCAACAGCCGGGTCTGCACATCCAGCGGCATGTCGCCGATCTCATCCAGGAACAGGGTGCCGCCATCGGCCTGTTCGAACCGTCCCTGACGCACCCCGGCGGCGCCGGTGAAGGCTCCCTTCTCATGGCCAAAGAGCTCAGACTCGATGAGATCCTTGGGGATGGCGGCCATATTCAGGGCGATGAAGGGACGGCTGGCCCTGGGGCTGTGTTTGTGCAGGGCATGGGCCACCAGCTCCTTACCCGTACCGGACTGGCCGTTGATCAGCACGCTGATGGTGGAGCGGGACAAACGACCGATGGCGCGAAACACCTCCTGCATCGCCGGTGCTTCGCCGATGATCTCTGGCACCGGGACCGTCTCTTCGGCCACCGTGGGTTTGCGGCTGGCGGCCTGCTCCAGGGCACGCTGTACCAGGGTGACCGCCTCATCGATGTCGAAGGGCTTGGGCAGGTATTCGAAGGCACCGGCCTGGTAGGCGCCCACGGCACTGTCCAGATCCGAGTGGGCGGTCATGATGATCACCGGCAGATCCGGGTATTGCCGCTGAACCTTTTCCAGCAGAGTCAGGCCGTCGGTGCCTGGCATCCGGATGTCGCTGATGATGGCACTGGGCTGGGATTCCCCCAACGCTTCCCACAGGGAGTCGGCGCTGGCGAAGCTGGCGCAGCTGATCCCTTCGGCCAGCATCGCCTGTTCGACCACCCAGCGGATGGAGCTGTCGTCATCCAGAATCCACAGTTGCTCGGTCATTTCTCCTCCTTGGCAGTAATCAGCGGCAGGACCAGGGTAAAGGCGGTGTGACCTGGCCAGCTCTCAAGATCGATGCGTCCCTGGTGTTGGGCCACGGCATTCTGGGCGATGGAGAGGCCCAGCCCCGAGCCCTCGGTGCGACCGGTCACCATGGGGTAGAACAGGGTGTCCTTCAGCTTCTCATCGATACCCGGTCCGTCGTCGATGATGCTCACCGCCACCGCCATGCGGTGGCGTTTACCGGCGATGGTGATCTGGCTGCAGGTCCGGGTCTTCAGGGTGATGGTGCCCCGGCCCTCCAGGGCCTGGGCGGCATTGCGGACGATGTTGAATACCGCCTGCTGCAGCAGGTCTCTGTCCATGTCGAAATCCGGGATAGACGGGTCGTAATCCCGGACAAACTTAAGTTGGTCGGAAAACTCCAGGGCACAGAGGCGGGCCACCTGTTCCAGGATGCGGTGGATGTTGCCCTGCTCTCTCTGCCCCGGTTTCTGCGGGCCAAGTAGCTTATCCACCAGGCCGCGAAGCCGGTCTGCCTGCTCGATGATGATGCCGGTGAACTCCTTGAGCCTGGTCTCGGTGAGCTGTCGTTCCAGCAACTGGGCGGCGCCCCTCAGACCGCCGAGGGGGTTCTTGATCTCATGGGCCAGTCCCCGTACCAGCAACTGGGCAGCGTGGTGCTGGGCGTATTGGTGCAGCTCCTGGCTGATGCGCTGCTGCTGGTCAATGACCCGGATCTCCAGCAGCCCCTTGCCCGGGGAGAGGGGGGTCAGGAACAGATCCACCGTATGGTGGTGCCCCTCCAGGGTCGCCAGGCTCATGGCATAGAAGGCTGCGGCTTGATTGTCCGCCAGGTTCTCCTTGAGTTGGGCGGCTTTCACCCCCAGGTGAGAAACGCATTCGCTCAGGGTCAGTTCACCGAGTCGGCGCTGGCTGAGACCGAACAGCTGCTCGCTGGCCTGGTTGGCGTATTCGACGCCCAGGGTGCGGTTCACCACCAGCAGGGCGGCGTTGAGGTGATTGAGCAGGTTCGCTTCCTGTATGTCGGCCATCTTGGGTGAAACTCCTTGGGCATCCTTAGGCTAAGATACCATTGCACCAATATGGTGCAAGTCTTGGGGTGGTGTCTGCCCTAAATTGGGGAGCTTGGACACTTAGGGCCCCAGGATGCTTGGTTTTGCACTAATGGTCAGAGGTGCTGCAAGAGCCCTGCCAATTCTCCATTCAGGGGACAGGTGTCTGAACAGGCGGTTGCTGATGACGGGGTTTGCCAAACAGCCTGGATTGGCGGTGCAGATGCACGGTGACCGGCGGGCTTTGCGCCAGCAGCGCCCCCTGTTGGTCCACTATGATGGCCTGCAGTTGGTGGCTGCCCCGATCCAGGTTGGCCAGGGTGAGGCGAGAGCCTGTCACCTGGTGTGCCTGACCGTCGATCAGCAGTTGCAGGCTGTGGTCCGGTGCGGGTTTGGGCTCGGTGGCCAGTCTGATGGTCAGCTTGCCTTCATTGCTTCGCACTGTGGCGTCCTGCTGTGGGCTGAGGATGGCCAGACTGTAGCCTGGGACCACCGCTTCGGCCTGGGGCTGGGCCTGGCGTTGAGGGGAGAGAGTGCGCCAGGAGACCTGGCTGCCTGGGGTGATGGTGACCGGTTGGGCCTGGCCATGGGGAGGAAGGTCGCTGTAATGGGCCACCCCGTTGTCATCCACCCAGCGGTAGATGGCGGCCTGGGCGGAGGCGCACAGCAGCAGTAGCAGCAAGAGGGTTCGCATCCTTTCTCCTCCTCAAGGTTCTGCTTTTCAGTGTAGCAGCCACAAAAAAGCCCACCTGAACAGGTGGGCTTTCTCAGACAACCGGGTTTAGCAGCTGTAGTACATCTCGAACTCAACAGGGTGAGTGGTCATGTCCAGACGCTCAACTTCGGCGCGCTTCAGCTCCAGGTAGGAGTCGATGTAGTCATCGGAGAATACGCCACCGGCAGTCAGGAACTCGCGGTCTGCGTCCAGGCATTCCAGAGCCTGGGCGAAGGAAGCGGCGACGGTTGGGATCTCTGCGGCTTCCTCGGCAGGCAGGTCGTACAGATCCTTGTCCATGGCTTCGCCGGGGTGGATCTTGTTCTTGATGCCGTCCAGGCCAGCCATCAGCATGGCCGCAAAGGCCAGGTAAGGGTTGGCGGTTGGATCGGGGAAGCGCACCTCGATACGACGGCCTTTCGGGCTGGGTACCACAGGGATGCGGATGGAAGCGGAACGGTTACGGGCGGAGTAGGCCAGCATTACCGGGGCTTCGAAGCCGGGAACCAGACGCTTGTAGGAGTTGGTGGAGGCGTTGGCAAAGGCGTTGATGGCACGGGCGTGCTTGATGATGCCGCCGATGTAGTACAGGGCTGTCTCAGACAGGCCGCCGTACTTGTCGCCAGCGAACAGGTTCACGCCGTCCTTCAGCAGAGACTGGTGGCAGTGCATGCCGGAACCGTTGTCGCCAACCACAGGCTTGGGCATGAAGGTGGCGGACTTGCCGTAGGCGTGGGCCACGTTGTGTACCACGTACTTGTAGATCTGAATTTCGTCAGCCTTTTCAACGATGGTGTTGAACTTGGTGGCGATCTCGTTCTGACCGGCAGTGGCCACTTCGTGGTGGTGGGCTTCAACAGTCAGGCCCATCTCTTCCATCACCAGACACATGGCGGAGCGCAGGTCCTGGGAGGAGTCCACAGGGGCCACTGGGAAGTAGCCGCCCTTGACGCCGGGACGGTGACCCATGTTGCCGCCTTCGTAATCCTTGGCGGAGTTCCAGCTGGCCTCTTCGGCATCGATGCGGTACATGGAGCCGGCCATGTCGGTGTGGAACTTCACGTCGTCAAACAGGAAGAACTCAGGCTCAGGACCGAAGAACACTTCGTCGGCGAAGCCGGCGGAGCGCATGTAGCCTTCGGCACGCTTTGCGATGGAGCGTGGGTCACGATCGTAGCCCTGCATGGTAGTGGGCTCGATGATGTCACAGCGGATGTTCAGGGTCGCTTCTTCAGTGAAGGGGTCCAGAATGGCGGTGGCAGGGTCAGGCATCAGCACCATGTCGGACTCGTTGATCCCCTTCCAGCCGGCGATGGAGGAGCCGTCGAACATCTTGCCCTCTTCGAAGAAATCTTCGTCCACCTGGTGGGTGGGCAGGGAGACGTGTTGCTCTTTACCCTTGGTATCGGTGAAGCGCAGATCGACAAACTTCACATCATTTTCTTTAATCAGTTCCAATACGTGTTCGACAGACATCCGATTTACCTCCAAATGGCGATTGCGCCCCTAAGTTTCTGTCACCTCTTATGCCAGAGGTGTGCCAAAAAATTAAGTGGCTGATTATGAAGAGTTTGTTACAGATGAGGGGGATGGAAGGACGCGTTGTTGCACCGATATGGTGCATGTTGTGGTCATTTTTGGTGCATTGCACCCGGGATAAGGCAGCGGCGTCCATGGCTTGCGTCCGTTGGTGAAAAAAAGCACTGTCCTGATGCGTGATGACAGAGTAGAATGGCCGCCTTTTTGATGCAACCTAATATGGAGCCAGGCAGAACAGTGCTGGATAAATTAAGAAATATTGCGATCATTGCGCACGTCGACCACGGTAAAACCACCTTGGTAGACAAGCTGCTGCAGCAGTCCGGAACCCTGGAGAGCCGCACCGAGCTGGATGAGCGGGTGATGGACTCCAACGATCTGGAAAAAGAACGCGGTATCACCATTCTGGCTAAGAACACTGCCATCAAGTGGAACGACTACCGCATCAACATCGTGGACACTCCCGGACACGCCGATTTCGGTGGTGAGGTAGAGCGGGTAATGTCCATGGTGGACAGCGTACTGCTGCTGGTGGACGCTCAAGAGGGCCCCATGCCCCAGACTCGCTTCGTAACCCAGAAGGCGTTTGCCCAGGGTCTGAAGCCTATCGTGGTCATCAACAAGATCGACAAACCAGGTGCCCGTCCCGACTGGGTGATGGACCAGGTATTCGACCTGTTTGACAACCTGGGTGCCACCGATGAGCAGCTGGACTTCCAAGTGGTGTACGCCTCCGCTCTGAACGGCTGGGCCTCCCATGACGCCGAAGAGACCGGTACCGACATGACTCCTCTGTTCGAAACCATTGTCGAGCAGGTGGAAGCGCCCCAGGGCGACGTGGACGGTTCCTTCCAGATGCAGATCTCTCAGCTGGACTACAACTCCTACGTTGGCGTAATCGGCGTTGGCCGTGTGAGCCGCGGTAAGGTGAAGGTGGGTCAGCAGGTGACCATCAACTGCGCCAACGGCACCATCCGTAACGGTAAGGTTGGCCAGGTTCTGGGTTACCTGGGTCTGGAGCGTCACGAAGTTGAAGAAGCTCAGGCGGGCGACATCATCGCCATCTCCGGCCTGGGTGAGCTGAAGATCTCCGACACCGTGTGCTGCCCCAACGAAGTGGAGGCTCTGCCTGCCCTGTCTGTGGATGAGCCCACTGTGACCATGACCTTCCAGGTGAACACCTCCCCGTTCTCCGGCCAGGAAGGTAAGTACGTGACCTCCCGTAACATTCTGGAGCGTCTGCAGAAAGAGCTGGTGCACAACGTTGCCCTGCGCGTGGAAGAGACTGATGATCCGGACAAGTTCCGTGTTTCCGGCCGTGGTGAACTGCACCTGGGTGTTCTGATCGAGAACATGCGCCGTGAAGGTTACGAGCTGGCGGTATCCCGCCCCGAGGTGATTCTGCGTACCGTTGACGGTGTGCTGGAAGAACCCTACGAGACCGTGACCGTGGACGTGGAAGAGGAGAACCAGGGCAGCATCATGGAGAAGCTGGGTCTGCGTAAGGCTGAGCTGACCGACATGGCTCCTGACGGCAAGGGTCGTATCCGCATGGACTTCATCATGCCTTCTCGCGGCCTCATCGGCTTCCAGACCGAGTTCATGACTCTGACCTCTGGTACCGGCCTGATCTACCACACCTTCTTCAAGTACGGCCCTCACAAGGGTGGCGACATCGGTCAGCGCATCAACGGCGTACTGATCGCCAATGCCACAGGTAAGGCCCTGACCAACGCCCTGTTCAACCTGCAGGAGCGCGGTCGCCTGATGATCGGTCACGGTGTTGAGGTGTACGAAGGCATGGTGGTGGGTATCCACAGCCGTGACAACGACCTGACCGTGAACGTGCTCAAGGGCAAGCAGCTGACCAACGTCCGTGCCTCCGGCACCGACGATGCTCAGGTTCTGACTCCGCCCATCAAGATGACCCTGGAGCAGGCTCTGGAGTTCATCGATGACGACGAGCTGGTGGAAGTGACCCCGGAGAGCATCCGCATCCGTAAGAAGCTGCTGACCGAGTCTGATCGTAAGCGTGCTTCCCGCGAAGCGAAGAAGTAATTCCTCTCAAGGGATCAAAAAGGGCCGCATTTGCGGCCCTTTTTTTATGGTGTGCGTTTGCCTGGAATTACTCCGCCTCGGGCAGCAGGGTCAGGGTTTCCAGCTGGGGGAGGATGGACTGGCGAATCTGCTCCGGAGTGCTGCTCTGCCAGTAGCCGCTCAGGTAGCTGAGCAGGGGCACCACGGCGACAAACATCAGCAGCATGAACAGGATCACCGAGGGCTTCAGGGGCAGGTATCGCCCCGGCAGTGACAGGGTCAGGGCGCCCTTCTGTGGGCAGGCCTGGGCACAGCGATGGCAGGCGTGGCACTCATCCACGTTGACCGTATCCAGACGGTGTACCGGGATTTGAGAGGGGCAGGCCTGGTGGCACTTGCTGCAATCCTTGCCTTCGCTCTCCCTCAGGCAGGTGGCGCGGTCACGGCGGATCTTGAAGGGGCTCAGCAGGGAGAGGGCCCCCATCAGGGCGCCATAGGGGCAGAAGTAGCGGCAGAAGGCGTTGCGCTTGACCACCGACAGCAGCAGCAACATCGCCAGCAGCACCATCATCACCACATTGGGGTGGGTGAACTGCTTCCACATGGAGAGGTCCGCCATCAGGTGCTTGTCGCTGTCCAGGTAGGAGGCCAGCTCGATTGAGGGGATCTCCAGCACCAGGGTCAGCAGCCAGATCAGCACGCCGTATTTGGTCATACGCAGGCCGCTGTCCAGCCAGTTGGGGATGCGGATACCACTTTTCACCGCCTTATGACCGCGGCGATAGATCAGCTCGGAGATAAAGCCGACGGCGCAGATCCAGCTGCAGAAGGCGCGCTTGGTCACCAGGGCCGAGGCCATCAGTGCCAGGAACATCACCAGGGCGGCGGGATGCTGGTGGTCCAGCACCCCCTGCTCAACCCAGGCCCGCAGGGAGATGCCGGCGGTGACCGGCAGGTAGATGTCCACCACACTGGGCCGGGTCAGCCAGACGCTGCCCGCCTCCATCTGCATGGCGTACAGGCCGTACTGGATGGCGATCACCACCATGGCTACGGCGAAGGCGTTCTGGGTCATCTGCCGCAATCGGTCGAAGTGATCCAGGGTGCGCGAGGGCCGCCGGTTGGGCATCAGCTGGCGGCCGGCGCCCAGAGTCATCAGGAAGCACAATGCCGCCAACAGCAGCAGGGCATCCCTGGCCAGTAGCAGTCCCAGTCCCGCGGTCAGCACAGTGGTGACCAACCCGAGCGAGCGGCTCAGGGTAATGAGAATGCCCAGGGCCACGGTGCAGCCGGTGAGCAAAAGCAGGGACTCGAGAAAGGACATGGGCCATCCATATGGATTCAGATGGCCATAAGTATCTCAGCCCTTGCCCGCTAAAGCAGGGGCTGATGTGTGGATTTTAGACCCATTTAACAGTTTGGCATGGAAACCAAATCTTTATTGTCCCAGGGTCTGAATGAACTCGTCAGATTCAGCAATAGCACGATTCATCTCAGTTATGAGGGACTGAATCTCCTGCTTGAGGTCGCCGAATTCATTGCCGATGGCAATGACGGCGCGGGCGTTGAGGTTGTGCTTCAGATAGAGCTCGTTGTCTTTCAGTCGGGCCAGTACCGGCTCCATCTTGGCTTCGGCCCGGCGCATGCTGCTGAGCATCTTGTCGTATTGCCTCTGGGTGGAGCGCAGCTGCTTTTCACTGTTGCGGCGCAGAGAGGAGGACTGATACTGCTCCAGCTCATCCTGCCACTCGTCGAACATGGCTCCGGCCACATGGTCGATGGCATCGATGCGCTCAGACACCTCGTTGGCGGCACTCTCTGACGCTTCGTACTCGCCACGCACCTGGTCGTACACAGATTCCAGGTCGCCGCCCTCGAAATCCACCAGAGTCTTCAGCTGTTCCAGGGCAGAGCTGAACTGCTCCTGAGCCTCTTTCTGACTCTCCTGAGCACTCTCTACCCGGTCGGTGAGGATCTCACGCTTGTGGTAGCCCACCTGCTCAGCGGCAGCGTAGTAGGCGGATTGGCAGCCACTGAGCATCAGGGCCAGGGCAAGGATAAGAAAACGCATGAGGGCTCCT
This sequence comes from Ferrimonas sp. YFM, assembly GCF_030296015.1. Lineage (NCBI taxonomy): Bacteria > Pseudomonadati > Pseudomonadota > Gammaproteobacteria > Alteromonadales > Ferrimonadaceae > Ferrimonas > Ferrimonas sp. YFM. Next base: position 104,431 of record NZ_AP027368.1, read on the forward strand.
TAACTGCGGTAGCGGGCGGCGTCGATGATGCACCACAGGTGCAGCACGGCGGCGATCACCGCGGGGATGACCAAAAAGTAGAAGAAGTAGCCGGAGCTGACAAAAACGAAAAACAGCAGTGCCGGCAGTATCCGTCCCTGCACCAGCTGACCCAGGCCGGGAATGAAGAAACTGCAGATGGCGGCGATGACATTGCCGGCGGAACCCTGTTGGGACATACAAACCTCCTTGCTTCCCTCGTCCTGTGGGAGGGTGCTGATAACTCAGTAGTTTAGACAGTTATGTTAACACCCAAGCAACCTGGAGCAAGGCGAGTGTGTTAGCGATTGCGTCCCAGGAGGTTGAACAGGGCGCCGCCCAGGATCAGTCCGCCGCCCATCAGGGTCCATTGGGTGGGGATCTCGGCAAACACCAGCCAGCCCAGGGCGATGGAGAACAGGATCTGCACATAGGAGTAGGCCACTACCCGGTTGGCCACTTCACCCTGCAGCGCCTTGGTCAGGCCCACCTGGCCGACCTGAGTAAAGACCCCGACCAGCAGCAGCAGGCCCAGGGTCTCCCAGTCTGGGATCACCAGGTTGTCACCGAGCAGCACCAGCGACAGGGGCAGGGCCAGCATGGGGAAGTAGAGGATGATCACCGAGCTGTCCTCGGTTTTGCTCAGCTTCTTCACCAGGATGTAGGCCACGGCGCTGCCGCAGGCGCCCATCAGGCCGGCGCCTATGCTCAGCAGGGGCAGGGCGTTGTCCGTTGCCGACCATACAGGCACCATCATGGCGCTCAGTCCCGCCAGGGAGAGGGCGATGCAGATCAGGGTAAAGCGATGGATTCGCTCCCCGAGGAAATGGAAGGCCAGCAGGGCGGTGAACACCGGGTGCAGATACTGCAGCAGGGTCGCCTCCGCCAGGGGCAGGGTGGTGACGGCGTAGTAGACGCAGATCAGTGCCAGGGCGCCGGTGGCGCCTCGGGCCAGCAGCAGCGGTTTGTTGTTGCCCAAAGGCGCCAGCCCCTTGCGACGGATATCCAGGTAGCTGAGCAGCACCGAGACCAGGGCCCGGGCGGCGACTATCTCCAGTACGGGAATGCCCCGGGCACTGGCCAGCTTGACGCAGGCGGACATCAGGGCGAACCCCAGGGCCGACATCAAGGCATAGTAAACGCTGAGGTTCTGATTGGGTGCGCTGGGCATGGGGCTCTCCGGGGGCAAGAGAGGCGCACTATAGGGGGTGGATACCCCCGGGTCAACTGACGGAACTCTGTACAGGTCGGTTCCCGGTGTTATGATCCATTTATAGAGAAAAAACTTAGGCTTACTATGAACATCATCACCCGGGCGCGGCTGCAGTGGCAGAGCTTCCCCTGGCGGCGGATTCCCGCCTATTTTCGCTTTCTGTTCCGGCGCAGCATGGAGAATCGCCTGCAGGTGACTTCGGGCTACCTGGCCTACATGACCCTGCTCTCCCTGGTGCCCCTGATGGCGGTGGTGCTGTCCATCTTTTCCGCGTTTCCCGGTTTCGTCGGGGTGAAGGAGCAGGTGGAGCAGTTTGTCTACACCAACTTCGTGCCCACGGCCAGTGGCGTGGTGCAGCAGTATCTGACCGAGTTCGTTGCCAACGCCTCCAGGATGACCGCCGTGGGGGTGGTGTTCCTGGCGGTGGTGGCCCTGGCGCTGATCTCCGCCATCGACAAGGCGCTGAACCAGATCTGGCGCATCCAGCAGCGACGCCGCTGGGTGTACTCCTTCTCCATGTACTGGATGATCCTGACTCTGGGGCCCATTCTGATGGGGGCCAGCATCGCCATGACCTCCTACCTGGTGTCACTCAAGTTGCTTTCCGATGTGGGATTGTCCGGGATGGTGCCCTTCTTCATGGCCAAACTGCCCTTCCTGCTGTCGGTGCTGGCCTTTGTGTTGATCTACTCTCTGGTGCCCAATGCCCAGGTGCGCTTTCACCATGCCCTGACCGGCGCCGTGGTGGCGGCTCTGCTGTTTGAGGCGGGCAAGCGGGGTTTTGCCTGGTACATCACTACCTTCCCCTCCTATGAGGCGATCTATGGTGCCCTGGCCGTCATTCCCATTCTCTTCGTCTGGGTCTATCTTTCCTGGATGATCCTCCTGCTGGGAGCCGAGGTCACCGCCTCCCTGCCCGAGTTCTTTGCCGTGACCGAACCACAAAAGGACGTGAAATGATGAAACATTGGATGGCGATCGTGATGTTGATGCTGGTGACAGGGTGCGCGGCCACAGGCCAGTCCCAGGACCGCATCGACCTGAGCGGCAAGAACAATGAGCAGGCGACCGATGCCCTGCTGGCGGCGCTTGAGACGGAGTCCTATCAGGTGAAGCGGGCCGCGGCGGACAGGTTGCTGGTGGAGTATGACGGCAGCCACTTTATGCTGCAGCCAAGGATGCTGCCGGACAGCCTGGATCGGGTGGTGATCACCAAGTACTACCTGTTGCACCCGGATCTGGCTCAGACCCCTGAGCTGCTGCTGGTGATCGGCAAGCTGAACCAGCAGCTGGACTTCGCCAAGTTCATTGTCCGTCAGGAGGGCCGAGCCATCGAGGTACGCGGTTCTGCCACTTTCGTGGATGAGATCAGCCTGCTGGAACTGACCCGGTTCATGGCCTGGACCAACCAGGGACTGGCGCTGGTGCGTCAGCAGTTCCCTCAGGCCCAGCCCATGGCCAAAGAGGTGAAACTGGGCGACCTCTAGGACCAAGTGGCCGCTTGTCCCTTGAGTTGGCAGGCACACTTCGCCACACTGATGCGCTGAATCAGAAGAGGTAACAGATGATCGCATTAGTGCAGCGGGTGTCCACCGCCAAGGTGGAAGTTGAGGGGCGCATCACCGGCGAGATCGACCGGGGATTGCTGGTCCTCCTGGGGGTAGAGCAACAGGACGACGGCGAGCGGATGCGCAAGCTGGCGGACAAGGTGATGAAGTACCGCATCTTCAGTGACGATGAGGGCAAGATGAACCTGAATGTCCGCCAGGCGGAAGGCAAGCTGCTGGTGGTGAGTCAGTTCACCCTGGCGGCGGATACCGGCAAGGGACTGCGCCCCAGCTTCTCCGGCGCCGGCAAGCCGGATCAGGCCAAGGCCCTGTACGAAGAGTTTGTCGCCTACTGCCGCAGCACAGGGATGGAGGTGGAGACCGGCGAGTTTGCCGCCGACATGCAGGTGTCGCTGACCAACGATGGGCCGGTGACCTTCCACTTGCAGGTTTAGTGCCGCGTCGACAAGCTGCAACAACGAAAAACGCCGCGGACTCCGCGGCGTTTCTGTGTGTGCTGACCAGACTCAGTCGTGGTTGGCGCCCCGGGCGATGGCCGACAACAGGGCTTCCGGATCGAACTTGCACAGGCCTTCGTTGGCACCGCTGTTCTCGGTGTAGCGGCGGCAGACATCGCTGTTGAGGGAGGTGTGCAGGATGATGTAGGTCTCCTTGAGGCACTCCTCGCCGCGCACCGTGGTGGCCAGTTGGTAGCCGTCCAGCTCCGGCATCTCGATGTCGGAGACCAGGATCTGAATGGGTTGGCCGACATTGGCCTGATGCTGCAGAGTTTCCAGGGCGGCGCGGCCATTGGGGGCACTGTGATAGTCGATGCCATGTTGCTCCAGCACCATGGCCAGCTGACGGCGGGCGAAGCGGGAATCGTCGCAGATCAGGATGCGTTGGCCACGGATCTCTGCCAGAGTCTCCGGGGTCAGGATAAAGTCGTCCACCTGCTTGTTGGCGTTGAGCCCGACGGTTTCGTTGAGGATGCGCTCCAGATCCAGCACCTGCACCAGGTCATGCTCACGGCGAATCACGCCTGAGCTGTAGCTGGAATCCCCCAGCTTGGTGGGCATGGCGGCCACATCGTCGCTGTTGCAGTAGTGGATGGTGTCGATGCCGGTGACCAGCAATCCGAAGAATTTGCCCTGAACCTCACAGACCACCACCTGCTTGCAGTCATCGGGCCTCATGCCGATGGCACTGGCCAGGTCGATCACCGTCAGGGTGTGGCCGCGCAGAGGCATGGTGCCCACCACACAGGGATGGCTTCCCGGAATCTGGTTGAACTGGCGGGTAGTAACAATCTCCCTGACTTTCAGGGTCGTGATGGCAAAGGCGCGTTTAGGGCCCAGGGTGAATACCAGAAACTCCTGGCGATTGTTCTCTTTAGTCATCCCACAAATTCCAACAGACGGCAGATTATTAGTTATATCGACCACCGCGGCACAGGCTTGAATCCGCGGTTCGCCCAAGATGCCTTGGTCGGGTCAGGGTGTCCAGTTTAACTGTGATATTCTCACCGCTTATTTGCTCTGAAACAGGTTATGGCCATCGATGAAGCTGCTTGCCCCAACACCAGATCAATTGTCCCAGGCATTCGAGTTGAGATATCGCCTGCTCCGGGCCCCCTCGGGACAGCCCAAGGGCAGTGAGCGGGATGAGCTGGAGGCTGAGGCGATACATCGGGTTCTGGTGGATGAGCAGGGCAGGGTGGTGGCGACCGGGCGTTTGCATCGGCTCAGTCCGTTGCGTGGTCAGATACGCTTTATGGCGGTGGAGCCTGGGGCTCAGGGACAGGGATTGGGTGCCAAACTGCTGGCTGCCCTAGAGCAGGCCGCACAAGAGACCGGGCTGGAGGCCATTGAGCTGCAATCCAGAGAAGACCAGGTCGGCTTCTATCAGGCCAGAGGCTACCGGGATCTGGGGCCGGGGCACACCCTGTTTGACAGCATAGGTCACCGCCGCATGGCCAGGCTTTTGCCTGGGGCCGTGACCCGGCTGACCCAGACCTGGCATCAGACCATCCCGGTCTCCGAGTTTATGCAAGTGGAGGGGGTGAGCTTCGACGGCCAGAGATTCGAGACCCGGGCCAGCTTCGAGCGGGGCTGTAATCTTCATGGCACCCTGTTCGCCGGTGCCGGTTACACCCAGGCCACCCTGACAGGCTGGGGACGGGTCTGGCTGGAGTTGCAGCTCAAGGGTGTTGAGGGGGAGATTGTCCTGGCCCGAGCCGAGGTCAAATACAGCAAGCCGGTACGTGACATCCCCCATGCCTGGGTCCGGGCCGAGGAGCTGGACTTGTCGCGGCTGGCCCTGGGGCGCAATGCCAAGGTGCCCCTGACTATTGAGCTGGCGGATGGGCTGACCCTGGAGGCACTGTTTGCGGTGTTGCCGCCCAAGGGGTGAGGGCGTCGTTTTTTCCTGCCCTATAAACAGCAAAGCCCCGCAGTGCGGGGCTTTATTGATCCTGGGGCAACTCAGTCGTTCATGGCGGCCTTGAAGCGGCGCAGGGTGGACTTGAGTTTTCCGGCGTTGTCCGGACCCATGCGCAGCATCAGCTTCTCGGCGTCGCTCATCTCCTCCAGCTGTTCGTCCTGGAAGGTGTAGTTCACCGAGTGGCTCTCCAGGGCCAGGGCGGTGTCCATCTCAGGGGCGGCCAGCATCAGGTTGATGGCGTCCATCATCCGGTCACGGAAGCCGTCGCTGTAGCCCAGTTCGGCGTAGGCCTGCTCAAACAGCGGTTCCATCAACAGGTAGCTGTCGCGCAGTGCCTGCTCATCCAGACGGTAGAGGAAGCTGGTGTAGGCATCGAAACGGTGGAAGCCGTCGGGATCCAGGTAGAGCTGGCCGTTGACGTCCACCGCCTTGAACTCTTCAGTGAGCTTCTTAAACGGCCCCTGGGTGCGCAGTACGTTGCCCTCGGCCAGGTTGTCCACCAGGCTGACGAAGCGGCGTACCAGGCTGTCGGAGACCAGGAACTGGCCCAGCTGCATGCCATCGGCCAGTTTATTCAGCTCACCCTTGGCGAAATCATCGGACTCTCCCAGGCTGGGCAGGACGATTTCAGGTTCGGGCTCAGGCTGGGGTTCGGGCTCCACAACGGGCTCGGGCTCGACCACGGGTTCCGGCTCAGGCTCGGGCTCGACCACGGGCTCGGTCGGCAGCGGCTCGGCAGGCACCTCCACCGCAGGCTCGATCACCGGCTCAATGGGATCGGCGGTGACCTGAGGTGCTTCCGGCTCGCCGGCCAGGTACACCCAGGCGCCGACGCTGAGCAGGATCACCAGCGCCACCGCCCCCATCATGAGGGTGTTGCTGCTGGAACTGGAGGTATCGCGTTCGTTGGAATTCATCTGGTCTCTCTACTCCTGTGCCGACCCGGACTTCCATTGTGCAAAATTAGCCCGGGCTGTCTAGGGTCTGTTGAACTTTGGTGGTGTTTAGTTGGCCGAGAATAATGACATTCAATCAAGGAGTTCGATTGCAGGCATAGTGGTTCTACGTCCAGATCGAACGACGCTGAGTGAGGGTCATTAGTCCGGCCCCGCAGGGCGCCAACTCATCGCTTGTTTCTGGCCAGCGCGACGTTCACTCTCAGCGCTTGGGCTATGAGTCTCTTCGACGTTGGCGCAAATGACTTTGCCAAGGGTCAACAGGCCCTAGGCTTGGCTGTAAATCTCCCGCCCTTTTAACCACCTATCTATAAGCGGCTGCACACTTTGGGGGTGTTTCCGCATCAGGTGTTCCGCCAATCGCTTCACCTGGGGGATGAGGGCGCCATCCCGAACCAGGTCGGCAATCTTAAGATCCGCCAAGCCGGTCTGCTTGGTGCCCAGCACCTCGCCGGGGCCGCGAATCTCCAGATCCCGCTGAGCGATGACGAAGCCGTCATTGCTTTCCCGAAGCACGCCGATGCGGGCCTGGGCAGTTTTGGACAGGGGCGGATGGTAGAGCAGCACACAGTGGCTGGCGGTGCTGCCCCGGCCGACCCGGCCTCTGAGCTGGTGCAACTGGGCCAGGCCCAGTCGCTCCGGGTTTTCAATGATCATCAGGCTGGCGTTGGGCACATCCACCCCGACCTCGATTACCGTGGTGGCCACCAGCAGATCCAGGTCACCGGACTTGAACCTATCCATCACCTGCTGTTTCTCTGCCGATTTCATCCGGCCATGTACCAATCCGACCTGTAAATCAGACAGTTGTTCCCCTAGCTCAACGGCAGTGTCCTCGGCGGCCTGGCACTGCAGCACCTCGGATTCGTCGATTAGGGTGCAGACCCAGTAGGCCTGTCTGCCCTGCTCCTTGCAGGCCTGACGCACCCGCTCCACCACTTCGTGGCGGCGGTTGTCGCCGATGGCCACCGTGGTGACCGGCGTCCGCCCCGGGGGCAGTTCGTCGATGACCGAGGTGTCCAGGTCTGCATAGGCGGTCATCGCCAGAGTCCGGGGGATGGGGGTGGCGGTCATGATCAGTTGATGGGGATAGTTGCCCTCTTTGAGGCCCTTCTCCCTCAGCTCCAGCCGCTGATGCACCCCGAACCTGTGCTGTTCATCGATGATGATCAGCGCCAGGTGGTCGAAGCTGACCTGATCCTGGAAGATGGCATGGGTGCCGACAATCATCTTGGCGGTGCCGTCGGCCACGTGGGCCAGGGTCTGCTCCCGGGCCTTACCCTTGAGCTTACCGGCCAGCCAGGCGACCGGATACCCCAGGGGTTCCAACCAGTTGGCAAAGGCCAGGGCATGCTGCTCGGCCAGCAGTTCGGTGGGGGCCATCAGGGCGACCTGACGCCCCTGACTCAGGGCGGTGAGCGCCGCCAGGGCTGCCACCAGGGTCTTGCCTGAGCCTACGTCTCCCTGAACCAGGCGCATCATCGGCTGACTGGCGGCCAGGTCGGTGCGGATCTCGGCCACCACCCGCTTCTGGGCACCGGTGGGCTCGAAGGGGAGCCGGGCCAGGAAGTCGTTCTCCAGGGCGGTGTCCATGGTCAGGGGCAGGGCACTGTGTTCGTCGGCGCTCTGGCGCAGCTGCAGCATGGAGAGGTTCTGTGCCAGCAGTTCCTCCATGGCCAGTCGCTGCTGCGTCGGGTGCTGTCCTTCCGCCAGCAGCTCCACATCCGCATCTGCCGGAGGGCGGTGCACGTACTCCAGGGCCTGCTCCATACTCATCTGCTGATCGTAGAGCCCGTCGGGCAACAGCTCGGGGACCCTGGCACTGCGCAGCTTGTCCACCGCCTGCTCGGCCAGTTTGCGCAGGCTCAGCTGCTTCAGGCCTTCGGTGGTGGGGTAGATGGGGGTGAGACGCTCCTCCAGCTCCAGGCCATTGCTCTCGCCGGGCAGGCTGTATTCGGGGTGGATGATCTCCAGCCCGTGGAGGCCGCGGCGGATCTCTCCGAAGGCGCGGATACGCTTGCCGTTTTGCAGGGTGTTTTTCTGGGCCATGGCAAAGTTGAAGAACCTCAGGGTGAGGCTGCCACTGGCGTCCATCATCTTAACGGTCATCATCCGTTTGCGGCCGTAGGTGACCTTGCTGGAGAGGATCTCTCCTTCAACTGTGCCGTGGATGCCGGGCATCAGTTCGGCGATGGCCCACAGCCGGGTGCGGTCTTCGTAGCGCAGGGGCAAATGGAACAGCAGGTCCTGAACCGATTCGATGCCAATTTTGGCCAATTTCTCTGCTACTTTGCTGCCGACACCCTTGAGGGAGGTGATGGGCAGAGCCGCCAGATCCGTCACTCTGTTATCCACAACTACTGTAAATATGATCAGATAATAGCAGTCCTGCCTACGGGAATCAGCCCCTTATGGTTCGGGGGCCCTTGGGGCCCCCGAGTTTTTCGGTACTGATTAGCTGGCCTTGGCGGCCTTGGAGAGCTGGTCTTCCCACACCACCATATCGTCACGCATATGGCCGATCATCGGGCCGTAGCGCTTCTCCAGTACGTGGCGTTTGATCTTCAGGGTGGGGGTGAGGACGTCGTTTTCCACTGTCCAGGGCTCGTCCACCACCAATATGCCGCCCAGGGTAGAGTGGCTCTCCATGGTGCCGCTGACCTGACGACAGATGCTGCGCAGGGCGATCTCCACCTCGGTGCGGGTTTCCGCGCGGGCCGCTTCCGACAGCTGCACCAAGGCAACTGGGTAGGGCTGGCCCGAGCCGATGACGCAGAGCAGTTCGATGCGGCTCTCCTGAGCCAGCTTACGCTCCAGAGGCACAGGGGCAACAAACTTGCCTTTGGCGGTCTTGAAGTTGTCCTTCACCCGGCCGGTGATGGTGACGTAGCCGTCTTCATCCACCTCCGCCTGGTCGCCGGTGCGGAAATAGCCGTCGTCATCGAAGGCTTCGGCGGTGGCTTCCGGCTGCTTGTAGTACTCCCGGAACAGGCCCGGGCTCTTGAACAGCAGCTCGTTGTCGTCGCCGATCTTCACTTCACAGTCGATGCCTGGGGCGCCGACACTGCCGATCTTGTCGGCCTTATAGGGGAAGTTGAGGGTGGCGTAGGCGCCGTTTTCCGTCATGCCCCAGGCTTCGGTGATGTCCATGCCGATGCGGCGATACCAGTGCAGCAGGGAGGGGGAGACCGGGGCCGAGCCGCAGCCCAGGATGCGGGCGTTGTTCAGCCCCAACTGCTTGCGGATCTTGCGGGCAATGAAGGCGTTGAGGATGGGGATGTTCAACAGCAGGTTGAGCTTGCTCTCTCCCACCTTGGCGATGATGTTCTTCTGGAACAGGGTCCATAGCCTGGGCACCGACAGGAAGAAGTCTGGGTTGGCCACCTGCACATCCTCCACGAAGGTGTCCAGACTTTCAGCGAAGTAGACGGTGCCGCCGCCGGCGATGGAGCTGCCGAAGATGTAGGCCCGCTCGGTGATGTGCGCCAGGGGCAGGTAGGAGATCACCCTGTCCTTGGGGGTGCCGCCCAGGTGTTTGGTGAGGCGGTCTGCGGCCCAACTGAAGGCGCCAAAGGTCATCACTGCACCCTTGGGGTTGCCGGTGGAACCTGAGGTGTAGATGACGGTCATCACCTCGTCGGCGTCCGGGTAGTGGGTCTCCACCGGGTCGGCCATCTCCAGCAGTTGCTGCCAGTGGTACTGGGTGGTGATGCCGTCGTAGCCCATGCCCATGCGGATGATGTGGGCGGGGATGGCGGGTTCCTGCTCAGGGCCATCGTCCAGCTTGCCCACCAGGATGCCCTTGGCTTCAGAGTGATCGAGCACGTAGCTGATGGTGTCCACGTTGGCGGTGGGATAGATGGGCACACTGATGAAGCCGCCCACCATCAGCGCCAGGTCGGTGATGAACCACTCGGCGCAGTTCTTCGAGAGGATGGCGATCTTATCCCCTTTTTCAAACCCCAGTTTGTGCAGGGCGCCGGCCAGGCGGTGGGCCATCTGGTGGACCTGGCACCAGGAGTAATCGTGCAGTGTCCGCTGTTTGGGTTGGCGCAGATAGATCTTGTCGCCCTGTACCCTGGCCCATTCATCCAGCAGCTCTACCGGAGTCTTGAAACTTTCAGCCATCAGATGTCCCTCTTCTGTATTTTTTGTGCCACGCGCCTGGTGGGGATTATGGATTCCGCTCTCCTGGCGGAATACGAAAAACCGGTCTAACCACTTGAAAATAGCAGGAAACGGTCATTTTTAAAGCGCCTTTTGTGCGATCTCTGTGCCTTTGTGGGCAGAGGCGACCTGTAAAGGTGTCGCGATAGTCGGGATTTGTGTGATCTCCGTCGACAAAGGGGCGAATAAACAGAGAGTTCGTTTGGTGGTGAACCAGTAGCCCGCGGGTAACCCTGTTTTTTGCCGTTTACCTGCACCAGTGAGATGAAGTTGCTGCCGGCGGCCTTGGCCGGGCAAAAAATGAGCAGGGGACGGGGGGAGACGGTGGGAGGAGCGAGGGTTGAAGCAGGGTGGGCCGAAGGGCGCTCAGTGCGCCCCCGGCTCCGGCATGGGTGAATCAGTCGTCCAGGTGTTCCCAGGAATCCTTGGTCATCTGGATCTTCTGCCACCACTCGTCGGGGGCGTCGATCTGGCCCTCGTCATCGACACGGGGATAGGGGATCCCTTTCTGACGGCAGATCTTGGCGAAGATGGGGTGGCCGCCTTCAAACAGCAGGCGCTGGCACTCACTGTCGTCCAGGGTGCGCTTGTCATACATGCCCGCTTCCTGGCGCTGGCGCTGGGCCTCATAAAGCATCAGGGCGGTGGCCACGGAGACGTTCAAAGATTGCACCATGCCCACCATGGGGATGATCACATCCTGATCCGCCAGGGCCAGGGCTTCCTGGGTGATGCCGGTCTTCTCCTGCCCCATCAGAATGGCGGTGGGCTTGGTGTAGTCGATCTCGCGGAAATCCACGGCGGTATCGGACAGGTTGGTGGCGATGATCTGCATCCCCTGCTCGCGCAGTGCCTGGATGGCGTCGGTGATCGATTCGTGGGACTTCAGGCCTACCCAGTTCTGACTGCCGGTGGCGGTGCCGCCGGAGAGCTTGGTTTTCTGATCAGTCCAGATGGCGTGCACCTGGTGAACCCCGACGGCATCGGCCGTGCGCACCATGGCCGCCAGGTTGTGCGGCTTGTGGACCTCCTCCATGCAGATGGTCAGGTCCGGCTGGCGCTTGTCCAGCATGGCGTTGATTCGAGCTAAGCGTTCGGGGCTCATGGGGATTCCTTAAGGTTAGAAACGAAGCCGGGGGCGCCCATGCGCCCCCGAAAGTATAGGTCTGTGTGGATCTGGTTTAGAGCACCATCACCGCATCCATCTCCACCAGGGAGCCTTTGGGCAGCTCCTTGACGCCGATGGCGGCACGGGCGGGGTAGGGCTGTTGAATGTACTGGCCCATCACCTCGTTGACCTTGGCGAAGTTGGCCAGGTCCAGCATGTAGATGTTCAGCTTCACCAGCTTCTGCAGGTCACCGCCGGCGGCTTCGCAGACCGCCTTCAGGTTGTCGAACACCTGGACCACCTGAGAATCGAAGTCGTCGCCCACCATCTCCATGGTTTCTGGGACCAGAGGGATCTGGCCGGAGATGTAGACGGTGTCCCCGGCGCGGATGGCCTGGGAGTAGGTGCCGATGGCGGCAGGTGCTTTGTCGGTGGCAATAACGAGCTTGTCGGTCATGGTGTCCCCACAGAGTTTGTCAGTTACGGCTGCGTGCAACCTTCAGTACTTCAGGCTGAACCCGCAGTTTACGCATCACATTGGCCAGGTGTACCCGGTTCTTCACCGTGAGCGTCAGGGTGATGGTGTAGACCCGCCCCTCCTTCTCCTCGGTGTTGAGATTATGAATATTTGCGTCGCAGGCCGCAATGATGGAGGTGAGCTTGGCCAGGATCCCCTGATGGTTGATGATGTCCATCCTCAGGCCGGTGAGGTACTCCTCCCGGTTGTCCTGATCCCACTCCACGTTGAGGAACTTTTCCGACTCCACTTCCCGGGCGCGACGGATGTTGCTGCAGGTGTCTCTGTGTACCACCAGCCCTTTGCCGGGGCTGACGTGGGCCACGATGTCGTCGCCGGGAATGGGTCGACAGCACTTGGCGAAGGAGAGCAGTACGCCCTCGGCGCCTCGAATCGGCAGCTTGTCGCGGCCCTCGGTGGACTCCAGCTCGCCCTTGAGCTTCTGGGCGACCACCAGGCTCATGGCGTTGCCCAGGCCGATGTCAGCCAGCAGACCATTGAACTCGTCGTGGCGGTATTCCGCCACCACCTGGTCGATGCGCTCGGCGGAGATGTCCTCCAGGGTGAGGTCGCCCAGGGCGTGATTGAGCAGACGTTTGCCCAGTGCGGTGGCGTCTCTGTCCTGCAGATTCTTCAGTACGTGACGAATCTTGGCCCTGGCCTTGGCGGTCACCACGAAGTTCAGCCAGGCGGCGTTGGGACGGGCGCCCGGTGCGGTGATGATCTCCACGGTTTGGCCAGATTTCAGTGGCTGGCTCAGAGGGTAGGCGTGACGATTGACCTTGGCGCCGACGGCGCCATTGCCCACATCGGTGTGCACCGCATAGGCAAAGTCCACCGGCGTGGCGCCCAGGGGCAGCTCCAGAATCTTGCCGGTGGGGGTGAAAACGTAGATCTCATCGGGGAAGAGATCGGTCTTAACGTTTTCGATGAATTCGAAGGAGTTGCCGGCACTTTGCTGCAGTTCCAGCAGACTTTGCATCCATTTGCGCGCCCGAACCTGGGCGGTGGTGGCGTTGGCTTCGGCGTCGCCCTTGTAGAGCCAGTGGGCGGCGACACCCTTGTCGGCCATCTGATCCATGTCTTCGGTGCGGATCTGCACCTCAACCGGCACCCCGTGGGGGCCATAGAGGGAGGTGTGCAGGCTCTGGTAGCCGTTGGCCTTGGGGATGGCGATGTAATCCTTGAAGCGATCCAGCCGCGGTTTGTACAGGGTGTGCATGGCGCCGAGCACCCGGTAACAGGTGTCGATGTCTTTGACGATCACCCTAAAGGCGTAGATGTCCATCACCTCTTGGAACTGGAGCTCTTTATTCGCCATCTTGTTGTAGATGGAGTAAAGGTTTTTCTCCCGCCCATAGACCTCACCCTCGATGGTCACCTCATCCAGCCGACCAAGGATCGCCTCGCGGATGGAGTTCATGATCGCCTTGCGGTTGCCGCTGGCGGCCTGCAGGGTGTCGCGCAGTACCCGATGGCGCATGGGGTAGAGGGCGGAGAAGCCCAGGTCTTCCAGCTCGTTCTTGATGTTGTGGATACCAAGACGGTTGGCGATGGGGGCGTAGATCTCCAGGGTTTCCCTGGCGATACGACGGCGCTTATCCGGGCGCAGAGAGCCCAGGGTACGCATATTGTGGGTGCGATCGGCGAGCTTTATCAGGATGACCCGGATGTCCTGCACCATGGCCAGGACCATCTTGCGGAAGTTCTCCGCCTGGGCTTCCTTCTTGTCGCGGAACTTAAGCTTATCGAGCTTGGAGACGCCCTCCACCAGCTCAGCCACCGAGGGGCCAAACTGTTCGGCCAGATCCTCTTTGGTGAGCTCGGTGTCCTCGATGACGTCATGCATCAGGGCAGCGGCCAGGGTCTCGTAGTCGAGACGCATCTCCGCCAGGATGCGGGTGACCGCAACCGGGTGGGTAATGTAGGGCTCGCCGCTGGATCGGGTTTGCCCATCATGGGCATCTCTGGCGGTGATATACGCTCGAGTGAGATTCTCGACCTGCTCAGGATCCAGATAGCTGGATACCAGTTCCCTCAGGCTTTCAAACAGATACAACGACGACCCCCGGTGCTGGAATTACAGAGTGCGTCCTTCAGCGATGGCAGCTACCGCAGCCAGCTCGGCCGCTTCCTGCTCGCGCTGAGCTTGCAGCTCTTGCTCATCCAGAGTCTTGGCATCGATCAGACCCGCTTCGATTTCGCGCAGGGCGATCACAGTGGGCTTATCGTTCTGCTCCTCGACCAGCGGTTCCTTGCCGTTTACAGACAGCTGACGCGCACGGCGAGAGGCGACCAGGATCAGGTCAAAACGGTTGCCAATCTTATCTACGGCGTCTTCAACAGTTACGCGTGCCATGAAAAGGAACTCCTGTGTTTGAGCTTAAAAAAATGACGCAAAAGTGTACATGAAGTTGACTAGCCTGCCAACAGATCATCTAGCATATCACCGTGGACAGTTTTTTGCCCAGCCAGATGCAGTCGGTTGGCCAAAACAATGGCAGAGAGATCCGCCAGTGCTGTGTCGAAATCTTCGTTGACGATCAGGTAGTCGTACTCATCATAGTGACTCATCTCATCCACCGCATCCGCCATGCGGGCGGCGATGGTGTCGGCGCTGTCCTGGCCGCGGCTGTTGAGCCGGCGCTCCAGCTCCTGCCGCGAGGGGGGCAGAATGAAGATGCCGATCGCCTCGGGCATCAGAGCCTTCACCTGACGGGCGCCCTGCCAGTCGATGTCCAGAAAGACGTCGATCCCTTTATCCAGGGTCTGCTCGATGGTGACGCGGGAAGTGCCGTAATAGTTGCCGAATACTTCTGCCCACTCGAAAAACGCGCCCTGATCGATCAGCGCCTTGAACGCTTCCTTATCGACGAAGTGGTAGTGCACGCCGTCGCTTTCGCCGGGACGGGGGGCTCGGGTGGTGTGAGAGACCGACACCTGCATGTCCGCAGGCTTGTCCTTGAGCAGGGCGCCGATGAGAGACGACTTACCTGCACCACTGGGGGCCGATACAATGAATAGGTTTCCACGACGGGTCATGGCTTATTCCACCCTGAAAAAAAGTTAAAACCGGGCCGCCGCCTCTGCAAAGCAGGGTCGGGGGAAACCGGTGTCTAAGTTCTAGTGACAGTGGCGGCAAGAAGCAAGGGCCGGCCACCTGATTCTGAGGCGGCGTAAATTACCATGAATGGGTGGATAAATCACCCGTTTGGGGCAGGAAAACGGGAGCACATCCATGGCTGTGGCCAATTCCTCTTGATTGGGGCCGGTGCTGGTGTGACTCTAGCTCAATCTATGGAGCCGGCCACTTTGTGATGAAGCTGAAACAACAGATCGCCCAGAAGTTGATGATCGACCTGCGCTATTTTGGCGATTCGTCCGCCTCGCGCACCCCAATGACCCGGTTGCCGAAAGCGGTGGCCGACTGGATCGCCCGTCATGGCCTGGGTGGGGTGATCCTGTTTTCCGAAAACCTGCAGCATCCGCAGCAGATTCGCGCCCTGACCTCGCAGCTGCAACAGGCGGCGGCGCGCTCTCCCCTTGGCAACCCTTTGCTGATCTCCGTGGACCAGGAGGGGGGACGGGTGTGTCGCACCCCCAAGGCGCACACCACCGCCTTTGCCGGCAACATGGCCCTGGGGGCGGCGTCATCCGTTTACCCTGAGCTGGCCAACGAGGTGGCCGTCGCCATGGGCCGGGAGTTGTCGGCCCTGGGGATCAATGTCAATCACGCGCCCTGCATCGACGTGAACAACAACCCGCACAACCCGGTGATCAACGTGCGTGCCTATGGAGATGACCCTCATCTGGTGGCCCGACTGGGGCTGGCTCAGGCCCAGGGTCTGGCCGCAGGGGGCGTTCTGGCCACCCTCAAGCACTTCCCAGGCCATGGGGATACCCACAGTGACAGCCACACCGGCCTGCCCCGAGTGGATCACGACCGAGCCCACCTGGACAGGGTGGAGCTGGCTCCCTACCGCACCATCCTCAGGCAGGTTCAGCCCGCCATGGTGATGACCGCCCACATTCAGTTTCCTGCCCTGGATGACACCACCCTGACCGGCTTGGACGGTCGGCAGCACCTGGTGCCGGCCACCCTCTCCCGCAAGATCATCACCGGCCTGCTGCGCCAGGAGATGGGATACCGCGGGGTGGTGATCACCGATGCCCTGGATATGGCGGGCATCAGCGGCTGGTTGCCACTGACCCAGGCGGTGATCCACACCTTTGCCGCCGGAGTGGACATTGCCCTGATGCCGGTGCGCATTCGCTGTGAGGCGGATTTGACCAAGCTCGATACCCTGATTGACGCTGTGGCCGGGGCGATGGACAGCGGCCAGCTGGACCCGGATGAGTGGCAGCGCTCCCTGGCGCGGATCGCCGACCTGAAGCGGCAGCTGACCTTGGGCGCTCTGCCCTCCCCAGAGGTGCTCGGCTGTGATGCCCACCGCGCCCTGGAGCGCAAGCTGGCGACCGCGGCTGTTACCCAGCTGTGCCCCAACACCCTGCCCAGGCCGGCCGCTGAACATCGCCACTGGTTGTTGATGATGCCCGATCTGGACAAGGCCCAGGCCCTGGCCGCCGCCCTGAGGGAGCTTAAGCCCGAACTTGAGATTAGCTGCGTCAGCCTGCTTCAGCCGGACGCGGAACTTCACAGGGCGATGGAGCGGGCGGAGTTGGTGGTCAGTGGCTTTATCTCGCCCCGCCAGAGCGCCGCCGAGTTGGGGGGCATGGAGGATGTGTCGGCGCTGAGTGAACAGGCACTGATTCAGGCCCACCAGCCTGAGCGGCTGGTGCGTTTGCTGACGCAGGCCAGAACCTGGGGCCAGTCGGTGGTCCACCTGAGCCTGCGAGCCCCCTACGAGTTTTCACAGGTCAGCCCCTGGTGCCACTGGGGCCTGGCCAGTTTTGCCTATCACCTGGACCGCCCCGGACGGGGGACGAGTTACGATTCACTGGCCGCGGTGCTGATGGGCCAGGCCCAGGCATCCGGTCTTATGCCCCTGAAGGAGGGAGAGGAATGAGCAAACGCTATCTGGTCAGCCAGATGTTCGACGGCCAGCAGATGTTTAAGAACGTGGTACTCACTGTAGAGAATGGCCGTGTGGCCGGCATCGACAAGGAGCGCAACCGCTGGGATGAGAAGCTGACCGGCATCCTGGCGCCGGGCTTTGTGGATCTTCAGGTCAATGGCGGCGGCGGCGTGCTGATCAACGACGCCGCCGACGCGGATCAGGTGCTGGAGGTGCTGAAGGCTCATGCCCGGTTTGGTACCTCGGCGATGCTGCCGACGGTGATCACCGATGACCTGGCCAGCATGACCCGGGCCGCAGACGCGGTGGCCAGGGCTAGGCAGAGTTCCCCCTACGGCATCCTGGGGATTCACTTCGAAGGGCCGCATCTGGCCCCGTCCAAAGGGGGCGTGCACAACACCGAGCATATGCGTCCCATCGGTGAGGCGGAGTGGCAGCTTTATGCACGGGACGACCTGGGGGTGAAGATGATCACCCTGGCGCCGGATGTGGTGTCAGAAGCGGAGATCCGTACCCTGGTGTCACTGGGGATGATCGTCTTCCTGGGTCACTCCAACGCCAGCGCCGACGAGGTGGACGCTGCCCTGGCCGCCGGCGCCGTCGGCTTTACCCATCTGTTCAATGCCATGTCGCCCCTGGCGTCCAGGGCGCCGGGCATGGTGGGCAGTGCTCTGCTGGATGAATACAGCATGGCGGGGATCATCCTCGATGGCCATCATATGGACTACCGCGCGGCCCGTCTGGCGCTGAAGTGCAAAGGGCAGGACAACCTGATGCTGGTGACCGATGCCATGCCGCCGGTGGGCAGCGATCAGCAGAGTTTTGAGCTGGTGGGGCGTCAGGTCACCCGTCACCATTGCCGGCTGGAGGGGCCGGATGGCCAGTTGGCGGGCTCGGTGCTGGATATGAACCAGGCGGTGCTTAATGCCATCGATGGCCTGGGAGTGGCTCCGGGCCAGGCACTGCGCATGGCGTCGGCCAATCCCGCCCGCGCCCTGGGGATGGAGGAGGTACTGGGACACCTTAAGCCCGGCGCACTGGCCAACATGGCGCTGTTGGGGCCAGGGATGAAGGTGAGCCGCACGTGGGTGGCCGGTGAGACCCTGTGGCAGGAGAAAGTGTGATCCTGCCCCATCCTGAGCGCCAGAAAAAATCATGAAGCGACATTCAAAACGATAAAGCCGATTAGGCCGATAGCCACACTCCGTTATACGAGAAGGGGAGGACTGGGTAGTCTGTAACCAATGGCCCACAGCACCAAGGCCCAGAGTACCGAGTTTCATCATCATCTCATATCGTTTTTTTGAGGGCCTGTTGGCCCTCTTTTTTTGCCCGATTCTCGCCCTGACAACACCGACAGAAGCACGGGAAAAACCGGAGCGGGATTCAAAGCGGCAAAGTCGATTAGTGCAATAGTAAGAGTGCGTTATACGACCAAGAAGGGGCCGAGTAAGCTGTAATCAATGGCCCACAGCACCAAGGACCAGAGTCTCCAGTTTCACGACCTTATCTTATCGATTTCCTTGAGGGCCTGATGGCCCTCTTTTTTTACTCCAGTGCCAGCTGCACCCGATTGTTCTTCACCCTCACCGGAAAGGTGGCCAGGGAGATCTCCTGCTGCTCCAGGTTGCGACCGCTGTGCAGACAGTAGCGCCGCCGCTGGCCGGCGGCCTCCAGGGCCAGGGTACGGGACTCTTCGTCGACCCGGGCACGAAAGACCGAGTTGGCTTTGCCCAGGGGATCGTGATTGTCCAGGGCAAACAGCTGGCCTGAACGCAACAGAAACAGCGCCAACTGCTGATCCTGCACCAGGGCGCACACTCCCTCACCCGGATTGAGTTCCGACAGGGCACAGATATCCTGCCAGTCTGTGCAATAACGGCTCATAAGCACCTCCCTCGTTTCCCGTCACAATAGCGGGTCGTCATGACCCTGCCATGACACAGCAAGAAGGGGGCCGGGTCATTGAAACATCAAAGCCTAATTAAGTATTTGTTTGATAATCAGAGTCTTATGTAGATAAATCTGAGATTTTGGTCTGAGCAGAATCGAGATGACCAGCTGCTATACTGCGCGGCATTGGCGCACAGTGCCCTGTTTTGGCGCGGCCATCCTATTGAAAAGGTGAAGATTGCGATGACTCAGCCCACTCCCCCAACCCTGCTCTGCTGTTGCCTGAGATTGACTCAGCAGGATGTGGACGAGGTGATCCTGGCCGGTGCGACCAGCGCCGATGAGGTGGCCAATGCCTGTGGCGCCGGCACCGGCTGCGGTTCCTGCCGACCGGAAATTACCCAGCGATGCCGCACTCTCGCCACCAATACCTCCGGTGATTCATAAAACAGATTGCGTCAATGGCTATTGTTCGCTTTATTCGTTAATGGTGCAGGGTTAATCTGAACTCAATCGCCACACAGCGTGGCCCAAAATTGAGATAAGGGGATAGCCATGAACAACACCAACCTGATTGGGCTGAACAGCCAGGGTGCCGAGCAACTGGCCGGTCAACTGAACGACCTGCTGGCCAACTACCAGATTCTTTACATGAACGTCCGCGGTTTCCATTGGAACATCAAAGGGGCCGATTTCTTTGAGTTGCACACCAAGTTTGAGGAGATCTACAACGTCCTGCTGGAGAAGGTGGACGAGATCGCCGAACGGGTCCTGACCCTGGGGCATCAGCCTCTGCACGCGTTTTCCGATTACCTGCAACACAGCGAGATCCGCGAAGCGGTGCAGGTGAGCAGCGGCAGTGAAGGCATCGACCTGCTGCTCGACGGCTACAAGGTGTTGATCGCCAAGCAGCGTGCCATCCTGGAGTCCGCCGGCGAATTGGGGGATGAAGGGACTGCCTCGCTGATGAGCGACTACCTGTCCCAGCAGGAGAAGGAGAGTTGGATGCTGGCAGCCTACCGCGGACGCAGTGCCTGATACAGCAAGCCCAGCCGATTGGCTGGGCTTTTTACTGCCTGAAGATCAGAACAGCTCCATCAGTTGTTGGTAAAGCTGGGCCTTACGGGCGTCCGAGGCAAAGCTGGCGTCGATGGCGTTGGCGCTCAACTTCAGCCACTGCTCCTTGCTCAGATTCAGAGCATTTTGCACGTTCACGTAATTTTCCAGCATATAACCACCAAAATACGCCGGATCGTCCGAGTTCAGTGTGACTTTCAGATCCTTGTCCAGCAGGGTCTTCAGGTTGTGATCTGCCATGGTGTCGAACACCCGCAGGCGGACGTTGGAGTTGGGGCACACCGTCAGCGGGATCTGATGCTCCGCCAGGTGGGCCACCAGCTCAGGATCCTGCAGGCAGGCCACCCCATGGTCGATGCGTTGCACCTTGAGCAGTTCCAATGCCTGCCAGATGTATTCCGCCGGCCCCTCCTCACCAGCATGGGCCACCAGTTTGTACCCCTGAGCTTCGGCAGCGGCGAAGGCTCGCTGGAACTTCTCCGGCGGATGACCCAACTCGGAGGAGTCCAGGCCGATGCCTAGGATCTTCTCCCTGAAGGGCTTGGCCTGCTCCAGGGTCTGAAGGGCGGATTCCTCGCTGAGATGACGCAGGAAACAGAGAATCAGGCCGTGGCTGATCCCCAACTGCTGTTGCCCCTGGTCCAGGGCCCGGGTCAGTCCGTTGATCACCGTTTCGAAGGGGATGCCGCGATCGGTGTGGGTCTGAGGGTCGAAGAAGATCTCGACGTGCTCAACGTTCTGCTCGCGGCAGCGCTGCAGGTAGGCCCAGGTGAGGTCAAAAAAGTCCTGTTCGGTCTGCAGGACATTGGCGCCCTGGTAGTAGAGGTCCAGAAAGGATTGCAGGTTGCTGAAGTCGTACGCCTGGCGGAGGGCATCCACGGAGTCGTAGGGCAGGGTGATGTTGTTGCGTTGTGCCAGCCGAAACATCAGCTCGGGCTCGAGAGAGCCTTCGATGTGCATGTGGAGTTCGACTTTGGGCAGGGCGTGGAGAAAATCGGTGGCCAGGGTCATAGGCATAATCTCTTTGTAGTCATTGTTAGGAGGTTATGCCCATCTAGTCTAACTCAATTCCCGTATATGAGTTAGAAGTTATCTGGGGACCGGGCGCAGGGAGGCAAAAATGAACTGGCTGAAACTCTTAATGGTTTCTTTGTGGCTGTGGGCCTGGCAGGCGGGAGCCGGCTGCCAGAGCCCCAGCTTCGAGTTTGATCGGCGCATTCCCAGTGGGGAGCGGGCCAAGCTTGACCGCTGGCTGGGAGAGGCGGCAGAGGCGGTGGCGGATCTGGCCGGCCAGCATCCGGTTCCCTGTGCCCGCATCCGGGTGTATGACGGAGGCCGTGGCAAGGGGGCGGTGCCCTGGGCCCAGATAGACCGGGGGGAGCGCGAGGGGATCCGTTTCTACGTGGATTACCGTCTTCCCCTCAATTCCTTGCGGGGCGACTGGACCGCCATGCACGAGTTCAGCCATCTGCTGATCCCCTTTCCCGGCAATGACCAACCCTGGTTCAGTGAAGGGTTGGCCAGCTATCTGCAGTATCTGCTGATGGCCAGGGCGGGCATTCTGTCCGCCGATGAAGCGATCAAGCGACTGGATCGGGGGTTTCGGCGCGGTATTGACGATGATGGTCATGGCGGTGTCGCTCTGGAAACCCTGTCCCGGGAGATGTGGCGTCGCCACGCCTACCGGCGGGTGTACTGGAGCGGCGCCGCCTACTTCCTGGCGGTGGATACCGAACTCAGGCGCACGGGTAAAGGGTCTTTGACTCAGGTGTTGAGCGAGTTTGTGGCCTGCTGCCGTCAGCAAAACCGTCACTGGACGGTGGACACCCTGGTGCAGGCGTTCGATCGTCTCAGCGGCACCACTTTGTTTGCCGACACCAGGTCGAGCATGATGCCTCAGACCGGCTTTCCGGATCTCAGCCGCTCCTATGAGTATCTGGGGCTGGTGCGCACCGAGGCCGGCCTCAGCCTGACCTCCGGCTCCCCCTGGCGGGAGAGGCGGCAGCAGCTGGTGGCGGACACTGTGCCCTCGCCACTGCCTGCGACCAGCCGCTAGCGGCTCGCACAGCTGCTGCCTGACAGGCAGGAAAAAGGGGAGCACAGCTCCCCTTGCTTCTCTCTCTTTCCCTGGGGCCTAGCTGAAGTAGGCCACCTGTTTGTCCAGGTTATCGGACAGCTGCTGCAACTCGGCGGCACTGTCGGCGGTTTGTGCCGAAGTGTCGCGGGTCATGCGATTAAGTTCGCTGACTGAGGTTGCATTGGCTGCGATCTCCTGGGAAACCTGGGCTTGTTGCTCGGATGTGGTGGCCATGCTCTGAGCCATGTCGGCGATGGCATTGATCTGGCCGGTGATGTTGTGCAGTGCCCCTCCCGCTGCCTGGGCCTTCTCCTTCACCGACACACTGGTGTTCTGGCTGGAGTTCATCATGGACACCGCAGACTCGATGCGCTGTTGCAGCTGGCTGATGATGGAGACCACCTCCTGAACCGAGCTCTGAGTGCGATGGGCCAGTTGACGCACCTCGTCGGCGACCACCGCGAAGCCGCGGCCCTGCTCACCGGCGCGGGCCGCCTCGATGGCGGCGTTCAGCGCCAGCAGGTTGGTCTGCTCGGCGATGGTGTCGATCATGGTGGTGACGCTTTCGATGTTGCGGCTCTCTTCATGCACCTGACGGATGGCATCGGTGGAGTCGTTGAGCTGGTCGCTGAGGCTGTTGATCTCCTGCTCCATGTCGGTGACCAGTACCGAGCCGGCGTTGCTGTCCTGGTTGGCGGTCTGGACGTTGTGGGCCACCGCTTCCACCTGTTCGGCCACCGCATTGGCGGAGGAGGCCATCTCCTCGATGGCGGTGGCCATTTGGTCCACCTGCTGCTGTTGCTGCTCGGACTGGCCCAGGTTGGACTGGGCGTGCTCGGCCACCAGGCGGGCGGCGGCGTTGGAGTCGTTGCTGGTGGTCTTGATCTCCCCCACCAGCTGGTTCAGCTGCTTGGCCATCTGCCCCATGGCGAAGGTCAGCCGGGTGATCTCGTTGCGGCTGTCTCCACAGACCTGAGGGATGTCGATGCTGACCCGGCCTTCGCCCAGGGCAACCATATAATCGCTGGCCTTGCCCAGAGGGCGCAGGATCCGCTGCAGTACCCAGGTGACCACCACTATGGTGAACAGGCCCGCCAGTGAGGCCACCAGGATGATGGTGGTCAGCAAAGAGCGGGTCTCTTTGGTGACCTCATCCAGGAAGGTGCCGCCGGACAGCACCCAGTTCCAGCCGGGCACCTTGGCAAACACCAGGTACTTTTCGCCGGTGACGCCATTGTAGGTATGGGGGTAGCGCACCACTCCGGTATCGCTTTCGAACAGTTTTTGGAAGGGTTTCTCTTCCGTGGCCAGCTGGATAATGTTCTTGGTCAGGTTCTCCTTCAGGGGATGATGGATGTACATCCCCCGCTTGGTGTCACTGTCGTCGAAAACGATGGAGTAGCCGGTGTCACCCCACTGGATGGTGGCCAGGTTGTCAAACAGATCTTGTGAGGCCTGATCCACCGGCAGACCCACGAAAGAGGCACCGATCTGGCGGCCATCTGCGCCCTCAATAGGTGCGTAGTAGGTGAGGTACTGCTTACCGAACAGGGTGACCTTGTTGTAGTAGCTGTCGCCCCGGCTCAGGGCGCGATAGGCGGCGCTGGTGCGGGTCAGTTCGGTACCCACTACCCGCTCACCACTGAGGTTGGTCAGAGAGGTGGAGAGGCGAACATAGTCACTGCCCTCTTTAACGAACACCGTGGCCACGGCACCGGTATCCCGGGTAAAGGCATCCACCAATCGGTTGTCACTGACCCGCTCGCCATAGACGCTGAGATCCTGCAAGGCGCGCCCTTTCAGCTCCACTTCCGAGGTGGCGGGCTGCAGGCCGTCCAGGTATTGGTTCTGGAAGGCGGTTTCCAGCACCTTGGCTTCCTTCAGGTAACCGTCGAAACTCTGTTTCAGCGTGATGCTCAGGGCTTGCACCTTGGATTGGTGCTCGGAGAGTGCCTTGTCCAGCAGGGTTTGATAACTCTCCCGGTAGACCAGATACCCGGTGAGAGAAAAGGCAATTACGATAAGGACAGTAATAATGGAGCAAAGCTGAAAGCCGATGCTTTTATTCTGCACATTGAAGGTGGACATATTATTTATCCGTAGTTAATGACGCCAATTAAATAAATCTAAAGTGTTTCTGCCCCATGGTCAGAATAGTCTTGGTGTCAAAGAACGCCGATGTACCAGGCCGCTGCGCTAGAAGCGGCCATCGATGGGGAAGGCCATAAAATCAAAGGGATCAATTGGATGTCAATATGGCAGATCTCTGAAGATGAGGGATGTGTGACCGGAGAAGGAATTTCGAATAAAAGAGACAAAATCGCTAAAGATTTAAATTTTGAATAACTTATCAAAATGGAAAGAATTGTGATTTGATGGGGTTTGTGCTGAATTCAATAAGTGATTGGCGTCATGCTTTGTGATGGAAATATACCTAATTCCTGCGAATTAACTTATCTAAACACCGGCCGTTTGTCATCTTATGAAACCATTTTTAATCCAGATTCAGGGCCGTTGAACTAGGGTTGTTGATAGCTCTTGACGTATAATGGCTTAATCATTGTACGTAATTACCTAACGGGGCGGGGCGATGAAGGGAGCCACCTTTAATCAGCTGATGATTTTTCAGAGCATAGTGCAAGAGGGCAGCATTCGCGGTGCCGCCCGCAAGCTGGAGATGGCGCCGCCGTCGGTGAGTCAGGCCCTGAAACAGCTGGAGGGGCAGGTGGGATTGCCCCTGTTTAACCGCAGCACCCGCCGCATCGAATTGACCGAAGCGGGTCAATTGCTCCATGAGCGCACCGCAGGCGCCATTTCGACCCTGGATTACGCCCTGGAGAGTGTCCAGGATCTGAGCGAAAGCCCCTCGGGGAAGGTGAGCATTACCCTGCCGCGGTTTGTGTTCCAGTTTTTCCTTAAGCCTATCTATGCGGAGTTCTGTCAGCGCTATCCCGACATTCAACTGGAGATCTCCGTCTCCGACGAAGCGGTCAACATCCTCAACGAGGGGTTTGATATGGGAATCCGTTTCGGCGATCGCATCGAGCCGGGCATGGTGGCCCGCCAACTGACCGCCCCCATGCGCGAGGCACTGTTTGCTTCACCGGACTACCTTGAGCGCCACGGCTGCCCAGACTTTCCCGAGTCACTTCAGCAACACAAGCTGGTGCAGTACCGGTTTATCGCCGCCAATCAGCTGGCACCGCTGTTGCTCCAGCACCAGGGGCAGCAGATCACGGTACAGATGCCTCTGGCCCTGGTGGTCAACGACACTGACGCCATGATGGATGCGACTCTGAAGGGGTTGGGGATCGGCAGGATGGTGACCCCCATGGTCACCGACTATTTCCAGCAAGGGCAGCTGCTGCCGGTGCTGGAGCAGAACTGGACTCCCTACCCGGGCCTCTACCTCTATTTTGTCCAGAACAGCCAGAAGGCGCGGCGGGTCAGGGTGCTGATCGACTTCCTGGTGGAGAAGGGCAAGGCGCTCTACGGCGCCTGATCGCCTAACCGGTCACCCTCTGGGCTTCCAGGGCTTCGCTCACCGGGTGGCTCCAGTGGCCCTCGGTGTCTGAGGCGAACTCCCAGTTCATCAGGCCACCCAGGCAGTGGGCGGCTTTCAGGGGCTGGATTACCTGTGAGATTATACGATCCACCGGAAGGTAGCTGTTGGCCTGAGCATTGTGACGGCTGACCGGCAGGCCCAGTATCGCCTTGTCCACGTTCATCCCCGGCAACTGACAGTATCTCTGATAGGACTCCACAATCCGCAGCGGGTCGCCGCTCCAGGGGCGGTTGTTGTAGAACTGGATGTTCACCAGATCGATGGCGCTGCCCGCCTGTTCCAACACCTTCAGATAGCCGCTCATGCCATAGCCGGATTCCAGATAGGGGGGCTGGGGCGCGTGGGAGATCAGGTAGCGGTCGCTGGGCAGCTCCCGCCTCAGGGCCAGGGTCAGGTTGACCAGAAACCCGATGCCGTCATAGCCCGCTCGACCGACAAAGGCGGCGCTGTCCTCCCAGTCGATGTCGATGCCATCCAGTTCGTTTTGGATGACAAACTGAGCCAGGATGTAGGCCAGATAACTCTCCTGTCCCACCAGTTGCCGGTAGGCGGAGCTGGTCATGGTGGCCCCGCCGAAGCTGATCATCACCTTGATCCCCTGCTGCTGCAGCTGGCGGACGGCCTGTTTGGTCCCCTGGGTCAGTATGGGCGGAGAGGGTTGGGCGGCGATGGCGCCGGACAACTCCAGGGTGAAGGGGCTGTGTTCACTGCAGCTGAGGAAGGCAAGAATGATGTGAGTGTAGGGGCGTTCCAGTGCCCGCTGCAGCGGAATGGTGCCACTGGAGAAGTAGCTGACCAGCTTAGGTTGGTTCATAACCTGTTCCTTGTGTTGCCGAGTCGCGGGCGGTTCCTTGCCCAATTGCAACTATAGGAGAGAGCCGGCGGTTACGCCAAAAAAGGTCTTTAAAAACAAAAGCCCCGCGATGCGGGGCTGGGCTGAGTGCGCTTGGGCTTACTCGATGTTCTGGATCTGCTCGCGCATCTGCTCAATCAGTACCTTGAGCTCCACCGCGGCGGCGGTGATGTCGGTGCTGATGGACTTGGAGGCCAGGGTGTTGGACTCGCGGTTGAACTCCTGCATCATGAAGTCCAGGCGACGGCCACAGGCGCCGCCCTTCTTCAGCACCTTGCGGGTCTCACTGACGTGGGTGTCCAGGCGGTCGATCTCCTCGGCCACGTCCATCTTCTGGGCCAGCAGAATCATCTCCTGCTCGATGCGGCCGGGATCCATGTCCTCTTTCACTTCCGCCAGGCGGTCGTTGAGCTTCTGACGCTGCCACTCCATGATCTCCGGCATGCGGCCACGAACAAAGGCGGCCTGCTCGGTCACCCCATCCAGGCGGTCGCTGATCATCTTCTCCAGGGCCTGGCCTTCGGAGCCGCGGGCCTCCAGGAACTGATCCACGGTGTCGTCGAACTTCTGCAGCAGCTCCTTGCCGATGGCGTCCATGTCGCGCTCACTGGCTTCCAGAACCCCGGGCCAACGCATCAGTTCCACCAGATTCAGCTGGCCGATGCCGGCCATGGTGTGCAGGTGCTGGGCCTTCTCGATGAGCTGGGCCGCCAGTTGCTCGTTCATCTGCACCGTGTCGCCGGCGTTTTCGGTCAGTTCGAAGCGCAGGTTCACCTCCACCTTGCCTCGTGCCAGGCGCTTGCGCAGGCGCTCTCTCAGCATGGGCTCCAGGGAGCGAAACTGCTCGGGCAGTCTCAGGTAGGTTTCCAGGTAGCGCTGGTTAACGGAGCGGATCTCCCAGGAGGCGCTGCCCCAGTCAGCTTTAACGTCGCTGCGGGCATAGGCGGTCATGCTGTGGATCATTGGAAGTGGCCTTGTAAAGTGTCAGTGGTCCGATTATACCCACGGGGGAGGGGAGACGGCAAAGCCCCCGGAAATTCCAGGGGCTTAGGCTCACTGTCCCCCGGGGGCCTTGGGGGTGTCCAGCCAGCGGTGCTGGGTGGTGTCGGTCATCGCCACCCCGTGCTGTTCCAGTATGGTGAGGATCGCCAGGTTCAGTTCCTCCGCGGCTTCCAGGTAGTCGGGGAAGGCGGTGGTCTGAATGTAGCTGAGTACGTTGAGCTGCAGGGCATTGGGGCCAAACTTGTGGAAGCGCACCCGCAGCGGCGATTCATGGGTCATGGGGTGATCCTTGAGCGCCTGGGTGATCTCATCCATCACTCCCCGCAGTTTGCTGGCCGGGGTGTCGTAGCGCAGGTTCAGCGCCGGGCTGTAGCGGATCTTCTCCCGTTCGGAAAAGTTTTCCAGCTGCAGGTCAACGAAGGTGGCGTTGGAGATGTGGATCACCGTCCGGTCTATGGTGCGCACCCGGGTGTAGCGCAGGCCGATCTCCTCCACCACCCCCATCTGGGTGCCGAACTTACAGAAGTTGCCCACCTTCACCGGCGAGGAGAGGTAGAGGGTGATGGCGCCGATGAGGTTTTCCACCGATTTTTGCGCCGCCAGGGCCACCGCCAGACCACCGATCCCCAGGCCCGCCAGTATGGTGGTGGCCTTGAACCCCAGGTTCTCCAGCCACATCAGCAGGCCGATGATGATGATCAGGATTTTGCCTATGGTGAACAGGGGTTTGAGCAGCTGGGCGCCCTGGTCCTTGCCCTTCTCCTGGAAGCTGCGATTGAGCCTCTCCCGGGCCAGCTCCATGCCGGAGACCATCACCCACACCAGGGCCAGGATCATCAGGGCGTGACCCTCGGCAATGGCCCTGGCTTCGATGGAAGGTCGCACCAGGGGGAAGGCCTCCCGCACCACCAGCACCACAAACAGCAGCCTCAGCGGACCGCTGATAAAGCGTTGCAGCTGGGCGTTGTCCGGGTAGCGCCTTCGCACCAGCCACTTGCTGATGGCGAACAGCGGCAGGCTGATGAGGTAGGCGATGAGGAACATCAGCAGCACCGCCACAAACTGCCAGCTCTGCAGGCCGAGGATTTCGAACTCGGGCAGGTGGTCGCTGAGGTACTCCCCTATGGGACCGTCGCCATACTGCTCGTAGAGATTGGGGACTTCACCCAGGGTGGCGTTGGAGATTTTCCAGATGTACTGGCCATCCCCCCGGGGCACTCGCTGCATGTAGACACTGACCTGACGGGAGCCCAAGGGGACGCGCCCCACCAGATCCCGGTAGGGCGGCAGACCGTCTCCGGTGAGGCCGTTTTTCGATTCGCTCAGGGTGTCCAGGTCGACCCACAGGGTGCGGTTGAGGATCAGCTTGAACTCCTCGGCCAGCAGCGACAGCGGCAGCTCGGCCACCCGTTTGGGCAGGTTGCGCCCATCCAGATAGTGGGCGGCCCGTTCGAAGTCGTTGTGGCGCAGGGCGTGCAGCAATCCTTCCATGGAGGAGCGAGGGGAGCCCCGCTCATATTCGTCCACCACAGTGGGCTCTGAGGCGGGTTTGTCCGGCGCTGGCTCCTCGGTTTCTGCCGGGGTTTCCTGCTCCATCATGTTTTTCAGTGTCGGCGGCTCCGCCTGCAGGCTCAGAGGCAGCAGCAGACAGAGCAACAGCAATCCATGTCCTAGTCGCATCATCATCGTCTGTTTTTTGTTCGGGCTATGATTCAGTTATATCAGATAATGCTGGTTAAACAACCAACTACCCACAGCGGGAGAGAGCCTCGCGTCCAGGGGGTCGGATCGGTATAATGTGCCGCACATTTTCAGAGCCAAGGCACTATTCATGCGTCCAGACAACCGAGCCCCCAACCAGACTCGCCCCATTACCCTGACCCGTAACTACACCCGTTATGCGGAAGGGTCCGTACTGGTGGAGTTCGGCCACACCAAGGTGCTGTGTAATGCCACCGTCGAAGAGGGCGTGCCCCGCTTCCTCAAGGGTAAGGGCCAGGGCTGGGTCACCGCTGAGTACAGCATGCTGCCTCGCGCCACCCACAGCCGCAGCGGCCGGGAAGCGGCCCGGGGCAAGCAGGGTGGCCGCACCCTGGAGATCCAGCGACTGATCGCCCGCTCCCTGCGTGCGGCGGTGGACCTGGAGAAGCTGGGTGAGTACACCATCACCGTGGATTGCGACGTAATCCAGGCCGATGGCGGCACCCGTACCGCTTCCATCACCGGCGCCTGCGTGGCCCTGGTGGATGCCCTTAACGGCCTGCAGCGCGACAAGAAGCTGACCGTGGACCCGCTGAAGTTCATGGTGGCCGCAGTGTCCGTGGGCGTGGTGGACGGTCAGGCGGTGTGCGATCTGGAGTACGTGGAAGACTCCGCCGCCGAAACCGACATGAACGTGGTGATGGCAGAGGATGGCCGCATGATCGAGGTGCAGGGCACCGCCGAGGGCGAACCCTTCACCCACGAGGAGTTGTTGGAGATGCTGGCCCTGGCCAAGTCGGGGATTCACGACATCGTCGAAGCCCAGAAATCGGCGTTGGCCGAAGGATAACTGTTTTATTGAAGGCGACTGAGAGGTCGCCTTTTTTGTACCCACACAACGAGAATAAGGTCGGAATAGAGTGAAAGCTTATCAACGAGAATTTATCGAGTTTGCCCTGGAACGTAACGTGCTGCGTTTTGGCGAGTTTACTTTGAAATCTGGCCGCAAGAGCCCCTACTTCTTCAACGCGGGCCTGTTCAATACCGGTGGCGATCTGGCGCGCCTGGGCCGCTTCTACGCGGCGGCGCTGGCGGACTCCGGCATCGAGTATGACCTGCTGTTCGGCCCCGCCTACAAGGGGATCCCCATCGCCACCACCACCGCGGTGGCCCTGGCGGATCACCACGGTACCGACAAACCCTATTGCTTCAACCGCAAGGAGAAGAAGGACCACGGCGAAGGTGGCAACCTGGTGGGCGCCGAGCTGGCCGGTCGGGTGATGCTGGTGGACGACGTGATCACCGCCGGCACCGCCATCCGCGAGTCCATGGAGATCATCCAGGCCAATGACGCCTCTCTGGCCGGGGTGCTGATCGCCCTGGACCGCCAGGAGAAGGGCAAGGGTGAGCTGTCGGCCATCCAGGAGGTGGAGCGGGATTACGGCTGCTCCATCATCGCCATCGTCACCCTGGGGGATCTCATCGCCTATCTGCAGGAGCAGCCGGGCCGTGAGCAGGAGCTGGAACAGGTGAGCGCCTACCGCGCCCAGTACGGCATCTGATTTCCAGGCTTTCCTGGATTTCAAAGAAAAACGGCGCCAGATGGCGCCGTTTTCGTCTCATTTCGCAGCCGTTTAGCTTTGCAGAAGCTGGCGCTGGATGAAGGCCCACTGTTCGCTGAAGCGCTCGGTGGGCAGCACCTTGAACTCGCTGCGCACGTACTGGGCGATGCGACCCTCGGCGTAGGAGAGCAGCAGGTTGGCCAGCATCCCCTCCTCCAGGTAGAAGCCGGAGCCTTCCCGAATCGCTTTCTCTCTCAGGGCCTGCTTGAGGTTGGTCTCGATGCGGGCGAACAGCTTGTTCATCCGCTCACGCAGGCGCTGCTGTTCCCCGGTGAGGGCGTCGCCGGTCAGCAGTCGGGTGATCCCCGGGTTGCGCTCGGCGAAGGTCAGCAGCAGCTGCAGGATCAGCTGGCAGCGCACCATGGTGTCCTCCTCCTCCTCCATGATCAGATTGATCCTGGAGAGCAGGGCGTCTTCGATGAACTCGATGAGCCCCTCGAACATCCGCGCCTTGGAGGGGAAGTGACGATACAGGGCGGCTTCGGACACGCCCACTTCGGCGGCCAGCTTGGAGATGGTGATCCGCTCTCCGGGGGAGGTCTCCAGCATCTTGGCCAGGGACTGCAGGATCTGCTCGCGACGGTTGCTTTTGTTATTACTGCTCATGGTCGTGACTCCGGAGTTACTTGGTACCGGAGTGGCCGAAACCGCCTTCGCCGCGCTCGCTGGCGTCGAAGGACTCGACCTGGGTAAAGGCGGCCTGGACCACGGGCAGGAACACCAGCTGAGCCACACGCTCGCCGGGCTCGATGGTGACGGTCTGGCTGCTGCGGTTCCACAGGGAGCACATCAACGGTCCCTGATAGTCGGAGTCGATGAGACCGACCAGGTTGCCCAGGACGATGCCCTTCTTATGGCCCATGCCGGAGCGGGGCAGGATGGTGGCGGCCAGGCTGGCGTCGCCGATGTGGATCGCCATGCCGGTGGGCACCAGCTGGCTCTGACCGGGCTCCAGCACCAGAGGTTCGTCCACCATGGCGCGCAGATCCATGCCAGCAGAGCCTGGGGTGGCGTACTCGGGCAGGGGCCACTCGCTGCCCAGGCGGGCGTCCAGAATTTTAAGCTCGATGGGTGTTTTCATTCTTGTCTCTTAGTTCGTCAGTTTCTCTGCGATGGTCAGCAGCAGTGCCTCAGCCTGGGTGGCCTTGTCGCTGTGGCCCAAATCCTTGCTGCCTCCGGGCCAGTACAGGGTCAGTGCATTGCTGTCCGCATTGAACCCCTGGCCAGGCTTGGAGACGTCATTGGCGGCGATCATGTCCAGCTTCTTGCGGGCCAGCTTATCCAGGGCGTAGTGCTCCACATCCCGGGTTTCGGCGGCGAAGCCGACAGTGAACGGTCGCTTACTGTGGCCGGCTACTGTAGCAAGGATGTCCGGGTTACGCACCATCTCAATGGTCAGAGTTTCCTGAGACTTTTTGATCTTGTCCGAGGCGGCACTCACCGGGCGGTAATCGGCCACGGCGGCGCAGCCGATGAAGATCTCATGACGCTCCACTTCGGCCATCACCGCGTCCAGCATCTGCTGGGCGGAGTCCACGTCGATGCGGGTGACGCCATCCGGGGTGGCCAGGTTGACCGGGCCGCTGACCAGGGTCACCTCGGCCCCGAGGCGGGCGGCTTGCTCGGCCAGGGCAAAGCCCATCTTGCCGGAGCTGTGGTTGGAGAGGTAACGCACCGGGTCCAGGGCTTCCCGGGTGGGACCGGCGGTGAGCAGCAGTTTCTTGCCGGCCAGGGGGCCGGGTGCGGCGTCCGCCTGGGCGGCGGCCAGGGAGAGGGCGGTGATCTCTTCCGGTTCCGGCATGCGGCCGGGGCCCACTTCGCCGCAGGCCTGATCGCCACTGGCCGGGCCCCAGAGGGTCACGCCACGGCTCTTCAGGGTGGCGAGGTTGGCCTGGGTGGCCTGGGCCAGGTACATCACCTGATTCATTGCCGGGCAGACCCGGATGGGGGCCTCGGTGGCCAGGCAGACCGCGGTGATCAGTTCATCCGCCATGCCGTTGGCCATGCGGGCGATGAAGTTGGCGCTGGCGGGGGCGATGATCACCTCATCGGCCCAGCGGGCCAGCTCGATGTGGCCCATTCCCAGCTCGGCGGCCGGGTCCAGCAGATCGTGGGCCACGGCGTGGCCAGACACCGCCTGCAGCGACATGGGGGTCACAAACGCCTTGGCGCCGCCGCTGAGGACAACGCGGACGTCGGCGCCGGTCTCCTTGAGGCGGCGAACCAGGATGGGGGCCTTGTAGGCGGCGATGCCACCGGAGATCCCCAGCACGATATTTCGGGTGATTTTGCTCATGGCCATTGGTCGTTTTCTGAGAGTGGCGCCTAAGATAACACATGGCGGACCGGGTCGGTGACGACCGGGTCACTAACTGCAGCAGCATCAGGGAGGGAACCCTATGGCAATTGGAGACTGGCCCGCGTCGGAGCGGCCAAGGGAGCGGTTGATGGATCGCGGGGCCCAGGCCCTCAGCGATGCGGAGCTGTTGGCGATCTTTCTGCGCACCGGCCACAGTGGCGTCAGTGCGGTAGAACTGGCCCGACAGGCGTTGGGTCAGGCGGGCAGCCTCAATGCCCTGCTGGGGATGCCCCCGGACAGCTTCACCGCCATCCACGGCATGGGGCCGGCCAAATACGTGCAGCTGCAGGCGGCCCGGGAGCTGGGGCGGCGCTGCCTGGGGGAGCGCAGCCAGGCCAGGAGCGCCCTCAACAGCCCTCACGCCGCCCGCGATTATCTGCAGGCGACCCTGGGTCATCGTCACCACGAAGTGTTCGCCATGCTGCTGCTCGACAGTCAGCACAGAGTAGTGGAACTTACCGAGCTGTTTCGTGGTACCATAGACGCCGCTAACGTGTACCCCCGGGAAGTGGTGAAGACGGTGTTGTCTGCCAACGCCGCCGCGGTGATCCTGGCCCATAACCATCCCAGCGGGGTGAGTGAACCCAGCCAGGCCGATCGCGCCATCACCAAACGGATACAGAATGCCTTGGCACTGATCGACGTATCGGTGCTTGATCATTTGGTCATCGGCCACGGCGAGTGCTGCTCATTTGCCGAAAGAGGATGGCTATAAGCTCAGTTTGCTTGATCTTTGCTTCTTTATCTTGTATAAAATGCGCCCTTCGTGTGCCTCGGGCGACGGCCATACGAGGTACAATGATGCTCGAGCAATATTTTGGAGACTGAAATGTCTAAAGTATGTCAAGTTACCGGCAAGCGTCCGGTAACCGGGAACAACGTTTCCCACGCTAAAAACCACACTAAGCGTCGTTTTCTGCCCAACCTGCAAACCCACCGTTTCTGGGTTGAAGGCGAGAAGCGCTTCGTGAAGCTGCGCGTATCCACCAAAGGTATGCGTATCATTGATAAGAAGGGTATCGATGTAGTTCTGGCTGAACTGCGTGCCCGCGGTGAGAAGGTTTAAGGAGATAAATCATGGCAGCTAAAGGTGGTCGTGAGAAGATCCGTCTGGTATCCACTGCTGGTACTGGTCACTTCTATACTACTGACAAGAACAAGCGCAACATGCCTGAAAAGTTCGAAATCAAAAAGTTCGATCCTAAGGCTCGTAAGCACGTTCTGTACAAGGAAGCCAAGATCAAGTAATTGATCGGCACCTTGAGAAAACCCGGCATCTGCCGGGTTTTTTTATGCCCGCCAAAAACCTACAATCGAACTCAATACTGGCTACCCTGAGGCCCGCCATGGCCAAACGTCGCACTTGGAACAACGCGCTGATCATCGCCCTCTCCCTGTTTGGCATGCTGTTGCTCTATGTCACCAACCTGGTGAGCCCCAAATCCAGCAGCTATCCGCTGTTGCCCGAGGGCAGCAGCATCGAGGCCCTGGTGTTTCAGGAGCTGGTGGTGCGCCGTGATGGCGATGGCTGGCTGTCGGCTCCGGTGCTTGAGGCGGAGCGCCTCAATGGGCTGATGGCCCTGTGGAGCGACGCCCGACTGCTGCCCATCAATGCCCCGGATCCTCTGCCCAGGGGGCCGGTCCAGGTGGATCTTTATCTGGACAATGGCAAGTCGCCGGTGACGGTGCTGCTCTATCCGGAGCTGGGGTACCTGAAACTGCTGGGGCAGGAGCAGTGGTGGAAGCTGCTGTCGGCCCAGGGAGAGGCGCTGCTGAATCAGGAGGAGAAGGATGCCTGAACTGCCGGAGGTTGAGGTTACCCGTCAGGGGGTGACACCCCATCTGATGGGACGCACCGTGGCCAGGGTGGTGGTGCGTCAGCCCAAGCTGCGCTGGCCAGTGCCACCGGAGATTTTGCAGCTGGAGGGGCAGGTGATCACCGCCGTCAGCCGCCGGGCCAAGTATCTGCTGGTGGAGAGTGAGGCCGGGGTGCTGATCCTGCACCTGGGGATGTCTGGCAGCCTGCGGGTGTTGTCGCCGGCGCCGCCGCCGGAGAAACACGATCACCTGGACATCGAGCTGGACAGTGGTGCGGTGCTGCGACTGAACGATCCCAGGCGCTTTGGCGCCGCCTTGTGGTGGACCCTGCCCTTGGACGCCCACCCACTCATCGCCAAATTGGGCCCTGAGCCACTCTCTGCGGCCTTCAATGCCCAACACCTGGCAAACTGCCTTAAGGGGCGCACCAAGGCAGTCAAATTGGCGCTGATGGACAATCACGTGGTGGTGGGCGTCGGCAACATCTACGCCAACGAAGCGCTGTTCAGTGCCGGCATCGATCCCCGCAAGCCCGGAGGCGAGTTGACGCCGACGGCCATCGAGCGGTTGGTGACCGAGGTGAAGGGGGTATTGAGCCGGGCGATCACCCAGGGGGGCACCACCTTGAAAGACTTCACCCAGGCCGATGGCAAGCCGGGTTACTTCGCCCAGGAGCTGCTGGTGTACGGCAAAGGGGGCCAGCCCTGTCCGGTGTGTGCCGATGAGCTGCAGACGGTGAAGCTGGGACAGCGCACCACCACTTACTGCCCCAGCTGTCAGCGCTGAGCGCTGGCACCTTGAATCATTGGCGGCTGGCCATCTCCTCGGCCACCGCCTGTTCCACGATGGGGTGGAGGAAGTTGCTGACATCGCCGCCGTGGAAGGCCACGTCCTTCACCAGGGAGGAGGAGATGAAGGTGTACTCCTGGGCCGGGGTCAGGAAGATGGTCTCCATCTCCGGGTGCAGGTGGCGGTTCATCCCCGCCAGCTGAAACTCGTACTCGAAATCCGCTACCGCCCGCAGGCCGCGGATCAGCACGTCGGCGTTCTGATCTTTGGCAAAATCCACCAGCAGCCCGGTGAACCCCTGAATCTCCACGTTGTCCATGTCGGCGGTGACCGCCTGAGCCAGTTCCACCCGTTTTTCCAGATCGAACAAAGGTCGTTTGCTGGCGCTGGCGGCGATGCCCACCACCACCTTGTCAAACAGCTTGGCGCTGCGCTTGATCAGGTCCAGGTGGCCATTGGTGATGGGGTCGAAGGTTCCGGGGTAGATGGCAATTCGTTTCATAGGTATTCAAGTGGAAAGGATTGAATTATTGATGCTAAGTCAATTAGCGCCGGAGATCATCCCGGCACCGGAAAAATCACCCCGGCTCAGGGTGGCGAAGATCACCTTGGGCACCGTGCCATTGGTGCGGAAAACTTGGGCAGGGTATACTGCCCCCAGTTGAATTTGGCCCCCCGTCGGCATGGCGTCGGCGGCGCGGTGGCCCCGAACAGAGGTTTGGACAGAGATCATGATTATTGTGACCGGTGGAGCCGGGTTTATTGGAAGCAACCTGGTGAAGATGCTCAACAACCAGGGACGTACCGACATCCTGGTGGTGGATGAGCTGGAAGATGGCACCAAGTTCGTCAACCTGGCGGACTGTGACATCGCCGATTATCTGGAGAAGGATCGCTTCCTGGAGCTGGTGAAGGCGGGACACGACTTCGGTGAGGTGGAGGCGGTATTCCACGAGGGCGCCTGCTCCTCCACCACAGAGTGGAACGGCCGCTACATGATGGAGAACAACTACGAGTACTCCAAGGTGCTGCTGCACTACTGCCTGGACCGTAAGATCCCCTTCCTGTACGCCTCCTCCGCTTCGGTGTACGGCATGGGCCCGGTGTTCAAGGAGGATCGTACCCACGAGAAGCCTCTGAACGTCTACGGTTTCTCCAAGTTCCAGTTCGACCAGTATGTGCGCCGGTTGCTGCCCACCTTCGAAAGCCAAGTGGTGGGTTTCCGCTACTTCAACGTCTACGGACCCCGTGAGCAGCACAAGGGCGGCATGGCCAGCGTGGCCTTCCACCTCAACACCCAGATCCACAAGGGCGAAAATCCCAAACTGTTCGGCGCCTACGACGGCTACGAAGCCGGCGGCCAGACCCGTGACTTCATCTACGTCGGCGACGTGTGCCAGGTGAACCTGTGGGCCTGGCAGGAGAAGGCCGAGTCCGGCATCTACAACCTGGGCACCGGCGCCGCCGAACCCTTCCAGGCGGTGGCCGACGCGGTGATCGACTTCCACGGCAAGGGCCAGGTGGAGTACATCGAGTTCCCCGACAAGCTCAAGGGCCGTTACCAGAGCTTCACCGAAGCGGACATGGCCAAGTTGCGTGCCGCCGGTTACGACCGCCCCTTCAAGACCGTGGCCCAGGGCGTAGCTGAGTACCTGGCCTGGCTGAACCAGTAGGACGGCGTCGATGAAATATCTGGTAGTGGGGCCCGCCTGGATCGGTGACATGGTGATGGCCCACAGCCTGCTGCGTCAGTTGCGCAAGCAGGATCCCGAGGCGGTGATCGACGTGCTCGCCCCCACCTTCTCCCTGCCTGTAGTGCGGCGGATGGCGGAGGTGAACGAGGCGTTGGACCTGGCGTTCAAGCATGGCGAAACCGCCCTGGGCCCCCGGGCGCAGTTGGGCCTCAGCCTCAAGGGACGCGGCTACGACAAGGCGATCATCCTGCCCCGCTCCTTCAAGACCGCGGTCACCCCCTTCTTCGCCGGCATTCCCGAGCGGGTGGGCTTCAGCGGCGAGCTGCGCAGCTGGATGCTGACCGACGCCAGGAAGCGTCTGCCCCGGGAGATCGACGGCCGCATCGCCGATCAGACGGTGACCCGCTTTATCTCTCTGGGCCTGACCGCCGAGCAGGCGCGCCAGCCCATCGAGGTGCTCAACCCGGTTCTGGGCATAGACCAGGCCAATCGGGATCAGGTGGTGGCCAAGCTGGGTCTGGATCTCAGCCGTCCGGTGGTCTGCCTCTGTCCCGGTGCCGAGTATGGTCCCGCCAAGCAGTGGCCCCTGGAGCGTCATGCCGAGCTGGCTCAGACCCTGGTGGCCAAGGGTTACCAGGTGTGGGTCATAGGTTCGCCCAAGGAAGCCGCCGCCGGTGACACCATCGCCGCCGGCGACAGCCCCCACATCCTCAATCTCTGTGGCAAGACCCAGCTGGTGGACGCCATCGACCTGTTCAGCCTGGCCACCGCCGTGGTCAGTCACGATTCGGGCCTGATGCACGTGGCCGCCGCCACCGGGGTGAAAACCGTCGGCATCTATGGCTCCTCCAGCGCCGAATTCACCCCGCCCCTGAGTGAGCGGGCGGTGGTGGTGTCGGTGCCCACAGACTGTGCGCCCTGCTTCAAGCGGGAGTGTCCCTATGGCCACTACAAGTGTCTGACCGGCATCAGTGTCGAGCAGGTGCTTGAGGCGGTGGAGAGCCCAGCATGAGCCGCAGCGTACGCCTGGCCTGTGCCATGATCACCAAGAACGCCGGCCCCCGCTTCGCCCAGGTGCTGGAGAGCGTCAACTGGGTGGATGAGATTGTCATCCTCGACAGTGGCAGCAGTGACAACACCCTGGAGTTGGCGGAGCAGGCGGGTGCCAAGGTGTTTCACAGCAGTGACTGGCCCGGCTTTGGCCCTCAGCGTCAGCGGGCCCAGGAGCACGTGACCGCAGACTGGATTCTGTGGCTGGACACCGATGAGGTGGTCACCCCACAGTTGCGCGCCTCCATCGAAGCGGTGCTGGCGGACCCGGATCCTCAGCTGGCCTATCGGGTGAACCGGTTGAGTGATTTCTTCGGCCGTTTCATCCGCCGCAGTGGCTGGTACCCGGATGCGGTGGTGCGGCTGCACGCCCGGGAGAGCTATCGCTACAACGATGCCATGGTCCATGAGGCGGTGGCGGCGCCCAAGGAGAAGGTGCGTGCCCTCAAAGGGGACCTGCTCCACTATACGTCGGACGACTTCCAGGGCTACATGGGCAAGTCCCTGAACTACGCCACGGCCTGGGCACAGGCGCGTCATGCCAAGGGCAAGCGCACCAGCGTGGCGGGGATCATCGGCAGCAGTCTGTGGTGCTTTATCCGTAAGTACCTGCTGCAGCTGGGGTGCCTGGAAGGGCGCCATGGCCTGCTGCTGGCGCTGCAGTCCAGCCACTATGTGTTCAACAAGTATTTTGCCCTGTGGGTGATGCAGAATCGCCGTTGACGTGCGGACAATAAAAAAAGGCGCCTCGGGCGCCTTTTTTATTTTCTCCGACTTTATTTGCGCAATATTTGTGGGGGAATTACAGCCAACATCACCCTTGTTAATAATTTCCTTTCAACTAAAGGCTGAGCGAAACTTAATTTGGTCTGGGTAATTCATTGACATTGTTATCAGCAGAATTCCCCTTACAGAGTCATTACACCCCCTTACGTTTCGAAAAGCGCGCCGTGATAATTTCGGCCAATCTCCAACTTTTCTGTTTTTTATTCGTTTGTCGTTCGACCACCTGTCGTTGACGTTTTAGCGACAGTGGCCGTGCTGGAATAAGACGCATGCCTGCGGAGGTGAAACCTCTGCTGCTCCCTGTGGGGCGAACCATCCAGTCCATAGAGTGTTTGTATGGAAATCAATGTACAAGGTAACTCCGGCTGCGCCCTGCGGCTGGTCCGTCATCAGGGGCAACTGGCCATCTCCAAGGTGGCGACCGACAGTGCCTATGTGGCCAGACTGAAAGATCAGATTGGCAAACAGAAGGACGCCCGAAATCGGGTGGATCTGCCTTTTATTCATGTGCCGGAAATATTGGCAGAGGTGGAAGATCGCACTGAGGGGCACCCGCCTTATACCGCAGTGATGGAGTATTTGAATTATCAGGACTACGCCGAGTTTTTCCTGAAATCCTCCAAGAACAAGATCGACGCATTTATCGACCAGATCATCGAATATATTCAGCTGGAACTCAGAGAATCCCGGCTGGAGACCATTCATGCCCAGGTCTTTCTTAAGAAGTTGGATGAGATTGCCGAGAAGATCAGAGGCAGTGCCAGGCAGGCGGTGAAAGAGCGTCAGCTGGCCAACCTTCGCCGTGAGGTGGAAAGCACCACAGTGGTGGTGCCCGTGGGCCACACCCATGGGGATCTGACCCTGGCCAACATGATGATCAGTGCCGACGGCAGCCGCATCGGCATCTTCGACTTTCTCGACAGCTACCTGGACTCGCCGCTGCTGGACGTGGCCAAGCTGCGCCAGGATACCCAGTTTCACTGGTCCCGGCTGATGACCCAGGGGCCGCTGGACGGTGCCAGGTATCGCGCCGTCATGGCTTACATCGACGCCAGGCTGGACCGGCATTTTCAGCAATTTCAGTGGTACCGGGATCATTATCGTCTGATCCAGGCCATCAACATCTCCCGAATCTTCCCTTACGAAAAGCACGCCGGGGTGACCGAGTTCACCATCTCGACCCTGGCCCGATTAGGATACTGACCCTATGAACATCATCATTCCCATCGCGGGCCGCTCCTCCCGCTTCCCGGATCTCAAGCCCAAGTGGATGCTGACCCATCCCCGTGGCGACTTTATGGTGGTCGAAGCCGTCAAGGGCCTGGATATGGCCCAGGTGTCCCGAATCTACCTGGTGGGCCTGGCAGAGCATGAGCGGGAGTATGGCTTTGTGGCGGCCCTGCAGGAGCAGTTTGAGGCGCTGGGGCTGGCGGATCGGGTGGAGTTTGTGCTGTTGGATGAGCAGACCCGCAACCAGCCGGAGACCGTGGCCCGGGGCATAGAGCAGGCCAGGATCCGGGGGCCCATCTACATCAAGGACTCCGACAACTACTTCGTGGATCTGCCGACGTCGGGCAACAGCGTCTCCTGCTACGACCTGCATAAGCTGGAGAACGTCAACGCCCGCAACAAGAGCTATGTGGAGCTCAATGCCGACGGCTGCATCATGAACATCGTGGAGAAGAAAATTGTCTCCAGCCTGTTCTGTGTCGGCGGTTATGGCTTTGCCTGTGCCGAGCAGTTCATCAGCTACTTCGAGGCGATGAAAGAGGAGGCGGATCTCTACCTGTCCCACATCATCTTCAAGATGATTCTCGACGGTGAGCACTTTGCCCACCAGCAGGTGGCGCACTACGTGGACTGGGGCACCATCAAGGAGTGGAACGCCTACAAGGCCCAGTACTCCACCCTGTTTGTGGATCTCGACGGCACCCTGGTGCGCAACTCAGGCCAGTTTACCGAGCCAAAGTGGGGCACCACCGACGCCATTGCCCCCAATGTGGCTACCCTGAATGCCCTGCACGCCTCGGGCAAGGTGGAGATCATCCTCACCACCTCCAGAAAGGAGAAGTTCCGTCAGGCCACCATCGATCAGTGTGAGCGCGAGGGGATTAAGTATGACCAGCTGATCATGGGGCTGGTGCACGGCCGGCGCATCGTCATCAACGACTACGCCAAGTCCAACCCCTATAAGAGTTGTGATGCCATCAACATCAAGCGCAACAGTGCGGATCTGAAGGAGAAACTCGAAGATTCCGTGGGCTTTTACATCGACCTGGACTGACAGCATGATCAACAACAGTGACATCAGCGTGGTGGTCCAGGGGCCGGTGCAGGCCCTGGCCGATCGTCCCATGGACGAGGGAATTACCGCCCGCGCCCTGAAAAGCATCCGTCAGCATCTGCCCGGTGCCACCATCATCCTCAGCACCTGGGAAGGGCAGCCAGTTGAGGGGCTGGACTATGACGAGCTGGTGCTCAGCGCCGACCCGGGTCCCAACATCAACCGTTACCGCCGGGACGGCACCCCGGACCGGGTCAACAACAACCGCCAGATTGTCTCCACCATCAATGGCCTCAAGCGGGTGACAACCCGCTACGCCATGAAGCTGAGATCGGACAATTTCCTGGTGGGGGATCAGTTCAAGGCCCTGCAGCAGAAGTTTGGCGCCCGCAATGAGCGGTGTCGGTTTCTGCAGGAGCGGGTGGTGGTCAACAACACCTTCACCCGGGAGTACGCCAAGGGGCTGCCTGTGGTGTTTCACGCCTGCGATTTCTTCTACTTTGGCCTGACTCAGGATGTGATCGCCCTGTGGGACTTCCCGCTGTTTGAGGATCT
Organism: Ferrimonas sp. YFM; assembly: GCF_030296015.1. Lineage (NCBI taxonomy): Bacteria > Pseudomonadati > Pseudomonadota > Gammaproteobacteria > Alteromonadales > Ferrimonadaceae > Ferrimonas > Ferrimonas sp. YFM. Next base: position 146,560 of record NZ_AP027368.1, read on the forward strand.
GCCCTACAACCCGAGACAGGCGGGGCGGGAGCAGCACGAGGGCTTCCCCTACTACATGCCGGATTGCACCCAAAATTTGTGGCTGGCGGCGCTGGGTCGGTTTGATTCCGGGCTGGCCATTGAGCATCTGCATCAGATGACGCCGCGACTGAAGCACCTGTCGGATCTCTGTTTTGCCAACAACCTGGTGGTGGGGGAGCCTGAGGTGATCGGGCTGGGGCTGAATGCCAAATTCAGCGGCCGCGAGCGGGCCAACCGCACCGGCAGCCTGATCACCTATCTGCATCATCTGGGGTGGCAGCGTCTCTATCGGCGTCATTGTGCCCCAGACCACTATATTCCTGGCGACTGGGCGGACCGGCTTCGCATCGGCGTGTTGCGGGGATTGCTGTTGCCGCCCAAATGGCTGGAGGGACGGATGCGGCTGAAGAAGAAGGTCAGGAACAGCTTGGCCTGAGGTGAGACCAACAGGGCCGGTCAGTTTGATCGGCCCTGCTGTTGGAAGGGGTTAGTGACCCAGCAGCCGCTCGAAGTAAGCCTTGGTCTGCTCGGCTGACTGACTGGTGTGGAAGTGCGCTTCGATGCGCTCCTTGGCCAGGCGGCCCATCTCCAGGGTCTGTTCCGGGCTTTGCCACAGAGTCTGCATCGCCTTGGCCAGGCCGGCGTCGTCACCGGGCTGCACCACCAGGCCACTCTCGCCGTCGACGATCAGCTCGGCGCTGCCGCCGGTGTCGGAGACGATGGGAGCCACCCCATACACCATGGCTTCAATGACGGTCTTGGGCAGCCCCTCCCGCTTGGTGGAGGGCAGGATGGAGGCGCTGCAGGAAGCGATCAGCGCCGGGGCGTCGGTGCGGAAACCCGCCAGGTGGATGCGCTCTTTCATGGGGCTGGCGTCGATGAGGGCGCGCACCTCGTCGGTGTCCATACCGCCGCCCACCAGCAGCAGGTGAATGTTGCTGTCTGCCGGCAGGTGATGGGTGGCCGCCAGCAGCACCGGCAGGCCCTTGCGGGGACGGGCATTGGCCACACAGCCGAAGGTGAAGGCGCCGTCTGGCACGCCAAACTGACTCAGATCCGCCGGGGTGTCCTGGTACCACTCCAGGCTGTGGCCCTTGTAGACGGTGGCCACGTTCTCCGGGTTGATCCAGACGTGGTTGCGCAGATCATCGCGCACCGCATTGGCCACACAGAGGATGCCATCCAGGCGGGGGTGCAGATGGGTCAGGTAGCTGCTGGGATCCCAGCGGCTGATGTTGCCGGTCTGGCCTCGGTAGCTGACCATCTTCACATCCAGGCCGATGGCGGCAAACAGGCCGTTGGTGATCGCCTTGTTGTTGAACATGTAGACGGCGTCGTAGCCCCCCTGTTTCAGTTCCTGACGAATCCGTTTGACGGCGCTCCACTGAAACTTCTTCTTGGGGTGGAAGTCGATCACCTTAACCCCATTTTCCCGGAACCTGGGCACATAATCCGCGTCTCCCTGGGTCATCAGGGTGACGTCTACCCCCAGCTTGGCCATGCCAATGAAGATCTCCGCTTCGGGACGCACGCTGTTCCAGGTGTCCTTGTAGGAGCTGATGATAAGGAGTTTGAATGACATGGCATTACCTTGGCTTAGGGGGGGGAGAAGGGCGCATTATATCAATGAAAATGAGCAGGGTAGAGGGAGATTGATGAATGGTGACTGAACCCGAAAGTCGGCGGCATGGGATCGGCTGAAGATACCGTGGTACACTTTTCCTCTTTTCCCGTCACCATGCGAGTCTGCCGTGTATTTAGAGTACTGTCACAGTAAGCTGGGTAACTTTGGGGATGATCTCAATCCCTGGATGTTCCCCAAGCTGATGCCCAAAGCGTTTGAAGATGAATCCGACAAGGTTGCCTTTCTGGGGATCGGCACCATTCTAGACCAGAAGCGCATCGATCGCAGCAATCTCAACGCCAATCGCGCCAATGTTGTCTTCAGCTCCGGTGCGGGATTTGGGACGCCTCCGGCCATCAATGACAGCTGGTACATCTACTGTGTCCGAGGGGAGCACACTGCCCGCCAATTGGGGGTGGACGCCTCCAAGGTGATTGCCGACGGTGCCTATCTGCTGCGCAATCTGGTGGAGTACCGCAATCCGGTCAAGAAGCACAAGATCGCCTTCATTCCTCACCACAGCAGTGAGGACTTTGCAGACTGGCAGGCGATCTGCGACCAGTGCGGCATCAAGATGATCACCGCCCGTCAGCCCGTGGACAGTTTCCTAGAGGATCTGCTGGCCTCCGAGCTGGTGATCACCGAGGCGATGCACGGCGCCATCGTGTCCGACGCCCTGCGGGTGCCCTGGGTGCCGGTGAGCTTCAGCCCCAAGTTTATGCCGGAGAAGTGGCGTGACTTTACCCGGGCACTGAAGATGGATCTGGAGGTGACTCCTCTGCCCTTCGTGGCCCACTACCCCCTGAATCTGGGCCAGAGCGTGGAGCACGGCTTCAAGCGGGGCATGAGCAAGCTGGGTGTGGGTCCCAGCAAGTGGGCGCGTCTGCCCAACGCCTACACCAAGGCGACCCCGGCTCAGATTGACGGGCTGTGTGAGGCGATCATGGCGGTCAGTCGTGACGGCAAGGTGCATCAGAGCAGCGATGCCGTGGTGGAGGAGGTGACCGAGCGTTTGGCTCAGTGCCTCGACGGTTTGTATGGGGACTTCCTGGCAGGCAAGTTCCACCAATAATCTCTGTGCCGGCACGCCGGCACGCTAGTGAACGACGGGAATAGACGATGCATATTTGCCATGTGAATCTGGCAAAGGGGTTCAGCGGCGGCGAGCGCCAGACCCTGAACCTGATCCGCACCCTGGCTGGCCGGGGCGAGGTGCGTCAGAGTGCGGTAATTCGGGCAGACTCGCCCCTGAATCAGCACCTGGCGGATCTGGATGTCACCATCATCCACATCAACCATCACCTGACTGGCCATGTGCGGCGGCGCCTGCCCAAGGGGACCCTGCTGCACGCCCACGACGGTAAGGCGGTGTACTGGTGCGCCCTGCAGAACCTGTTGCACGGCAACCCCTATGTGATCACCCGCCGGGTGGACAACCCGCTCAAATCCAACCGGCTGACCCGAATGGGTTACAGCCGGGCCCAGCGGGTGGTGTGCCTGAGCCGGGCCATTGCCGCCCAGGTCGGCAAACTCTCCGGTGAGATTGCCACCAGCATCATTCCCAGCAGTTATTCTGCGTTCGAAGCCGATGCCGACAAAGTGGCCGAGATTCGTAACCAATTCCCTGGAAAGGTGATCGTGGGTCAGGTGGGTAAGCTGATCCACCATAAAGGCTACCAGTTGACCATAGAGGCGGCCTCGCGCCTGGGCAGCAGCCAGCCGCAGATGCAGTTCATCTTCCTGGGGGCCGGCGCCGATGAGCAGGAACTCAAGGCTCAGGCCGAGGGGCTGGAGAATGTGCGCTTCCTGGGACATCAGGCCGAGGTGGGCCACTACCTGGCGGCGATGGATCTCATGGTGTTCCCCTCCCTCAACGAGGGACTGGGCTCCACCGTGCTGGAAGCCTGGCAACATGGTACTCCGGTGATCGGCAGCGACGCCGGCGGCATCCCGGACATGATTGAAGATGGGGTGACCGGCCTGCTGGTGCCCGCCGGTGACAGCCAGGCCCTGGAGCAGGCGATAGTGCGCCTGGCTGGCGACGCCGAGCTGCAAGCCAGACTGGCCTGTGGTGCCAAGGCGCGGCTGGCGGACTTTACCCCCCAGAGTGTGGCCGAGCGTTACCAGGCCCTGTATCACGAGCTGTTGAGCTAAGTTTCGATTTGAGTCCGCCGGAGTGGGCGGGCCCTTAACCCGGTCAGGGATGGCCAAGACTAAAGGACTGCGTTATGAAGCAGAGTATTCTCCGAGAGCTGACAGAAGCGGCCCAGGTGCTGGACAGCTTCCTCAATGACGAGGCCCAGCTGGCGGCCATTGAAGCGGCGGCCCGGCTGATTGCCGACTCCCTCAAGCTGGAGGGCAAGGTGATCTCCTGCGGTAACGGTGGCTCCCACTGCGATGCCATGCACTTTGCCGAAGAGCTGACCGGCCGCTATCGCGACAACCGCCCCGCCTATGGCGCCATTGCGGTGTCCGATCCCAGCCACCTCTCCTGCGTCAGCAACGACTACGGCTACGAGCATGTGTTCTCCCGCTTCATCGAAGGGGTGGGGCGCAAAGGGGATGTGCTGTTCGGCATCAGCACCAGCGGCAACTCCCAGAACATCCTCAACGCCATCGAGGCGGCTCGGGCCCAAGGGATGAAGACCGTGGTGCTCACCGGCAAGGACGGCGGCAAGATGGCCAACCTGGCGGACGTGGAGATCCGGGTGCCCCACTTCGGGTACGCCGACCGCATTCAGGAGGTGCACATCAAGGTGATTCACATCCTGATCATGCTCATCGAGGAGCAGATGGCGGGCTGAGCTTTGCTCTAAAAACAAAAAAGAGGCGCCTTGGCGCCTCTTTTTGTTTTCTGGGAAGGAGATCAGTTGCTGTTGATCTTCTTGATGATCTCCGTGGTGGAGACCCCATCTTCAAAGCCGAGGATCTTCACTTCGCCACCGTTGGCGATCACCTCTTTGTGGCCGGCGATCTGCTCCACCTGGTAGTCGCCCCCCTTGACCAGCAGGTCGGGCAGGACTTCGGCGATCAGCCGCTGCGGGGTGTCCTCACCGAAGGGCACCACCCAGTCCACGGCGCCCAGGGCGGACAGCACGCTCATGCGTCGTTCCAGGTTGTTCACCGGGCGGGCTTCCCCCTTGAGGCGTTTGACCGAGTCGTCGCTGTTGACCGCCACAATCAGGCGGTCCCCCAACTTGCGGGCCTGCATCAGGTAGCTGACGTGGCCGGCGTGGAGGATGTCGAAACAGCCGTTGGTCATCACCACCTTCTCGCCGCGCGCCTTGGCATCGGCCACTGCGTACAGCAGCTGACTCTCGCTCATCACGCCAAAGCCGCTCTCGTCGTGCATGGAGGCCACCATGGAGGCCAGCTCCACGGCAGAGATGGTGGAGGTGCCGCGTTTGCCTACCACCACCGAGGCGGCGGCGTTGGCCAGGGCACAGGCCTGGGCCAGATCGCTGCCCGCGGCCAGTGAGGCCGCCAGGGTGCCGATCACCGTGTCACCGGCACCGGTGACATCATAGACTTCCCGGGCCATGGCGGGCAGGTGCAGCTCCTGCTGACCCGGACGCAGCAGGGTCATCCCCTTCTCGGAGCGGGTCACCAGCAGGCCATCAAATTCAAACTGTTCGATCAGGGCCAGCCCCTTGGTCACCAGGTCTGCTTCGTCGGTGACCTTGCCGACAACGGCTTCGAACTCACCCATATTGGGGGTCAGCAGGGTGGCGCCGCGGTATTTCTCGAAATCGGTGCCCTTGGGATCCACCAGGCTGGGAACCCCGGCCTTGCGGGCCAGGCGCAGAATCTCCTGAACGTCCGACAGAGCGCCCTTGGCGTAGTCGGACACCACCACCACGCCTGCACGCTCCAGCGCCTGCTCGGTCTTGTCGTTGATCGCCTGTTCGCCACCTGTGCCGAAGGCCTCCTCGAAATCAAGGCGGATCAGCTGCTGGTTGCGGGACATCACCCTGAGCTTGGTGATGGTGGGGGCGCTGTCCAGGGCCACCAGGTTGGGGGTGACCCCCAGGCCCTGCACCTTGTTGATCAGGGTGTCGGCGGCCTCATCCTGGCCCACCAGGCCGATGAGCTCACTCTGGCCTCCCAGGGCGGCGATGTTCAGGGCGACGTTGGCGGCACCGCCGGGGCGGTCCTCGATCTCATTGATCTTCACCACGGGGACCGGGGCTTCCGGAGAGATGCGACCCGTGGGGCCATCCCAATAGCGGTCCAGCATCACGTCGCCGACGACCAGCACCCGGGATTGATTAAAGGAGGGCAGGGATACTTTCATTGCCTGGGAACCCTTAGTTCATTGAATTGGAAAAATCTTATCATGTTGACGCCGCGGAGGCCCGATCAGCCGTAGAAGCTTCGGTACCAGTCGGCGAACCGCTGCAGACCCTCTGCCAGGGAGGTGTCCGGGCTGAAGCCCACCGCCTGCTGCAGGTTGTCGGTGTCGGCGAAGGTGGTGTAGACGTCACCGGGCTGCATCGGCTTCATATTCAGCTTGGCCTTGACCCCCAGGGCTTGCTCCAGGGTCTGGATGAAGGTCAGCAGCTCCACCGGCTGATGGTTGCCGATGTTGAACAGCTGGTAGGGGGCGCTGGACTGGTCCGGAGTGGCGCAGTCGTTGTTGCCGTCCCGCTGGGGGATCGCCTCCATCACTCGCACCACGCCCTCGACGATGTCGTCGATGTAGGTGAAGTCCCGGGACAGCTTGCCGTGGTTGAACACGTCGATGGGCTCACCGGCGAGGATCTTGCGGGTAAAGCTGAAGTAGGCCATGTCCGGACGGCCCATGGGGCCGTAGACGGTGAAGAACCTCAGCCCGGTGGTGGGCAGGTCATACAGGTGGCTGTAGGTGTGGGCCATCAGCTCATTGGACTTTTTGGTGGCGGCGTACAGGCTCACCGGATGATCCACCGCGTCGCTCTCGCTGAAGGGCACCTTCTTGTTCATGCCGTATACCGAGGAGGAGGAGGCGTACACCAGGTGCGGCACCTTCTGCTGACGACAGCCCTCGAGGATGGTCATCATCCCCGCCAGGTTGGAATCCAGGTAGGCCATGGGGTTGTCGATGGAGTATCGCACCCCGGCCTGGGCGGCCAGGTGCACCACCCGGTCAAACTGGTCGCAGGCAAACAGCTGGGCCATGCCGTCCCGGTCCGCCAGGTCCAGCTCAACGAAGCTGAAGTTCTCCTCCGGCAGCAACTGTTCCAGACGGGCACGCTTGAGGGCTACGTCGTAGTAGTCGTTGAGGTTGTCCAGCCCCACCACCTGGTGGCCCATGGCCAGCAGTCGTTTGCTGGTGTAGAAGCCGATGAAACCGGCGGCGCCGGTAACCAGAATTCTCATAAATGTTTCCTTTGTCCTCGTGGGACCAATAATCAGGCCTGCGACAGCAGGGCATCCACCTTGGCGGTTACTGCATCGACCTCGATGGCGTGCATCAGTTCCTGGCCTTTGGCCCGGGTTCCCCAGGGGATCGCCGACAGGGGTTGGCCCTGTTGTGCCTCTATGTGCTCCTGGTAGGCGCTGACCACCCACTCCTGGCTGGTGTAGGGGCCGGTGCGGCCCGGGTTGGAGTGGGCGTACAGACCCACCACCGGGGTGCCCTGGGTGACCGCCATGTGGGCAGGGCCGGTGTCCGGGGCCAGCACCAGGGTGGCGCGCCCCAGCAGGGCCAGCAGCTGCTTCAGGCTGGTCTGGCCCACCAGATTGGTGATCTCAGCTTCAGCATAGTGCTGAATCTCCTGAGCCAACAGCTTTTCCAGTGGCGCCGGGCCGCCACACAGCAGCACGGTCAGGCCGCGACCGGCGGCGTGATCGGCCAGGGCGGCGTAGCGCTCCGGCAGCCAGTTGCGCTCGCCCTTGCTGGCGGCGGGGCAGATGATCAGGGTGCGCTGTCCCTGGGGAATCCGCTTCCGGGCGAAGCTCAGGTCCTCGTCTGACAGGGGCATCTGCCACTGCGGCGAGGTGTCGGTGACGCCGAGCTCCCGGGCGAAGTTCATAAAGCCATCGAGCACATGAGGCTCGGCCTGGGGCTGAATCTTGTGGTTGGTGAACAGCCACTGTCCCTCTTTGGCCCTGGCCTTGTCGAAGCCCACCTTGACCCTGGCACGAATGCCCAGGGTGGCGATGGAGGCGCGCAGGGCCACCTGCATGTGCAGCAGCACATCGAAGCGGCGGCCCTTGAGGGAGCGCCACAACGCCTTGTAGCCGTCCCAGCCCTTGCGCTTGTCGAACACCACCAGCTCGACGCCGGGCAGCCCCTCGAGCAGAGAGGCCTCCACCTTGCCCACCACCCAGGTGATGCTGGCCTGAGGGTGGCGGCGCTGCAGGGCCTGCACCATGGCCACCGCATGGCAGACATCACCGATGGCGGAGAGGCGCATGATGCAGATGGAGCTGGGCGTCGAGGGAATTGGCGAACTGGAGTGCATAAGCAGGGCGGTTTCCGGCCGATAAAGCGGCAATTTTAATGAAATTCCCCGCTGTGACCAAGTCTCTTTACCCCCTGTGTTGCCATCGCCCCGGACCAGGGTCACAATGAGCGCACTTTTTCTGGCCATTATTCGCGGAGTCCGGCCCCATGCAGCTGATTCAGAACCACCACTCCAGCCTGCTGCTGGCGGACGGCAGCCCTGCCGATGCCTCCTGGTTTGACCGCCAGGCTCTGGAGGCCGCGGGAAGGGTGGAGGGCCACTCCGATGCCAGTGGCCGTAACCCGGCCTGGTTCCTCAATGTGGATGGTTTTCGCTGTGTGTTGCGTCACTACTATCGGGGAGGGCTGCCGGGGAAGCTGATCAAGGACCTCTACCTGTGGCCCGGCCTGGAGCAGACCCGGGCCTACCGGGAGCTGGCGCTGCTGGAGCAGCTGGTGGCCCTGGAGCTGCCGGTGAGCCGGCCGGTGGCCGCCCAGGTGGTGCGCATAGGCCCGGTGTATCGGGCGGATCTCATCACCGAGCGTCTCGAGGGTTGCCAGGATCTGGTCAAGCGCCTGGTCAAGGGGCCTCTGCCTGAGGAGAAGTGGCGCCAGCTTGGCGCCCTGCTGGCCCGTTTCCATCGGGCCGGGGTCTATCATGCGGATCTCAATGCCCGCAACATCCTGATGGACGACGAGCAGTTCTACCTCATCGATTTTGACCGGGGCGAGATTCGTACCCCGGATAGTGGTTGGCAACAGGGGAATCTGCAGCGGCTGCTGCGCTCCTTCCGTAAGGAGTTGGGGCGGGTCGAGGGACTCCATTGGCAGGAGTCCCACTGGCAGGCGTTGTTAGCCGGCTACAACGCCTAGGATCACCTCCGCCTGACGCTGGGTGGCGCCGCGGTTGCGCGCCACAAACTGCAGCGCCGCATCCCCCATGCGTTGACGGCCATTGTGGTCGCTCAGCAGCTGATCCAGGGCCTGCACCAGGTTGTGTTCATCCTCCACCACCAGCATCACTCCCTCCTGCTTGAGCTGGTCACCGATCTCCTTGAAGTTGAAGTAGTGCGGGCCCATCAGCACCGGCTTGCCAAAGGCCGCCGGCTCCAGCGGGTTGTGGCCGCCCCGTTCGATGAGGCTGCCACCCACCAGGGCGATGTCGCTCATGCCGCACAGGGTTTTCAGCTCGCCCATGGTGTCGCCAATCAGCACCTGGGTGGTGTCGGCTATGGGGCCGCCGTCGCTGCGCCGGGCCAGAGTCAGGTTCGCTTCCTGGCTGAGATCGGCGGCGCGGGCAAACTGCTCCGGATGCCTGGGCACCAGCATCAGCAGCAGGTCAGGGAAGTGTTCTAGCAGGGTTTTGTGGGCGGCCAGGGCCAGCTCAAACTCGCCCGGGTGGGTGGAGGCGGCCAGCCAGCAGGGGCGTTCGCCCATCAGCTGCAGGCGCAGGGTGTTGGCGTGCGCTCGCTCTGCATCGTCCACCGCAATATCAAACTTGAGACTGCCACAGTCGGTCATGCCTGCCGGGGCGGCCCCCAGTTTCACCAGGCGGGCACCGTCGGTGCTGTTCTGGGCGGCCACGGCGGTCAGTTGTGCCAGCATCGGCCCCACCAGTGACGGAAAGCGGCCATAGCCCTTGGCAGAGCGCTCGGACAGGCGGGCGTTGGCCAGGATCACCGGGATCCGCCGTTTATGGCAATGGTGCACCAGGTTGGGCCACAGCTCGGTTTCCATCAATACCACCCCAACCGGCTTCAACCGGCTCAGGAACCAGGCCATCACCGGGCTCAGATCCAGCGGCAGGTAGCAGTGATGCACCAGTTCGCCCAGATGCTGTTTCACCTGGGCTGAGCCTGTGGGGGTGGTGGTGGTCACCAGAATCGGGGTGTCAGGACGTTGCTGTTTCAGGGTGCGGATCAGTCCCAGGGCGGCCAGGGTCTCCCCCATGGAGGCGCAGTGGACGATCAGTGGCGCCCGTACCCTGGGCAGGTTCAGGGCGAAGCGTTCGCCGAGGCGGCCACGGTAATCCGGGCTGCGCAGGGCACGCCAGCCCAGGTAGGCCAGCACCAGGGGAGTGAGCAGGATCAGCAGCAGGCTGTAGAGTATTCGGTTCATGGCCGGGTCTGTGACTGGTCGGAGCCCGCATCATAAGGCAGGGGCAGGGCTGTTTCAAATCCACTGGTGTCTGGTAAGCTAGGCCAGGTCAGAGAGAAGATAAAACTATGAAGACTAAAGACAGAATCATTCTTGCCAGCCGTGAACTGTTCAATGAGCATGGTGAGCGGGCGATCACAACGAATCACATCGCCGCCCATATGGGGATCAGTCCCGGCAACCTGTACTACCACTTCCGCAACAAGGAAGAGATCATCCGTTGCATCTACAAGGAGTACGAGAACTACATCGTTGAGGCGTTCCGGCCTCTGGATGTGGAGAACGAGAGTGATCTGGAGTTCCTGGTTCGTTACCTGGACGGTATGTTCCAGGCGATGTGGCGCTTCCGTTTCTTCTACGCCAACCTTACCGACATCCTTACCCGGGACAAGGAGCTGCACCAGCGTTACCTGGAGGTGCACAGCCGCATGACCAAGGTGGCGGCGGACAACCTGAGATTGCTTAGGGACAACGGCACCGTGGTGGTGGAGGACAAGTACATCGAGGACCTGGCTCAGACCCTGAAGCAGATCGTCACTTGTTGGATCTCCTATCGCAATGCCCAGATGCTGGAGAGCAGCATCACCAAGCGTGAGATCTACAAAGGGGTGATTCGGGTGCTGATCACCTTCAGGGGCATCGTTTCCGATGCGGCGATGCCGGAGTTCGATCGTATCGAGCGCAAGTATCGCGAACTCTACGAGAGCATGGGCGGCGAGCCGACCTAAGGCGCACCGACCCGGGCTGGCTGTATTTGCGCCAGTCCACCCTTTACAGTTTTAAATACCCCAAGGGGCAGATTGCTGCTGCAAGCTGCCCCATCCCCCGTTAGAATGTCGCCAATAATTAAGACGGGCTGTCGCGTCGCACACCCTTCCCATCTCCTCCCCTGACGGGGTCCGAGTCTGGGAAGTTCCTGTGCCCACCAGCGCGGCGCGTCCCACAATAATCAAGGATGCCAATGGGAGGCAGCATGTCATCTTCCGCATTTTACGCCCAGATCCAGCAGCAACTGGAGGACGTAAAGGCCGATGGGCTTTACAAGCACGAGCGAGTCATCACTTCACCCCAGCAGACCGCCATTGAGGTGAACACCGGGGAGCAGGTCATCAACTTCTGCGCCAACAACTACCTGGGTCTGGCCAACAGCCCGGAGCTGGTTGCTGCGGCTCAGCAGGGGCTGGCGGATCACGGCTTCGGCATGGCCTCCGTTCGCTTTATCTGCGGTACCCAGGACATCCACAAGGCACTGGAAGCCAAGCTGTCCGCCTTCCTGGGCATGGAAGACACCATCCTCTACTCCTCCTGCTTCGATGCCAATGCCGGCCTGTTTGAGACCCTGCTGGGGCCAGAAGACGCCATTGTCAGTGATGCCCTGAACCACGCCTCCATCATCGACGGCGTTCGCCTGTGTAAGGCCAAGCGGTTCCGCTACGCCAACAACGACATGGCCGAGCTGGAGAGCTGCCTGAAGCAGGCCCGTGAGGCCGGCGCCCGTAACATCCTGATTGCCACCGACGGCGTGTTCTCCATGGATGGCGTGATCGCCAACCTGGAAGGCATCTGTGATCTGGCGGACCAGTATGGCGCCCTGGTGATGGTGGACGACTCCCACGCCGTGGGCTTTGTCGGCGAAGGCGGTCGCGGCACCCATGAGCACTGCAAGGTGATGGAGCGGGTGGACATCATCACCGGCACCCTGGGCAAGGCCCTGGGCGGTGCCTCCGGCGGTTTCACTTCCGGCAAGAAAGAGGTGATCGACTGGTTGCGTCAACGCAGCCGTCCCTACCTGTTCTCCAACTCCCTGGCACCGGCCATCGTCGCCGCCTCCCTCAAGGTGCTGGACCTGATTGCCGAAGGTCAGGCACTGCGTGCCCAGTTGTGGGACAACGCCAACCATTTCCGCAGCCGCATGAGCGACGCCGGATTCACCCTGGCCGGTGCCGATCACGCCATCATCCCGGTGATGATTGGCGACGCTGCCCTGGCGTCCGAGTTCGCCGACCGCCTGCTGGCGGAGGGGATCTACGTGATTGGTTTCTCCTTCCCCGTGGTGCCCAAGGGCCAGGCGCGCATCCGTACCCAGATGTCTGCCGCCCACACCCGTGAACAGCTGGATAAGGCGATCGATGCCTTCATCCGCATCGGTAAAGAGCTGGAGATCATCTGATGACCACCATGAAAGCGCTGTCGAAACTCAAGCCCGAGATGGGGATCTGGATGGTGGATGCCCCCAAACCCAAGCTGGGGCACAACGACCTGCTGATCAAGATTAAGAAGACCGCCATCTGCGGCACCGATGTGCACATCTACAACTGGGACGAGTGGTCTCAGAAGACCATCCCGGTACCCATGGTGGTGGGACACGAGTACGTGGGCGAAGTGGTGGACATGGGCCAGGAGGTGCGTGGGTTTGAGCTGGGCGACCGGGTCTCCGGTGAAGGCCACATCACCTGTGGCCACTGCCGCAACTGCCGTGGCGGCCGTACCCATCTGTGTCGCAACACCTCGGGTGTGGGCGTCAACCGGGACGGCGCCTTTGCCGAGTACCTGGTGATCCCCGCCTTCAACGCCTTCAAGATCCCCGATGACATCAGCGATGATCTGGCGTCCATCTTCGACCCCTTCGGCAATGCGGTGCACACCGCCCTCTCTTTCGATCTGGTGGGTGAGGATGTGCTGATCACCGGTGCCGGTCCCATCGGCATCATGGCTGCCGCCGTGGCCCGTCACGTGGGTGCCCGTCACGTGGTGATCACCGACGTCAACGATTACCGTCTGGAGCTGGCCGCCAAGATGGGTGCCACCCGCACGGTGAACGTGGCTAAGGAGAAGCTGGAAGATGTGATGACCGAGCTGAAGATGACCGAGGGCTTCGATGTGGGCCTGGAGATGTCCGGTGTCCCCAGCGCGTTCAATTCCATGCTGGAAACCATGAATCACGGCGGCAAGATCGCCATGTTGGGCATTCCCCCGGGTTCCATGGGCATCGACTGGAATCAGGTGATCTTCAAGGGACTGATCCTTAAGGGTATCTATGGCCGGGAGATGTTCGAGACCTGGTACAAGATGGCCAGCCTGATCCAGTCCGGCCTGGACATCACCCCCATCATCACCCACCACTTCCACATCGACGATTTCCAGGAAGGGTTCGATGTGATGCGCGGTGGCCAGTCCGGCAAGGTGATCCTCAACTGGGATTGATCTCGTAAAGAGGATGAACAGGGCCGGTTTACCGGCCCTTTTTTATCCGCCGGGGTTTTTCGATACACTGAGGCTCTGGCGCTTGAGGGTGTATAGCGAAACAACGGCGGTCAGCAGGTCCAAAGGAGAAGTGTGTGGCCAACTATCAGAACATCGATCTGGGGGCACTTTCCCAGCTGCAGCAGCAGGGAGGGGTGCAACTGGTGGACATCCGGGATCCCGAGTCCTTCGTCCGGGGGCGGATCCCCGGCGCCCTGAGGTTGCATCAGGGCAACCTGGCCCAGTTTATGATGGAGGGGGAGTATGAGGATCCCCTGGTGGTGGTGTGCTACCACGGCATCAGCAGCCAGAGTGCGGCCCAGTACCTGGCGGAGCAGGGGTTTGAGCAGGTCTACAGCCTGATAGGCGGCATGGAAGCCTGGACACAGTCCGGCGCCGAGGTGGAAGCCGGATGATTGCCCTAGGTGTACTGAACAACCCCAGGGCGGCCCAGGCCTTTGTGGATTACCTGGCGGGCCTTGGGGTCAAAGCCGAGCTGAGCCGCAGTGAGCAGGGGGTGGAGATCTGGGTGCCCGAGGTGGATCAGCCCAGAGCCAAGGTGGAGTTCGAGCGCTTCCTGGCGGATCCTCTGCACCCCAGGTATCACGAGGCTTCCTGGCGCAACGGCAGTACCGATAATGGCCTGAGTTATGGCAAACCCCTGAAGCAGCTGATGGGAACCCTGCTGGGCCGGGCGGGACCGGTAACCCTGTTGGTGATGCTGGTCTGCATCGCCGTCTATATTCCCTGGGGAGTGCTGCGCTGGCAGCAGCCGCTGTTCTATGCCCTGCACTTCTTCGAAAGCTGGGATGCCTTCTCCCTGGAGCAGGGCTGGCGGCTGTTCTCCCCCATACTGCTGCACTTCGACCCCATGCACATCGTCTTCAACCTGCTGTGGTGGTGGTTCCTGGGGGGACAGGTGGAGCAGCGCCTGGGCAGTGGCAAGCTGTTTGTACTGCTGCTGGCGGGAGCGGCCCTGCCCAATCTGGTTCAGTTTGCCATGGTCGGGCCGGCGTTTGGCGGGCTCTCCGGGGTGGTGTATGCCCTGGTGGGCTACTGTTGGCTGATGGGCAGGCTGGCGCCCCAGCGGGGAATAGTGCTGCCCGACTCCTACATGATGTTTCTGATTCTATGGCTGGTGATGGGCTTCATGGGCTTTATGAACATGGCCAATTGGGCCCACCTTGGTGGATTGCTGGTGGGACTGGCCCAGGCGCTGATGGACAGCGGTGGCCGGACCCGAAGGGCATAAAGAAAGGGGAGCAGAAGCTCCCCTTTTTCTTCACTGATACAGGAATTTGGTAAACAACAGGTTGACCAGCAGGGGCTCCCCCACCTCCTGCTCCAGCAACTGGTTGACGGTCTCAAAGCAGTAGCGGCGAATCTCTTCCCGGCCGGTGAGAGACTGAATCTTCTCTTCGTCCTGTTCGCCGAGGATCTCGATGATGGTACTGCGGATCAGTGGGGCATGGTGCTCCACAATGGCGACGTTATTGGCGTCTTCGAGCATCAACTCGATGCTGACCCGGATATAGCCCAGGCGGCTGCTGTCGGTGACATAATTAGTGGTAATTTCCGGCTCCAAACCGTAATAACCATAATTGTCAGAGTATGCACTGGCAGCCCCCTCTTGTGCGGCCTCCTCGGCCATGGCCCACGGCGATAAAATCAGTATCAGGGCCAAAAAGCAGTTGGCTAAACGCATTATCCCTTGGGTCTCCATATTCACATGTGCGAGTAGTTAGCATATCAACTCTAATACAGAGTTTCCTTGGCTCCAAATCTAGTTTTGATACTATGGGAATGGGTGTGTGGATCTTCGCTGACGGTTTTGGCGCCAGCCTGTCTTGGCGGTGAAAAAAGGATGGTCAGGGGCGGCTTGAGATGAACCTGTTATCGGGCCCAAGGATCAACGGCCAACACACCCTGACCCACTGTATAGGAGTCGTAATGACGGCAACCACCCTAGAAGCCCTCAATCAGGCAGACGTGCACCCGGTCATCGAGATGACCCAGCCGCCGGCCAAACTGCTGCCCTGGCTGCAGGACAAGGGCTCTCTGACGCTCAAACTCAAAGCGCTCTGTCGACGCTTCGAGGTCGAGCTATTGCAGGAGGGGGTTGGGCCTGCGGTTCAGCCCGGCCCGGGCTGGGAGGTGGGGCAGCCCATCTGGCAGAGGGTGGTGTTGCTGAAGCTTGACGGCGTGCCCTGGGTGTACGCCATCACCGAAGTGCCCCGCGCCACCCTGGAGTGCTCCGAAATCGATTTCCCCAATCTGGGTAACCAACCCCTGGGAGAGAGGCTGTTTGCTTCCGGCAACCTGGTCAGAGGGCCTCTGCAGGTGTGCCGTTATGGGGAGCGCAGCAGTGCCGGTACTCAGGCGAAAAAACTGGGGTATCCGGTGGCCGAAGGGCTCTGGGGCCGCCAGCGAGAGTTTGAATTGGCAGGCCGAAGCCTGCGAGTATCCGAAGTGTTCCTGCCTCCCGCCTACGAGACTCTGCTCCTCTCCGCCTGATTTCATTGAGCTTTTTCTGTTCAGTAAATGTGAACTCGCACTCATTCTCATCTGCTTGATTCAGGCATAATATGCACAGTATCTAATATAAGGGGTTGAGGGTGACTCGCTGCTCCGTGCCGATGATGTTGATCTTGTTGCTGACCCTGGTGTGCCAGGGGGCGGTGGCGCGCATCCATCTTATGGCGCCACCCTCCGGGGAGCAGCATGGTCATGGCCATCATGTTGCCATGGAGGAGTCCGAGGCCGACTGTCACCCGACGCCTTGCCATGGCGTGGAGCACTACTGCGAAGGCGAGTGTGGCCATTGTCAGATCCTGATCCCTCCCACCAGCCTGGTGACCTCTCAGGTGGCCATGGCGGTAGCCCGGCATTCGGCGCCCCTGGCGCCCCCTCTGATGCATGTGGACTCCTGTCCGCCGGAACAGGCGTTGCGGCCTCCCATCGGTTAACTCCAGATTACTGCTCGACATAACGTCACCGATTAGATTGAATTTTGGAGTAACCATGAACAAGTTTTTTGCTGCAGTGGCCCTGATGGCCGCCTTGATTGCCACCCCATTCTCTGCCCAGGTTCAGGCCCATGCCGAGGGCCATGGCGCCCATGCCGCGGCCGAAGCCACCCACGCCTGCCCCATGCACCCCAAGGTGAAAGGGGTGGCCGGGGATGAGTGTCCCAAGTGTGGTATGGCACTGACGCCTGTGGCTGCCAAGGGCCACGGCCATCACAAACATCAGCATGCCAAACATGACTGCGACAAGGCCAATTGTCCCAACAAGGCCAAGCACGCCAAGCATGACTGCGACAAGGCCAACTGCCCCAACAAGGGCAAGCACGCCAAGCATGACTGCGACAAGGCCAATTGCCCCAACAAGGACAAGCATGCCAAGCATCAGCACAAGCATGATTGCGCCAACTGCCCCAAGATGAGCGGCAAAGGGGCCCACTACACCCATGCCTGCCCGATGAACCCCAAGATCGTCGGTTTTGAGGGCGACAGCTGTCCCAAGTGCGGCATGGATCTGGAGCCGGTTGCCAAGGCAGACCGTCAGGCCTATACCCACGCCTGCCCCATGAACCCCAAGATCCGCGGTTTTGAGGGTGACAGCTGCCCCAAGTGCGGCATGGATCTGGAGCCTATGGCCCAGGCCGGTAAGGGTCACAGCCATCATTGATGGCGGGCTTTGAAAAAAGGGTGAACTTTTTTTCGGAAATTCGTTCATAATGGTGGCCACAGGCTAGAGAACTGAACCGACCATGACCCCATTGAGCAGAGTACTGAGCATGCTGTTACTCGCACTGGCGCTGATAAGCCAGGGTGCGGTGGCGCGTATGCCGATGATGCCCATGGGAGACTCGGTTCAGGCCATGGCCACCATGGACTGCCACAGCCAGATGTCCGATTCGGCCCAGGCCGAAGAGGAGAGCTGCTGTTGTGATGGCGGGACCATGACCGGAACCATGGCCATGGACTGTGACAGCGGCTGCAGCCAGTGTCAGGACTGTTTCCATTACAGCTCCACGCCGGTTTCGCCCCTGCAGATCGGCCGTTCGCCACAGCATGGCGAACCCCCCGCCTATCTCACCAGTTTTGACTCCGTCTGTCTGGAGTCTGATGAGCGACCTCCCATCGCCTGACCCTTTATAGCGACGACTTTGACACCCAGGGTGCCTTGACCGGCACCCTACCTGGCCCGTGAATCGGGCCTACCGACTATAAAGAGGTGTCCGGGCTATCCCAGAGATAGAGCCGGATTCGAGGAGAAGCCAAGATGTTTGGTGACAACTTTTCCGCCCGTTGGCTGCTGGTTTTGATGCTGGCTGTGCCGATGTTGGCCATGCCACTCCACGCCCAGCAGGCCAGTGCGCCCGCCCATAATCACGCTGAACAGGCCGAACCCTACGCCTGTCCCATGCACCTGGATCAGACCGGCCACCAAGGCGACCGCTGCCCTGAGTGCAAGATGTTTCTCACCCCGGTGGATGCGCCCTATGCCTGCCCCATGCACCCGGACCAGACCGGGGCCATCGGCGATCGCTGTGCCATCTGCAATATGTATCTGACTCCGGAGGAGGATGAGGAGGAGGCGGCCCGGCCCTATGCCTGCCCCATGCATCCGGAGCAGACCGGTGGGGAGGGGGACCGCTGCCCCATCTGCAACATGTTCCTGCAGCCTGTGGAGGGCGACGCCCATGCAGGTCATGACCACGACGCCATGGCAGCACCAATGGCGTCTCCTGTGGCCAAGCCCAGCCCGCTGCCGTCCAACGGCGGAGGGGTCAAGTACGTCTGCCCCATGCACCCCCATATCGTCTCCGATGACCCAGGATCCTGCCCCATCTGTGGCATGGACCTGGAGAAGGTGGAGCTGGGTGCCAGCACCGAAGAGGTGGTGGTGGGTGTGCCCGGAGGCATGCAACAAGCCCTGGGTATGCGGGTGGAAGCCGTGGAGCAGGGCACCCTGTGGCGCTACATCAATACCATAGGCACGGTGGAGTATGACCAGGATGCCCTCAGCCACATCCATGCCCGGGTGTCCGGCTGGATCGAAAAGCTGGGGGTTGCCTCGGTCGGCGACCCGGTGAAAAAGGGCGACCTGTTGTTTGAGCTGTACAGCCCGGAACTGGTCAATGCCCAGGATGATTATCTGCTGGCCATGGGCAGCCTCAAGAGCGACACCATCCGCGGACCTGAGCTGATGCGCAAAGCCAGGTTGCGTCTGGAGTTGCTGGGGATGGACTCCGGCCTGATTCAGCGCCTGGAGCGTACCGGCAAGAGCCTCTACCGGGTGCCCTTCTATGCCCAGCAAGATGGCTACATCAGTCAGCTCAATGTCCGCGACGGCATGTATATCCAGCCAGCCACCGAGGTGATGAAGCTGGTGAATCTGGACAGGGTCTGGGTGATCGCCGAGGTGTTTGAGAACCAGCAGGGCTGGTTCAAGGTAGGCCAGGATGCGGCGGTAACCGCGTCTGCCCTGGGGCTGTTCGAGCTGGAGGGGCAGATCGACTACATCTATCCCGAGCTGGATCCGGTGACCCGGGCGATGCAGGTGCGGGTCAGTCTGGCCAACCCTGAAGGCAAGCTGCGTCCCGGCTCCCTGGTGGATGTGGAGCTCTATGGCACCGCCAAGCGCGGCCTGACTCTGGTGCCCACCGAGGCGCTGATCCAGACCGGTCGCAGTAACCGGGTGGTGGTGCAGAGGTCCGAGACCGAGTTTGTGGTCAAGGAGGTGACCCTGGGGATGATCGCCCGGGGCAAGGCGGAGATCCTCTCCGGCATCGAGCCCGGTGAGCGGGTGGTGGTGTCCGGTCAGTTCCTGCTGGATTCCGAGGCCAGCCTCAAGGGCAGCCTGATGCGGATGACCAGTGGCAGCGCCCACAGCGGCCACAGCCACTAGGAGGTCCCATGCTGGAAAAAATCATTGAAGCCTCCATCCGCCAGCGGGTGATGGTGCTGGTGGTGATGGCGGTGATCGCCCTGGTAGGCTGGCAGGCACTGCGCACCACCCCACTGGATGCCCTGCCGGACCTGTCCGACGTCCAGGTGATCGTCAAGACCCCCTATCCGGGACAGGCACCACAACTGGTGGAGGAGCAGGTGACCTACCCGCTCTCCTCGGCGATGCTGGCGGTGCCCGGCGCCAAGACGGTGCGCGGTTACTCCTTCTTCGGCGACTCCTACGTCTACGTCATTTTTGAGGATGGCACCGACATCTACTGGGCCCGTTCCCGGGTGCTGGAGTACCTGTCCCAGGTACAGGGGCAACTGCCGGCCGCCGCCCGGCCTGAACTGGGGCCCGACGCCTCCGGGGTGGGCTGGGTGTTTGAATACGCCCTGGTGGATCGCAGTGGTAAGCACGATCTGGCCCAGCTACGCAGCCTGCAGGACTGGTATCTGAAGCTGGAGCTGCAGAGTGTGGCCGGGGTGTCCGAGGTGGCCACCATAGGTGGCATGGAACAGAGCTACCAGGTGGTGGTCGACCCGCACAAGCTGGCCCTCTACAAGCTGGATATCGGCCGGGTGAAGCAGGCCATCGACCGGGCCAACGCCGAGGTGGGTGGTTCGGTGGTGGAGATGGCCGAGGCGGAGTACATGATCCGCTCCAAGGGCTATCGCCAGAGCCTGGTGGATTTCGCCGAGATCCCCCTGGGGGTGGTCTCCGACGTCGGCAACCCTGTGCTGCTCAAGGATGTGGCCACCCTGCGCCTGGGGCCGGCCTCCCGCCGCGGCATGGCGGAGCTGGATGGGGAAGGTGAAGTGGTGGGCGGCATCATCGTCATGCGTTACGGTGAAAATGCCCTGGCCACTATAGACGCGGTCAAAGCTAAGCTGGCTACCCTCAAGGCGGGCCTGCCCGAGGGGGTGGAGGTGGTGACCACCTACGACCGTTCCCAGCTGATTCTCAACTCTGTGGACAACCTTAAGGGCAAGGTGATCGAGGAGATGGCGGTGGTGGGCCTGGTGTGCCTGCTGTTTCTGCTGCACGCCCGCTCCACCCTGGTGGCGGTGATCACCCTGCCGCTGTCCATCCTGGTGAGCTTTATCATCATGGGCTGGATGGGGGTGAATGCCAACATCATGAGCCTGGGGGGGATCGCCATCGCCATCGGTGCCGTGGTGGATGCCGCCATCGTGATGGTGGAGAACGCCCACAAACACCTGGAGCACTTCAAGGCCGACCAGGGCCGTGAGCCCCTGGAGCCAGAGCGCTGGCAACTGATGAAGGAGGCGTCGGTGGAGGTGGGGCCGGCGCTGTTCTTCAGCCTGCTGATCATCACCCTGAGCTTCATGCCGGTGTTCGTATTGGAGGCTCAGGAGGGACGGCTGTTCCACCCCCTGGCCTACACCAAGACCTTTGCCATGGCCGCCTCGGCCCTGCTGGCGATCACCCTGATCCCGGTGCTGATGGGCTACTTCATTCGCGGACGCATTCCCGATGAGCGCAAGAACCCCATCAGTAGGCTGTTGATCGCCCTCTATCGTCCCTCCCTGGGACTGGTGCTGCGATTCCCCAGGATCACCCTGGTGCTGGCCATCGTTGCCCTGGCGAGTGCCTGGTACCCCACCAGCCGGCTGGGCTCGGAGTTCATGCCTGAGCTGGAGGAGGGGGACCTGCTGTATATGCCCACCACCCTGCCCGGAGTGAGCGCCGGCAAGGCGGCGGAGCTGTTGCAGCAGACCGACCGGCTGATCAAGACCATCCCCGAGGTGAAACGGGTGTTCGGCAAGGTGGGACGGGCGGAAACCGCCACGGATCCGGCCCCGCTGACCATGCTGGAGACCACCATCATGCTCAACCCCAGGGAGAGTTGGCGGGAGGGTATGACCCTGGAGGGGGTCATCGATGAGCTGCAGCGCACCGTGAAGGTGCCCGGGGTGACCAACGCCTGGGTGCAGCCGATCAAGACCCGCATCGACATGCTCTCCACCGGCATCAAGACCCCCATCGGCATCAAGATCTCCGGTGCGGACGTGGACGAGCTGCAGCGTATCGGCGGCGAAATTGAAGCGATACTGACCCCGCTGTCCGGCACTGTCTCCGCCTTCGCCGAGCGGGTAGGGGGCGGCCGCTACATCGACATCGAACCCAAGCTGGCGGTGGCGGCCCGCTACGGCCTCAGCCTGGACGATGTACAGAACGTGGTACGCCTGGCCATCGGTGGCATGCAGATTGGTGAATCGGTGCAGGGGGCAGAGCGCTACCCCATCAACCTGCGCTATCCCAGGGAGCTGCGGGATGACATCGATAAACTCAGGGCCCTGCCTGTGGTGACCGCCAAGGGTCATTACATCCCCCTGTCCAACATCGCCGACATCAGCATCAGCGACGGCGCCCCCATGCTCAAGAGCGAAAATGGCCGGCTGATCTCCTGGGTGTTTGTGGACATCAAGGGGATCTCCATCGGCGAGTACATCGATCAGGCCCGTCAGGCCCTGGACAGCCAGCTGAAGCTGCCGGCCCGTTACAGTGTCAGCTTCGCCGGTCAGTATGAGTATATGCAGCGGGTAGAGGCGAAGATGGTCCAGGTGATCCCCATGACCCTGGCGGTGATCTTCCTGCTGCTGATGCTCACCTTCGGTTCCACCCTGCAGGCGGGCATCATCATGCTCAGCCTGCCCTTTGCCCTGGTGGGCTCCGCCTGGCTGCTCTATCTGCTGGAGTACAACCTGTCGGTCGCCGTGGCGGTGGGGATGATCGCCCTGGCCGGGGTGGCGGCGGAGTTCGGGGTGGTGATGCAGGTCTACCTGAACAACGCCATCAAGGCCAGACGCAAGTCCGGTGCCTATTCGTCGGTGGCGGATCTGCGTGAGGCGCTGATGGAGGGGGCGGTGATGCGCATCCGACCCAAGGCGATGACCGTGGCCACCATCTTCTTCGGCCTGTTGCCCATCATGTGGGGTGCCGGTTCCGGTAATGACGTGATGCAGAAGATCGCCGCCCCCATGGTGGGAGGCATGGTGACTGCACCCCTGCTGTCGCTGTTCGTGATTCCTGCCCTCTATCTGTTGATCTACCGCAGGGAGCTGAAGGAGGAGGCATGAAGATAGGCGAGGTGGCCCGGGAGACCGGGCTCAGCGTCAAGGCCATTCGTTACTACCATGACATTGGTCTGGTGGCCGCCCCCCGGGGTGACAACGGCTACCGCAGCTATGGCCGGGTGCAGCTGGCTCAGCTGCAGTTTGTGGCCAGGTGCAAGGCCCTGGGGTTTTCTCTGGAGCAGTGCGCCACCCTGCTGGCTCTCAACGGCAGCGAACGGCGGACGGCCGCAGAGGTGAAAGCGATGGCATCGGAGCAACTGGGCCAGGTGCGTGACAAACTGGACCAGCTGAGGTCTCTGGAGCGGCGCCTGTCCGGGCTGGTTGGAGGCTGCCCCGGTGGTGCCGGGGCCCAGTGCAGCATCCTAGACACCCTGAATGGCGGCGTTCGCTAGCGTCGCACCGATGCAAATGCAAAGAGGCGCCGAGGCGCCTCTTTTTTATGGCTGTCTGGTTGTGCTTCAGCGATTCCCCACGGGCTCAACGGCGGTGCGCAGGTGCCGACCAGACAAAAAAAAGGCGGCCGAAGCCGCCAAGGTTGGTCAGAAATTGACGCTGGCTCTGGCCATCAGGGCCAGCAATTGGCTCTGAGTCAGCAGCCGGCTCTCCACCGGCCCGGCGTCACTGCGCAGGCTGACTTCGGGCTGTCGGGCGAATTCGCGTACCTCCGCATCGCTGCGCAGCTGAGGCAGCTGGAGCCGGTAGCTCTGATGGTCCTGGGCCTCGAAGCTGAGGTAAAGGGGCTCGGAACTCACGTATTCATGGTCCTCCGCATTGAGTTGCAACAGCTCGGCATAGCGCAGCTCGAGGATCTGCAGCCCGGCCTTGAGTGGCAAGGCGCTGCGGTAGCTGGGCACCGCTTCGCCATTCACCTTGTTGGCCCAGATGGAGGAGGGCAGTTCCAGGGTGGCGGCATTGGCCAGGACGGGCAGCAGGCTTATCAGTGCAGCGGAAATCAGGGTTTTCATAAGGTTATCTCCAGAAGATTCGTCAATTGAGTGGAATAGGGGTACGAACCGTCAGGAGATGGGAGGACGCAGGGGTTCCGGGTAAGGGGTCGGGTAGTTTGCCGGCATCTCAAAGGGGAGTGGAACACTTCCCGGTACGGGAGGCTGCGGGATCTCCACAGGCAGCAGAGTCGCCGCGGCCACCCACACACATCCCGTTTGACACTGCTGGCACAGTGACAGGTCGGCATGATGCGTCGCCAACTCGCAGTTGACCACCATGTCGGCGGGCATCCTGTGAGCGGGCTGGCCCAGGGTGGGTTGCGTCAGGCTGATGGTCAGGAGTGTCAACAGCAGGACGAACCACAACCCAGGTTTTCGGGAAGTGTTCCTAATCATATGGCCAGGGTAAAGCCTCCCGCCGCAGGAGGGTCAATACCTTGAGTGATCAGCTGCCAGTTTGACTGAACACTCCATTCACTCAGCTTGGTTTTTCCCCTTGCCGGTGCCGCCCACAATGGCGGCGACCTAATCGCTAAGGAGACACACCATGACCGAGTTACTGGAATCTGGCCGCAACCGCATCAAATGGGCCCGGGCCCATATGCCCATAGTCCGGGCCCTGGGGGAGGAGTTTGCCCGCACCCGCCCCTTCGAGGGACTGACCCTGGGGATCTGCTTGCACGTGGAGGCCAAGACCGGGGTCTGGTTGGAAACCCTCACCCAGGGGGGCGCCCGGGTGGTGATCACCGGCAGTCCCGGCACCACCCAGGATGACACCGCCGAGGCGATCCGCCACGACTATGGCGTGCAGGTGCTGGGGCACAGGAACGAGAGTTTCGAGGACCACATCGAGCAGTGCCGTCAGGTGCTGCGGGCCGAGCCGCAGATTCTGTCGGACAATGGCGCCGACCTGCACAGCCTGCTGTTCACCGAAGCGGAGTTTGCGCCTCTGCGCGGCGGCATTCTTGGGGCCACCGAGGAGACCACCACAGGGGCGATCCGGCTGCGCCAGTTGGCGCCGGAACAGGGCTTTCCCACCCTGGTGATCAACGACACCCAGGCCAAGCGCATCGTCGAGAATCGCTATGGCGTCGGCAGTTCTGTGGTGGATGGCATCATGCGCGCCACCAACGTGATGCTGCATGGCAAACGGGCGGTGGTGATCGGCTATGGCTACTGTGGCAGCGGTGTGGCCATGCGCCTGCGGGGCATGGGGGCGCATGTCACCGTGGTGGAGCAGGATCCTCTGATTCGTCTCGAGGCCCACATGGAGGGATTCCCCACGGAGGACCTGGAGCCGGCCCTGGCTCAGGCGGAGCTGGTGGTGACGGTCACCGGCTGTGACGGGGTACTGACCCGGGAGCACTTCGGCCTGATTCCCCACGGGGCGATCCTGGCCAATGCGGGTCACTTTGCCCGGGAGATGGAGCTGGATTATCTGCGGGCTGCATCGGACAAGGTTAGCCGCATCCGCGAACAGGTGGAGGCGTTTCGCTACAAGGGCAAGACCCTGTATCTGCTCAGTGGCGGCAACCTGGTGAACCTGGCCGCCGGGGATGGCAACCCGGTGGAGATCATGGATCTCGGGTTGGCGATGCAGGCCCTGAGCCTGGCGGCGGTGGCCCGTCGTGGCCAGGAGTATCCCAATGAGCCGCAGCCGGTGCCCCGGCCCATCGAGATGCAGGTGGCCAGGCTAGCGGTGGATCACTGGATCCGCAAAGGTGCGCCTCAGTAACTCCAGCAGTCGCTCCAGCCTGGGGGGCTTGTTCTCCCGGGCGGGGTAGACCACCGACAGGGGCACCGGGTGCAGCCACTGATCCATCTGCGCCTGCAGGGTGCCCTGCTTCAGCTCGCTGCGACAGAGAAACTCCAGGGCGGTGGTGATGCCGACGCCGCTGCGGGCCAGGCGCAATGCCATGGTTTCGCTGTCGGTCTCCACCACGAACTGGGGCTTGACCAGCACCGGCTGGCCGGACTCATCGATAAAGTCCCAGTGGCGGCCGGTGAGGCAGTGGCGATAGTGGATGCAGCGGTGGCCGGCCAGCTGCTCTATGGTGGTGGGGACCCCGGCCTGGCGCCAGTAGTCCGGACTGGCCACCAGCTTGGTGTCCAGCTGGCACAGGGGGCGGCACACCATGGAGCTGTCCTCCAGGCGACCAATCTGCAGCGCCAGGTCGATGCCACGGCCCACCAGATCCTCCACCGACTCCCCGATCAGCACCTCCAGCTTGACGCCGGGGTGCTGCAGCAGCATCTGCGCCAGGCAGTGGTGCAGGGGTTCGGCGTCCAGCACCGCCGGCACCTGAACTCTCAGAGTGCCCCGAATCTCCGCCGCCTGGTCGGCCATCTGCTGATCGGCTCGCTCCGCCTCATCCAGCAGCGGAGAGATCCGCTCCAGCAGCTGTCGTCCCTCATCGGTGAGAGACAGGCGTCGGGTGGTGCGATGCAGCAGGCGGACGCCGTAGTGCTCCTCCAGCTGGCGCACATGACCCGAGATCAGGGCGCGGGACAGATCCAGCGCCTCGGCGGCTGCGGCAAAGCTGCCCCGTTCCGCTACGGTGCGAAAGGTGAGCCATTGATCAAAGCGGTGTCGCATCCTGTTGCTCCCTCTGTTGGCAGGCGGCCAGACGATCAAATGCTTCGCCCTCGGTGGGCACTGGCAGCTGGTGCTTGCCGGCGTAGTAGTGGCTGGAGAACATCTGGAAGAAGGCGTCCATCACCTCGGCGGCATGGGCTTCCCCCGCCAGCTCCAGCACCATGGCGGCCACCTCGGCGGTGGCCAGCTGGTGATCGTGCACCGCTTCCCTGAGTTTGTAGTTGCTTAGATGCTCCGGATTGATGCTAAGCACCGGCATCTGCCTCAGGTAGGGGCTCTTGAAGTAGATCTTGCGTGCCTGGGCCCAGGTGGCGTCCAGCAGGACAAACAGTGGCCGCTTGCCCGATGGGCAGGGCCGCGGGGCCTCCACCACAGGCTGATCCTCCACATAGGCATCGGGAAACACCAGGTAGGGCTGCCAGCCGGGGTCGGCCAGGTAGTCCAGCAGCCGGGGATCCGGTTCGGTGCGGTCCCAGACGAAGGCGGCGGTGTCCGGCAGGATCTCGGCGATGAGGCGGCCGGTGTTGGTGGGCTTCATTGGTTCCTTGCGGTGCATGATCAGGCAGAACGCCGGATTCACCTGCTGAGGCTGACGGTAGTCGCAGACGCAGTGGGTCTGGGCGATCTGGCAGCGGGGGCAGCGCACTATGGTGGCGCCCCTGGACTGATAGGGCCTACTGGACTCGGCCACCAGCCTGGCCCGCAAGGTGAGTACCGCGTTCTCCATCGTCACTGTCCGAATACCGGCAATAGTTTCAGTTTACCGGCAATCTCACACAGGGCCACCGTCAGGCCGAAGGCCACCACCAGCCAGATGGCCCCCTGACCGCCCGGGGCACGGTAGTCACTCGCGGGATGAGTGCGGCGCACCGCCCGGGCCATCAGCGCCGGTACGATGGCGGCCCACAGGGTGGCGGCCAGGCCGGCAAAGCCGATGGCGTAGATAAAGCCGTGGGGCCAGGCCAGGGCCAGTAACAGTGGCGGCAGGAAGGTGATGGCGGCGGTTTTGCTGCGCCCCGAGACCGAGTTGTCGAAGCCAAACAGGTCGGCGATAAAGTCAAACAGGCCCAGGGTTACGCCCAGGAAGGAGCTGGCCACCGCCAGGTTGGCGAACAGTGAGAGCATGGTGCCCAGGCTGCCGCCGTCGTTGTGCTCCAGGGCGGCCACCAGATCCCCCATGTTGCCCCCGGCCTGGATCACCGGCAGCATCTGTTGCTGGCTGAGGTTGCCAAAGGTCAGGGTCAGCCACAGCAGGTAGATGGTGAACGCCAGACCGGTGCCCAGCAACAGGGCCAGGGCGATGCGCTTGGGCTGTTTGCCGTAGTACTTCACCAGGCTGGGGACATTGCCGTGGTAGCCGAAGGAGGCCAGCATGAAGGGCAGGGCCGCCAGGCCGAAAATGGCGTAGCTTTTGCCCTCCTCCTGGGCGGGGAACAGCTTGGTGGCTTCAATGCCCGGGGCCAGATCCAGGGTGGAGGCGGCGAAGGTGAGCAGCATGGCGCCGATCATGATGGTGCTGAGGCGATCCACCGCCGCAGCTCCCAGCCAGACGATGACTGCCAGAACTCCGGCGAAGCACAGGGCGGCCGGTTTGGCGCCGAGCTCCAGCCCCAGGGTGGCGGAGAGGCCGTGGCTGACGATGGAACTGCCACCGCTGATGTAGGCGTAGGTCAGGATGTAGAGCACGAAGGCGATGGAGATGCCGTTGGCCACCCGCCAGGGGCG
Source organism: Ferrimonas sp. YFM (assembly GCF_030296015.1). NCBI lineage: Bacteria > Pseudomonadati > Pseudomonadota > Gammaproteobacteria > Alteromonadales > Ferrimonadaceae > Ferrimonas > Ferrimonas sp. YFM. The sequence goes on from NZ_AP027368.1 coordinate 174,359, forward strand.
GCCCAGGGTCTCACCCACCATGGAGTCAAAACTGGCGCCCACCGGGAAGTGCAGGTTGGTTTCCAGCACGAACAGGCCGGAGAGCAGCATGCACAGCCAAGCGAAGGCCAGCATCAGCAGGCTGTAGCCGTACCACATGCCGGCGCCGGTGACCGGTAGGGAAAACATGCCGGCACCCACTGTGGTGGCGGCGATGATCATGGCCCCGCCGAGAAGGCCGGGGGAGGAGCGGTGTGTCATTGGGATTCCAAACTCAAAAAGGGCCCCGCAGGGCCCTTGGATAACATAGTGGCGACTAGCCCGCCTGGCTGATGGAGGCGCGCATGCTGACCGGCAGCTGGGTCAGCACCAACTGGGCCAGCTCCTTGATCAGGTCGGTGTCCGGCGTGTCGCCGATGCAGCCCATCTCCTTCAGTCTCAGGGTCAGGGTGTTGAACACCTTCTTGTCGAAGAACTCAGGCGCACTGGTGCCGTGGAGCTTGCACAGACGCTCCGCCAGCTTGGTGGCTTCCTTCTCCAGGGAGCCCCGCTCGATGTGGGGCTCGGCCTGCAGCCTGGCAAGCAGGATGGCGTAGCGCTGCAGGGTCTCCTGACAGATGGCCGCCAGTTGCATCAGGCTGTTGCGCCGGCTCTCCACTATGGTCAGCTGGCCATGGTCGTCCTCAAGCAGGTGACCATGGTTGAGCAGTTCGTTGATCAGGGCGTGCAGATACTCATCCAGCTCGCCGTCCAGACCCATAAACAGCTCAGCCTGCAGCAGCGGGTAGAGCTTGTGGGCGTCTTCGATCAGCTGCTTGCGGCTGGGCTTGGCGCTCTTGACCACCAGCGAGGCCAGCAGGCTGGGCAGGATCATCAGGTGCAGGATGTTGTTGCGGTAGTAGGTCATGGTGACCGCCTGGTGGTCGGCGATGCTGACGATCTCACCCAGGTCATCCTGACTCAGCTGGAACTTCTCCAGGTCCAGCACGGTTTGCAGCACCTGCTTGCCATCCCCTTCGGTCAGGGTGGTGTAGGGGGTGTAGGGCACCGCCTGCAGCAGTTTCAGGTAGAAATCCAGCTGCTGCTCCAGGGTGGCCCGTGGCAAGGCGTGCTGCGGGGTGGCCAGCAGGGTGGTGGCGGTCAGGGTCACTGAACTGACGGCGGCGGCATCGTTGATGTTGCACATCAGCTGATTGGCCAGCTCGTTCACCGCCGGGGTCAGCCAGGGCTGACGCTGCTCAGGATCGTCCTGAGTATCCTCGCGCCAGTTGGGCACCTTGTCGTTGAGGAACTGATGCACGGTGATGGGCTGGCCAAAGTTGACGTAGCCTTCACCATAGTTGCGCAGCTTCTTGATGGCGGACAGCACCTGGCCCAGTCCCTCTTTCTCCTTCTTCTTACCCTTCAGCTCCTTGTGATAGGTGGATACCTCCATCACATGGTCATAGCCCAGGTAGATGGGCACCAGGGTCACCGGACGCTCGATGCCGCGCAGCACCGTCTGGATGGTCATGGCGATCATCCCGGTCTTGGGCGGCAGCAGGCGACCGGTACGGGAGCGGCCCCCTTCGCAGAAGTACTCGATGGAGTAGCCCCGGGCGAACAGCTGGTGCAGGTACTCGCGGAAGACGTCGGCGTACAACTTGTTACCGCGGAAGGAGCGGCGGATGAAGAAGGCACCGCCCTGGCGGAAGATGGGACCGGCAGGCCAGAAGTTCAGGTTCACTCCGGCAGCGATGTGCGGTGGCACCATCCCCTGTTGGTAGATGATGTAGGAGAGCAGCAGGTAATCCATGTGGCTGCGGTGGCAGGGCACGAACACGATCTCGTGACCATCCTGGGACAGCTGACGCACCTGCTCGGCACCGCGAACATTGATGCCGTTGTAGATCTTGTTCCACAGCCAGGAAAGGATGCGCTCACCGATGCGAATCAGGTTGCTGGAGTAGTCGGCGGCGATCTCCTCCAGGTATTCGGTGGCCTTCTCCCGGGCTTTCTCTTCGCTGATCCCCTTGCTCTTGGCCTCGTCGGCGACCGCTTGCTGCAGTCCCTTTGAGGCCAGCAGGCTGGCAAACAGGGCCTGGCGATCCGGCAGACGCGGGCCGGTGGCCACGGTGCGCTGACGACCGAAATGCACCCGGGCAACCCGGGCCAGCTTCTGGGCAATCCCCTCGTCGGTGCCGTGGTTGTCGGCCATGTAACGCAGTGACACGGGACGGGAGAAGCGGATGAAGCTATCCCGGCCCAGCATCATCAGGATAAAGAATTTGCGCAACCAGGTGGGGTGCTCCCGGTTCAGCAGGGTGGCGGAGACACTCTCCTCCTTGCCTGGGTCCCGGCCCCAGAACAGAGACACCGGCACCACCTGGGCGTCCAGGTCATCATAGGTGCGGTGCAGGCCCAGCAGCTTTTCGAAGCGGGCCATAAAGTCCGCTTTCTTGCGCGTGCCAAACAGGGGGGTGGCGCCGTTGAGCCACACCACCCGGCTCACCTTCTCTCCCTTGACCTCCAGGGGCTCAAGGGGACTGGGCAGGCCGCTGTTCAGACAGGCCTCATGCAGGGCCAGCAGATCAGAGTGGGATTCGTGGGCCATCACGTACACCAGGGGCCGCTTGGGATCGATATCCAGCTCAGAGATGGGGTCCTCGGGCACCAGGCGGGTGGTCACTACCGGCTTCTGCAGCCAGCGTGCACCCTGCATCCAGGGTGAAAGGTAGTCTTGAGTCACCGTTGAGTTCGCTTCTTGTTCTTCAATTGACGTAGATTCTACACCGAAAGCGCTCGGTACGGCAGTGGCTCAGATATTCAGTTGTCTCAAACTGTTCCGGAACTCCTGCCTGCAAATAACTGTTGAATTAATCGCCTACCTGTATATACTCACAGTGGTACTGTATAGATAAACAGGTAGAACTATGAAGCCGTTAACCCCAAGACAGAGCCAGGTGCTGGAGCTTATCCGCAGTCACATGCAGGAGACCGGCATGCCCCCCACCCGGGCCGAGATCGCCAAACGCTTGGGGTTCCGCAGTGCCAATGCCGCCGAGGAGCACCTCAAGGCCCTGGCCCGCAAACAGGTGATTGAGATTGTGCCCGGCACCTCCCGGGGCATCCGCCTGCTGGACAGCGGCCCTGAGCCGGAGCAGCTGGGTCTGCCCCTGATCGGTCAGGTGGCCGCCGGTGAGCCGATCCTGGCTCAACAGCATATCGAGCAGCACTGCCAGATGGATCCGGCCATGTTCCATCCCAGCGCCGACTTCCTGCTGAGGGTGCGCGGCGACTCCATGGTGGACATCGGCATCATGGATGGTGACCTGCTGGCGGTACACAGCCAGAAGGACGCCCGCAATGGCCAGGTGGTGGTGGCCAGAGTTGGAGAGGATGTGACGGTAAAACGCTTCGAACGTAAGGGTAACGTCGTCTATCTGCACGCAGAAAACCAAGAGTATCAACCCATAGTGGTCGACCTGGAGCAGGAGTACATGTGCATCGAGGGGCTGGCAGTGGGGGTGATTCGAAATGGAGGATTGCACTGATGAAAAGCCGCCAGGCAACACAATACCGCCACCCTGGCCTGTGGCAGGGAAGTTGGAATCATGGTGCCAGCCTGAACAAGCTGGAGGATGGCATCGAGACCTTGACCCGGCTCGCGCCGGAACTGGCTGAACTGAGCCGCAAAGAGCGCTGGCTGGTGCTGGTCAATCCGCCCGCCTTCGGCTGGAAGCGGATCCTGAAGGAGGCCGGTGTGGCCATGGATCGCATTTTGCTGGTGCGCTGCCAGGACGAGGTGGAGGGGCAGTGGGCCGTGGAGCAGGCCCTGAGCGGCCGCACCTGTTCTGCGGTGCTGGCCTGGTTGCCCACCATCGCCGCCCGTGACTGGCGACGCCTGGAGCTGGCCAGTCGCCGGGCCGATTGCTGTGGCTATCTGTTCCAGCCTCAACACCATCCCATGACTCCTGCCCTGGTCAGCAACTGGATCCACTGATTTTCGGGAAAAAGGGGGGCTTTAGGCTGTAATTAGCCCCAATCCCGATTTTTGAATCTAATTCGCCCCCTTCCTGCGATAATTCGCTCATTCTTTCATCTGCTTAGACTTATATTCCGACTTGGCCGGCATATAAGGTATTTCCTCTGTTTTGCCCTTCCATTGTTTCATTGAGTGCTATTCTTGATCTTGATCAAATGAGTTTGTCTCATTAGGTTAGGAAAAGACACGATCGCAGAATCGTGTGCGGCGGAGTGACTCCGGATTAAGCGGTTCCGCGGTATGCCCAAACCTATTGAGGGGGAGGGGAGCTTCATAGGGCTGTGAATTACTGTGCTGGCTCTCTTCTGGATATTGCAGGTTGCAATACACAGAGGAGCAGTATTTGTGAGACGTTACTTTTCGTTGGTGATCGGCCTGGTGCTGATGCCAACCCTGGCGCTGGCCACGGAATCAGACTACAACCTGACCCCCGGGGTGACCGCCATCAGCGAGCAGGTCTACGGCCTGCATATGACCATCTTCTACATCTGCTGTGCCATTGCGGCGGTGGTGTTCGGCATCATGCTTTACTCGCTGATCCGACACCGCAAGTCCAAGGGGGCAGTGCCTGCCAATTTCCATGAAAGCACCAAGGTTGAGGTGCTGTGGACGGTGATCCCTTTCATCATCCTGATCGTCATGGCGGTCCCGGCCACCAAGACCCTGGTGGCCATGGAGGACCCCAGTGCGTCGGATCTCACCATCCAGGTGACCGGTTCCCAATGGAAGTGGCACTACAAGTACTTCGACAAGGGCGTGGAGTTCTTCAGCCTGATGTCCACCCCTCAGGAGCAGATTAAGAACGCCGAAGCCAAGGGGGAAAACTACCTGCTGGAGGTGGACAAGCCCCTGGTGATTCCTGCCAATCGCAAGGTACGCTTCCTGATGACCTCCGACGATGTGATTCACTCCTGGTGGGTGCCCGCCTTCGCGGTGAAAAAAGACGCCAACCCGGGTTTCATCAACGAGGCCTGGACCAAGGTGGATAAGCCTGGCACCTACCGAGGTCAGTGTGCCGAACTCTGTGGCAAGGACCACGGCTTCATGCCTGTGGTGGTGGAGGTGTTGCCCGAAGCGGAGTTCGACATCTGGCTGGCGGAGCAGCAGGACTCGGCGGCGGCGGCGGCCCAGGCGGAGACCGCGGCCCTGACCGAGACCCTGACTATGGAGGAGTCCATGGTCCTGGGGGAGCAGGTCTATCTCTCCCGCTGCGCTGCCTGCCACATGCCTAATGGTGCCGGACTCCAGGGGGTGTTCCCGGCACTGAAGGACAGCCCCATCGCCCTGGGCGATCCCAAACCCCATATCGACATCGTGGTGCACGGAAAACCGGGCACCGCCATGCAGGCGTTCGCGGCTCAGCTGACCAATAAGGAGCTGGCGGCGGTGGTGACCTATGAGAGAAACGCCTGGGGCAACAACGTAGGCGACGTGATTCAGGCGGCGGATGTGGCTGCCTCCAAGGGACAGTGAGGGCAGGCCAATGACTTTAGCAACGCGAGAGAATCAGGCCGACGTCGGCCACATCGAGACCCCTGAACAGGAGCACCATCATGCCCCCCGTCGGGGATTGAAGCGCTGGTTGCTGACCACCAATCACAAGGAGATCGGTACCCTCTATCTGTGGTTCAGCTTCACCATGTTCCTGGTGGGCGGGGCCATGGCCATGGTGATCCGGGCGGAGTTGTTTCAGCCCGGCTTGCAGCTGGTGGAACCCAACTTCTTTAACCAGATGACCACGGTACACGGCCTGGTGATGGTGTTTGGCGCCGTGATGCCCGCCTTCACCGGCCTGGCCAACTGGATGATCCCCATGATGATTGGGGCGCCGGACATGGCCCTGCCCAGGCTGAATAACTGGAGCTTCTGGATCCTGCCTTTCGCCTTCGCCATGCTGCTGGGCAGCTTGTTTATGGAGGGGGGCGGTCCCGCCTTCGGCTGGACCTTCTATGCACCGTTGTCTACCACCTTCAGCGGCGACTCCACCGCCCTGTTTGTGTTCTCGGTGCACATCATGGGGATCAGCTCCATCATGGGGGCAATCAACGTCATCGTTACCATAGTCAACCTGCGGGCACCGGGGATGACCTACATGAAGATGCCCCTGTTTGTCTGGACCTGGCTGATCACCGCTTTTTTGCTGATCGCGGTGATGCCGGTGCTGGCGGGGGCGGTGACCATGGTGCTCACCGACAAGTACTTCGGCACCAGCTTCTTTGACGCGGCCGGGGGGGGGGATCCTGTGCTGTTCCAGCACATCTTCTGGTTCTTCGGTCACCCCGAGGTGTACATCATGATCCTGCCGGCCTTCGGCATAATCTCGGCCATTGTGCCGGCCTTCAGCCGCAAACGGCTGTTTGGCTATGCCTCCATGGTGTACGCCACCGCCTCTATCGCCCTGCTCTCCTTCATCGTTTGGGCACACCACATGTTTACCACAGGGATGCCGGTGGCGGCGGAGCTGTTCTTCATGTACTGCACCATGCTGATCTCGGTGCCCACTGGGGTGAAGGTGTTCAACTGGGTGGCCACCATGTGGCGAGGGGCCATCAGCTTTGAGGCGCCGATGATGTTTGCCCTGGCCTTCATCGTGCTGTTTACCATAGGCGGCCTGTCTGGGCTGATGCTGGCGATTACGCCGGTGGACTTTCAGTACCACGACACCTACTTCGTGGTGGCTCACTTTCACTATGTGCTGGTCAGCGGCGCGGTGTTCTCCATCATGGCCGCCGCCTACTACTGGCTGCCCAAGTGGACCGGCCATATGTACAGTGAAACCCTGGCCAAGTGGCACTTCTGGTGCTCCATCATCTCGGTCAATCTGCTGTTCTTCCCCATGCACTTCCTGGGGCTGGCGGGGATGCCGAGACGGATTCCTGATTACGCCCTGCAGTTTGCCGACATCAACAAGATCGTCTCCATCGGCGGCTTTGCCTTCGGCCTGTCACAGCTGATCTTCCTGGCCCTGGTAATCAAGTGCATTCGTGGCGGTGACAAGGCCCCGGCCAAGCCCTGGGACGGCGCCGAAGGCCTGGAGTGGAGTGTGGCGTCGCCGGCACCGCTGCACACCTTCGATACCCCGCCCGAGGTGAAGTGATGGCTGGCCGAGACGCGAACCGCGCCCTGGTGACCCGGCTGCTGCTGGTCACCCTGGGGATGTTCGGCTTTGGTTTTGCCCTGGTGCCCCTCTACGACGTGTTCTGTGAGGTGACCGGCATCAATGGCAAAACCGGCGGCCCGGCCACGGCCCAGGTGTCGGGAGTCAACCGGGAGCGCCTGGTGACCGTGGAGTTTGTTACCTCGGTCCACAGCGCCATGCCCTGGGAGTTTGAGCCGGAGATCAACCGCATTCAGGTGCACCCCGGGGAGACCAAGCAGGTGGCCTTCCTGGCGCGCAACCTGTCCGGTGACGCGATCATCGGTCAGGCGATCCCTTCGGTGAGCCCGGGCCAGGGGGCACTCTATTTCTCCAAGATCGAGTGCTTCTGTTTCAATCACCAGCCCCTGGGCGCGGGCGAACAGACCAAGATGCCGCTGCTGTTCTATCTGGATCCGGCACTGCCGGAGGAGATTCAGACCCTGACCCTGTCATACACCCTCTACAACGTCACCGACAAGGTGCAAGAGCGTGGCAAAGGAGTGTAATCCGATGAAGCACGAAAAGTACTATGTACCTGAACAGAGCTACTGGCCCATCGTGGGCGCAGTGGGGCTGTTTCTCATTGCCCTGGGGGCCGGCAACTATGTCGGGGGCCTGAAATCTGGTGACACCGGCATCTTTGGTTATGTACTGCTGTCCGGGATTGCGGTGATTGTGGTGATGGTGGTGGGCTGGTTCCGTAACGTGATTGACGAGTCCATGGCCGGCCTCTACTCCAAGCAGATGGACCGCTCCTTCCGGCAGGGGATGTCCTGGTTCATCTTCTCCGAGGTGATGTTCTTCGCCGCCTTCTTCGGCGCCCTGTTTTACGCCCGGATGATTGCGGTGCCCTGGCTGGGGGGCGAGGGCAACAACGCCATGACCAATGAGGTGCTCTGGCCGGGGTTTGAAGCGATCTGGCCCCTGGAGACCACCCCGTCCGGGCAGACCACTCAAGCCATGGGCTGGCAGGGACTGCCGCTGTACAACACCCTGATCCTGCTGACCTCCTCCATTACTCTGCACTTTGCCCATCTGGGGCTGGAACAGAACCGGCGCAAGGCGCTCACCCTGTGGCTGGGGGGGACCATATTGCTGGGGCTGGCGTTTCTGGTGCTGCAGGCGGAGGAGTATGTGCACGCTTACCAGGAGATGAACCTGACCCTGAGCTCAGGGGTGTACGGCAACACCTTCTTCCTGCTGACCGGGTTCCACGGACTGCACGTGACCCTGGGGACCATCATGCTGCTGGTGATGTTCTTCCGGGTGGTCAAAGGCCACTTCACCCCGGAAAACCACTTTGGGTTCCAGGCCACCAGCTGGTACTGGCACTTTGTGGACGTGGTGTGGCTGATGCTGTTTGTGTTTGTCTACATCCTGTAAGCGCAGCGAAGATCAGTAGGGGCGGGGGTTGGGGGCGATCCAGCCTCCCATCATCGCCAGGATCAGCAGGATGATGACAAAGGCGGAGAGAGCCACCCGCCGTCCCAGGAAGTGGCTCATGGATTTAGGGGCGTCCTTGCTCCTGAGCATCATCACCAGGGCCCGGCCCAGGTTGAAGATGATGAACAGCAGCAGGGCGACGATCAGCAGTTTGATGGCGAGTTCCATGGCAGTGTCCCGTGGCAACCGCCCCGAGTGATGGAAGCGGATGATAAAGAAGGTCCTTGTTCCTCTGGTTACTTTGCTGACATTTTGCGCACTGGTCAAGCTGGGCTGGTGGCAACTGCAGCGGGCGGAGGAGAAGCGGGACCTGCTGGCTCAGATGGTCCAGAACGGCCGGGTGGCGCTGCGTTGGGAACAGCTCAGTGACGAGCCTGCCCTGACCGGGCGACCGCTGAACATCAGCGGTGTCCCCCGGACCGAGCACAGTCTGCTGCTGGATAACCGCACCCTGTCAGGTCGGGTGGGCTATCAATGGCTGCTGCCCCTGGAGGTGGTTCCGGGAGAACCCTGGCTGCTGCTGGACATGGGGTTTGTGCCATCAGGACGAGACAGGGCCGTGTTGCCTGAGTTGCCACAAGTGGCCCAGCAGCTGCAATTGGAGGGGCGGCTCTATCGCCCGGGGCACAACCCCCTGGCGAACCGGCTATTGCCGGAGCCCGGGGCGGTGACCCGAATTCAGGCGGTGAACTTTCAGGAGCTGTCCGCCTGGCTGGAGCGCCCGCTGCACCCCTGGTTGCTGTTTGTGGACCAACCTGCAGACCTGGGTTTCGAGCGACACTGGCGGCCGGTGACCCTGTCCCCGGAGCGGCATCAAGGCTATGCCATGCAGTGGTTCGGCCTAGCCTTGGCCTGGGTGGTGGTGGTGGCCCTGGTGTGGCGCCGCCCAACAACACGTGTTCAGGCACCCAACTCCATTGAGTCCTGAACTTAATCCGCCCTCAACCGACGATGGGCGACCAGTAGAGGAGAGCCTATGAACTCCCGAGCACCATTGATTCTATTGTTACTCGCCTTTGTGGTTCCGGTGGCGGCGGCCTACCTGGTGCTCAATCAGGGGTGGTATCAGGGAGGCAGTACCAACAAGGGGACCCTGCTGGACAGCCTCGATTATCAGGCCATGGCTCAGTCGAATCCGGCTGAGCGGCAGTGGCAACTGCTGACCCTGGTTCCTGCCCACTGCGATGCCCAATGTGAAGACCGACTGACGGCATTGCAACAGATCCATGTGGCTCTGGGGCGGGAGAAGACCCGGGTGGTGCCCGTACTCTATCTGCAACAGGGCCAGAGTGAGGCCACCCGTCTGCTCAGCGAACGAGGGTTCGCCACTGCCAAAGCCAATGAGCAGATCAGCCAGTGGCTCCAACGTTATCCCCTGGTGATTGTCGACCCTATGGGGCAGTGGGTCATGGGCTATGAGCCCGCCGAGGGGCGGGAGCAGCAGATTGCCCAGGGCAAGGCGCTGCTGACGGATCTGCGCAAGATGCTCAAGCTGTCCCGCATCGGATAGGAGGCAGGATGAATCGATTGATACTGGCCACCGCTCTCCTCGCCTTTACCGTGATTTTGGTGGGGGCCTTTACCCGCCTCACCGATGCCGGTCTGGGGTGCCCGGACTGGCCCGGGTGCTACGGTTTCCTGACGCCCACCGCGGCTCAGGCCAATGCGGATCTGGCCCTGAGTCGCTACCCGGACAGGCCGCTGGAGGTGGCCAAAGCCTGGGCCGAGATGGGCCACCGTTATGTGGCCTCCCTGCTCGGCCTGATGATCCTGGTGATTGCGGTCAAATGTTGGCGCACACATCAGCGGGGACATGGCCTGGCCCTGGCGGCCCTGGTGCTGTTTCAGGGGGCTCTGGGGATGTGGACGGTCACCCTCAACCTGATGCCTGTGGTGGTGATGGGCCACCTGCTTGGCGGCCTGACGCTGTTTTGCCTGCTGATTCTGCTGTGGCTCCGGCGTCGGCCCCATCTGCCGGCGGCCTTGCCCGCCCTGGCGGTGCCCGCAGCCCTGGCGCTGGTGGCGCTGGTAATGCAGATCGCCCTGGGGGGCTGGACCTCCGCCAACTACGCGGCGGTGGTCTGCACCACCCTGCCGGTGTGCGAAGGGAGCTGGTGGCAGAATTTGGATTTTGCCTCTGCGTTTCGCCTGATTCAGCCCCAGGCCGAAAGCTATGAGTTCGGCACCCTGGATTACGCGGCGCGAATGACCATTCATGTGACCCACAGGCTGTGGGCGGTGGTGACCGCGGCCCTGCTGTTCTATCTGGCCTGGCAGCTGATGCGTCGCCCGCTGTGGCGCCCTCTGGGGCTGGCTATCGCCCTGATGACCCTGCTGCAGGTTGGACTGGGTCTTGCCAATGTGCTGTTCCAACTGCCCCTGGCAGTGGCAGTGGCGCACAACGGTGGCGGCGCCCTGCTGGCGATGCTGCTGGTCAGTACCAATTATCTGCTGCGGGCCCGGGCCCCCAGTTCAAGCCCTGTGGGGGAGGAGGCGCCATGCTGAAGGCGATTGGATGGAGTAAGGGGCGTCAGGGGCTGGCGTGGCGGGATCTGCTAGAGATGACCAAGCCCAAGGTGGTGCTGTTGATGCTGGTTACTGCCCTGGTGGGCATGGCTCTGGCTTCTCCCGGGATGGTCTCCCCCAGGGTGCTGATCCTGGGGCTGAGCGGCATCGGCTTGATGGCCGGTGCGGCGGCGGCGGTCAATCACCTGCTGGATCGGCAGATCGATCTTAAGATGGCCCGGACCCACAAACGGCCGGTGGCCACCGGCCGGGTCTCGCCGTTTCAGGGGGGGATGTTTGCCCTGGTGATCGGCACCCTGGGGTTTGTGATCCTCTACGGCTTCATCAACCCGTTGACCGCCTGGCTGACCCTGGCCAGCCTGGTGGGCTATGCCCTGGTGTACACCGGCTTTCTCAAGCGGGCGACGCCGCAGAATATCGTCATAGGCGGGCTGGCGGGGGCCATGCCGCCGCTGCTGGGCTGGACCAGTGTTACCGGGGACCTCCATGGCCACGGCCTGCTGCTGGTGATCATCATCTTTACCTGGACGCCGCCCCACTTCTGGGCCCTGGCCATTCACCGCCGGGAAGAGTACGCCAAGGCCGACATCCCCATGCTGCCGGTGACCCATGGGGTGGAGTACACCAAGACCTCCATACTGCTCTATAGCTTCCTGCTGGTGATCGCCTGCATGTTGCCCGTTCTGGTGGGCATGAGCGGCGCCCTCTATCTGGCGGGCTCCACCATCCTGAGTCTGTGGTTCCTGGCCCGGGCCTGGCAGCTCAAGTTTGCCCCTAAGCCGGATTCGGCCATCAAGCTGTTCCTGCTCTCCATTTGGCAGTTGCTGGCGCTGTTTGTGCTGATTCTGGTGGATCACTATCTGGGGGTGGCACTGTGAGTCGCGCATTGACCCTGGCCATTGCCCTGGTGGCACTGGCTGCCGGAGCCATGCTGGCCCTGTGGAGCAGCAAGCCGCCCCAGGTCTCGGCCCTGTGGCTTCCCGAACCCAGACCCCTGGCTTCTTTTGAGCTGACCGATGACATGGGGCGCCCCTTCAACAACGACAGCCTCCAGGGGCAGTGGACCCTGCTGTTTATGGGGTTTACCTCCTGCCCAGATGTTTGTCCGGGCACCATGGCTCGTCTGGCATCCAGCTATGACGAGCTGTCCAAGGCGGTGCCGCTGCAGGTGGTGCTGCTGTCGGTGGACCCTCAGCGGGACTCCGCCGAGCGGCTGCACCAGTACGTGACCTACTTCAATCCGCAGTTTCGCGGCATCACCGGTCCCCACGATCAGCTGTATGGCCTGAGCCGCAGCATGGGCCTGGTGTACGCCATGGTGGAGAGCGACGGGGCGGACGGTTACTCGGTGGACCACAGCGCGGACATCGCCCTGATCAATCCCAGGGGAGAGCTGGAAGCCCTGTTCCGGCCCCAGGGGGAGCCCGGTGAACTCCGATTGGTCTCCATGGGGCACATCCGCGACGATCTGCCCAAGATCGCCGCCTATGGTGGCTAGTGGTTGAGTCCATCCTCCGGAGTGTGATGTACTGACTTAATCTTCAGTGGATACAAGGATGTATCATGTTGCGGCTCCTCCCTTTGCTGCTGCCCCTACTCCTGGGCGGCTGCGCCTCCCTGGTGGCCAACCAGATCACCGATTTTCCTGCGCCTCAGCCCGGTGAGGATGAGATGAGACTGGTCGAGATTGCCCAGCTTGAGTCTCAACGCTTTTGCGCGCCGAATCGCTGCCTGAGTTACCTCCGTACTCGAGCAGACTTTCCTGGGGCGAAGCAGCTAAAGGTCAAAGTCCAGGCGGCTGATGAAACTACAGACTATTTGACTCTGAAGTGGGACAGGGAACCCAACGCCAAAGGCACCATAGTGCTGCTCCACGGTTACCAGATGTACAAAGAGGCGATGGTCCTCAATGCGGCCTACTGGCGGTTTTTGGGTTATCAGGTGCTGGTGCCGGACCTGGGGGGCCATGGTCAGAGTGACGGCCCCTTCAGCTTCGGGGTAAAGGATGCCCGGCTGCTGAGCCAATGGCTGGATGCCCAGAAGGAGCTGGAGCAGCCGCTGTACCTGTTCGGTAACTCCATGGGCGCGGTGGCGGCCCTGCACCTGGCCAGTGTCCGCGAGGATGTGGCCGGGTTGATTTTCCAGGCGCCCATGCTGGATCTGGAGACCGGTGTTCGGGCGTATCAGCAGAGTTTTGCCAGTGCCCCCATGCGGCTGATCGACGACGAGGATCTCAAGGAGGGGGTAGGTTTGGCCCTGCAGAACCTGGGCCTTAGCCCGTCTCAGCTGAGCTTTCGGCAACTGATGGGAGACAGCTCACTTCCTGCCCTGATTCTGGCCTCGGACCAGGATCCCTTTGCCCCTTTCGGGGCCCTGCAGCCACTCCAGGACGATAGGGTTGAGGTGGTAAACCTCCCCGGCCAGGATCATCTGCAGATGGGACTCATCGGTCCCGGGCAGCATGGACCGATAAGTCGTTGGATGGCCCGTCAGCAACCCGGGCTCATGGTTCCGAAGCTGGTCGGCAGTCCAGAGCAGGCTACTCCTTAGGCCAGCTGCCGTCGGCCCTGGCCTGAACCCAGGGCTGGGAGAACCAATAGTAGCCGCCGCTGCTGCGGCTGGGGGCGGTGCAGTTGTAGCGGGAGCGCCCTGCGGGCAGGGGCAGGTCCGCCTGGATGGTGAAGCTTTGCTCGTCCAGCCAGGTGGGGGCCTTGCCACCCTGACCCTGGATGTAACACATCAGGGCGTCACGACGCAGGTCCTCGCCCTCGAGGGTAACGGTGAGGATGGGGCGGGGGCGCTCCTTCAGTTCGGACTCATCCCCTTCCAGTTTTACCGCCGGCATGTTCAGGCTGTGCAGTTTCACCTTGAGGGCGTCCATGTCCGCGTAGGGGCCGGCCACCGGGAACCGTGGGACCGCCGTCAGGCTGGAGTAGGGACCCGCGGCCCCTGAATGCTGACCTATGCCCACATAACCCATCTGCTCCAGGCGCTGACGCAGGGCCTGGTTGAACTCCCCATAGGGGTAGGCCAGCTGGCGGACGCTGTAACCCAGCTCCTTTTCGATGGCCGCCTCGGTGCGCTCCAGGTTGGCCTGGATGCGGTCCAGCCAGGCGGCTTCATCTTCTCCATCCAGGCGGCGAATCAGGTGCTCGTGTCCCCAGCTGTGGTTGGCGATGACGGCGCCCTCTGACGACAGCTGCCGCAGGGTGTCCCAGTTCATCATCCGGGCAAAGTTGCGCTCTATGGGCTCGATGGCCACAAACAGGGTGTAGGGGAATCCGTGGGCTTTCAGCACCGGGTGGGCGTTGTCGGCCACGTTTCGATAACCGTCGTCGAAGGTGATGGCCACGGTTTTCGGCGGCAGGTGTTCACCCTTGCGTATGGCGTCGATCACCTGGGTCAGGGGCACCACGCTGAACTCATTCTGGGCCAGGTAGGCCATCTGCTCCTGGAATTGAGCAGGGGTGACGCTGGTACTGGCCGGGGTATCCTCGCTAACATGGTGATACTGGAGAATCACCGCCGCTGCTGCACTCTGTACCCACAGCAATGCCAGCAGGGACACCAGTGTTGTCATTCGTTTCATAACAGGTTCCAAGTTTCCATGACCCTTACCGCCATCCTCTCCCGGCGTCAGGCCCACAGGCGTACTTTTGCCCTGGCCTGGCCGATGATTCTGTCCAATATCACCATCCCTCTGCTGGGCCTGGTGGATACGGCGGTAATTGGTCATCTTGATGAGGCCTACTACCTGGGTGGCGTGGCCGTCGGGTCGATGATTATAACCTTTCTGATGTGGATGCTGGGCTTTTTGCGCATGGGCACCACCGCCCTGGTGGCCCAGGGCCATGGGGCCGATGATCTGCAGGCCCAGTTCGAGGTACTGAAACAGGGGCTGATGCTGGCATTGGGCCTGGCCCTGATTGTGGTGCTGTTGCAGTGGCCCATTCTTCATTGGGGCCTTCCCCTGGCGGGAGGCAGCGGTGAGGTACAGCAGTATGCGGCGCAGTACTTTGCCATTCGCATCTGGGGGGCACCGGCGGCCCTGACCAACCTGGTGCTGCTGGGCTTCCTCCTGGGCCGGGGACAGCCCAAGGTGGCCATGTGGCAGCTGTTGCTGGGCAATGGACTCAATATAGTGCTGGATCTGTTGTTCGTGGTGGGTCTCGGGTGGGGGGTGGCTGGCGCGGCCTGGGCCAGCCTGGTGGCGGAGTACGGCACCATGGCCCTGGCGGCGGTGCTGGTGTGGCGTCAGCTGCGACAGGGTGGTCAGTTGAACCGACAGTTTAAGTTCTCTGGCATGGGCCGCTTGGTGAAGCTGAACCGGGACATCTTCCTGCGCACCCTGTGTCTGCAGCTTTGCTTCAGCTTCGTCACCCTGATGGGGGCCAGGCTGGGTGACTCCGTGGTGGCGGGCAACGCGGTGCTGATGAACTTCCTGCTGGTGATCTCCTACGCCCTGGACGGTTTCGCCTACAGCGCCGAGGTGGAAGTGGGCCGGGCCTGGGGCGCCCGGGACAGAAACAGGTTGCGCCAGGCGGTGGTGCTGGGCTGGTTCTGGTCCGGGGTGACCGCCCTGCTGTTTACCCTGCTGTTTTCCCTGGCGGGAGAGGGGATGATCCGCTTGCTGACCGACATCGAGGCGGTGCGCAGCCACGCCCTGCACTATCTGCCCTGGGTGGTGGCACTGCCGCTGCTGGCGTTCAGCTGTTTCTTGTTTGACGGTGTCTACATCGGCGCGGCGCTGGGGCGGCCTATGCGCAACGCCATGCTGATCTCCGCCTTGGGTTTCTTCCTGCTGTGGTGGGGCTTCCGGGAGCTGGGCAACCACGGGCTGTGGCTGGCACTCTGCGGCTTCATGTTGCTGCGGGGAGTGACCCTGGGCTGGCACTACCTGGTGAGGCTGAAACCCGAAGCCCACTGGACACCATAAAAAACGCCCGGCACAGGCCGGGCGTTGTCGTGTCTGGGGCAGATCAGTAGAAGGAGTGGTCGCCGTGCTGGTGCTCGGTCATGTCCTTCACGCCGTTCAGCTCGCCGGGGAAAGCTTCCAGCAGCTGCTTCTCGATGCCATCTTTCAGGGTCACGTCCACCATGGAGCAGCCGTTACAGCCGCCGCCAAACTGGATCACGGCTACGCCGTCGTCGGTGAGCTCCATCAGGGTGATGAAGCCGCCGTGGCCAGCCAGCTGAGGGTTCACCTGGGACTGAATGATGTAGTCCAGGCGGTCCTTCAGAGGAGCGTCGTCGGCCACTTTTCGCATCTTGGCGTTGGGGGCTTTCAGGGTCAGCTGGGCACCCAGCTGATCGGTCACGTAATCGATGAGGGCCTCTTCCAGGAAGGGGGCGCTCTTCTCATCCACCAGGGCGTCAAAGCCATCAAAAGGCAGGGTGATGTCATCCTCTTCCACTGCGTCTGGCGGGCAGTAGGAGACGCCGCACTCAGCTTGAGGGGTGCCTGGGTTGATGACAAATACACGGATGTTGGTGCCGTCGGCCTGCTGCTCCAGCAGCTTCTTGAAGTGGCCCTGGGCGGATTCGGTAATGGTGATCATAACTGCTCTCTGCTGCGGCTAAAGCCTGAGTAGTGGAGTCGGATATCCGAATCATACTCCGATGCGAAGTCGGATAACACCCTTGAAGGGCGATCCCAGTCACGCTTTGGCTGGATCATGACCGGTCCCACTGTTAGCATTTGCCTACTATAAAAGCAGAAGAACCTCACGGAAGATGAGATATTTTTTATTAATATTCAGCATGATAGCTGGTTACGTCTGGGCCTCGCCCTCTGCCCTGCTCCCCAAGGACCGGGCGTACCTGACCTCCATTCAAACCCCACAGCAGGCGTTTGGCCGACCCGTAGGGGAGCGCCACCTGCGCTACGATCAGGTGCTCAGTTACTTTCAGACCCTGGCCCGGGAGTCGGACCGGGTGACCCTGGAGTCCGCCGGTTTCAGTCACCAGGGGCGACAGCAGATCGCTGCGGTGATCACCTCGCCGGAGAATCATCAGCGGCTGGACAGCATTCTGGCTCAGCGCGCCAAGGTGACCCAGGGAGAGCGGGTCGCCGGGCCCACCGTGGTGTGGCTGGCCTACAGCATCCATGGGGATGAGGCCAGTGGCCTGCATGCGGGCACCCTGTTCGCCTACTACCTGGCAGCCGCCCAATCCCAGGAGGTGGCCGACTGGCTCAAGGAGATGGTGATTCTGATCACCCCCAGCCAGAATCCCGATGGCAATGACCGCTTCGCCAACTGGGTAAACGGCTTTACCGGTGACACCCTCAATGGCTCCAGCTGGCACAGGGAGCATTTTCAGTCCTGGCCCAGCGGCCGGGTCAACCACTTCCTGGCGGATCTGAACCGGGACTGGCTCTACATGAGGCACCCGGAAAGCCGGGGGCGGGTGAAGGTATACCAGCGCTGGCAGCCTCATGTGGTGGGCGACTTCCATGAGATGGGACACAACAGCAGTTACTTCTTCCAGCCCGGCGTGCCCAGCCGCACCCACCCGCTGACCCCTTCCCAGAACCAGTCTCTTACCTCTGCCCTGGGCAACTACCATGCCGATGCCTTAGACGCCCTGGGCCAGCCCTATTTCTCCCGTGAGTCGTTCGATGACTTCTACTACGGCAAGGGCTCCACCTACCCGGACATCAACGGCGGCGTCGGCATCCTGTTTGAGCAGGCGACGGTTCGCGGCCACTTGCGTGAGACCGACTATGGCCCCCGCACTTTCAGTGAGGCGATTCGTAATCAGCTGGCCACCTCCTTCTCCACGGTGAGGGGCAGCTTCGATCAGCAGAAGGCGTTGCAGCAGTATCAGTACGATTTCTTTGCCGACTCCCTGGAGCGCGGCCAGGACCGCCGTGGCGCCGGTTTCATCGTCGGCGCCCAGGGAGATCAGGGGCGTCTGGACGCCCTGACCCGGGTGCTGGATGCCCACAGGGTCAGTTACGGCTACCTGGCCAAAACCGTCTCTGCCCAGCAGCGCACCTTTGAACCGGGCAGTCTGTTTATCCCCTTTGCCCAGAGCCGCTACGCCCTGGTGGAAGCGCTGTTCGACAAGCGCACCGAGTTTGAGGACAACACCTTCTACGATGTCTCCGCCTTTGCGGTGGACCTGGCCTTTGATCTGGATGTCGCCACCTTGAAGCGACAGCCCAAACTGATGAAGCAGCGACCACAGCAGGCACAGCCGCTGCAGCAGAGCGCTGTGGCCTGGGTGATCCCCTGGTCCGACAGACACTCTCCGGCGGCGTTGCAGCAACTGCTTAAAGCAGGCATACAGGTGCGTTTCAGCGAGCTGCCCAGTCGGCTGCAGGGCAGTGACGGCGAGCTGGTTCTGGCCCCGGGCGCCCTGGTAATCAACGGCCGTCAGCCGGGCGTTGCCCAGGCGCTGCAGCAGGTGCAGCAGGAGTTTGGCCTGGTGGCCAAGGCGGTAATCCGTGGTCAGGCCTTGAACGGCCCCGACCTGGGCAGCCGCACCTTCCGGGCGGTGAGCGAGGTGAAGCCGATGATCCTGGTGGGGCGCAATGTCTCCCAGTATGAAGTGGGCCAGCTGTGGCACTACCTGGATCAGCAGTTGGGGGTTGCCCCCACCCTGATCGACGGTGAGTATGCCGAGCGGGTGCCCATGGAGGAGTTCACCCATCTGTTTTTGGTGGATGGCCGCTACCGCAGCCTGACGCCGGCCCTGAGCAGTCGCATTCAGACCTTTGTCCGTCGGGGCGGGGTGCTGGTGGCCTGGCAGGGCGGTGCCCGAGAGGTGTCGGACTGGGGGATGGTGCCAGTGGACATTCAGGGCAGGGAGGAGTTGGGCCGTGAGTTTGAGGAGCATCCGATCCAGTTTGCCGAGCGCCACCATGAGGATGCCCGACGCACCATTGGCGGTGCCATCGTCGGCTGGGACCTGGACGTCAGCCATCCCCTGGCCTTCGGCCTGAGACCCACCCTGCCGATGATGAAGGACAGGGAGATGGTGCTCGAGGCCCGCGGCGGAGTGGTGGTGGGACGCTATGGCGACCAACCTCTGTTGTCCGGCTTTATGGCGCCGGAGTATCGCCAGTCCCTGGCCAGCCAGAGCAGTGCGGTGGTGGCCAAAAGCGGCAAGGGCGCCGTGGTGCTGCTGGCGGATAACCCCCTGTTCCGCAACTTCTGGTTAGGGGGAGAGCGCCTGGTGGCCAACAGTCTGTTCCTGGTTCCCGCCCTGCATTGATCCGAGTCAGCGCCTGTTGAGGGCGCTGGCCAGGGTCCAGAACTGAGTGACCCTCACCCCGGCCTGGCCCAGGGTGCGGGTCACTGTTTTCAGGGTGGAGCCTGTGGTGATGATGTCATCCACCAATGCCACCTGTTGCCCCTCTCCCTCTCCTGCCAGGCTGAAGGCATCCCTGAGGTTGTCCCGTCGCGCCTGACCATCCAGCTGGTGCTGCAATCGGGTGGGGCGGGCCTTAACCACCAGTTGGTCCAGCAATGGCAGCGTCAGCTCCCTAGAGAGGGCTTGGGCCACCAGCCAGGCGGGATTAAACCCCAGTTGCTGCAGCCTGGATGCGTGGGTGGGGACGGGCACCAAGGCCTGGGGCAGGGGAAGATGCCCCTGGTCATGGTATGCCTGGATTCGACTGGCCAGGACCTTGGCAAGGGGATTGACCAGCTGCGGCTGCCCATGAGCCTTGATACGGGCCACGCAGGGGCCGATGGGACCGTGATAATGAAAGGCGCTCACCACCGGCCGCCATCGTTTGCGGGTCAGGCAGCTGCCGCAGCGATGAGGCGGAGCCAGCTCCAGCGGGCGGTGACAGTGGAGGCACACCTGACCCAGGGCGCCGTCGGCCAGGCAGACGTCGCACAGCCCTGCTCCTCGGGCCAGGGGTTGCTGGCACAGGGTGCAGCGGTTGGGTAGACTGGCCGCCAGAATCGACGACAGGGCATGGGAGAGGGTCAGCATGTCATTAAGCCTAGACGAATCCATTCACATTCATTGGCAGGGTGAGGGGCAGCCTTTGTTGCTGCTTCATGGCTGGGGGATGAATGGCCAGGTGTTTGAGCCCTTTGCCCAGTTGCTGGCGGAGCGGGGATTTCGGGTGGGCCGGGTTGATCTGCCCGGCTTCGGCCGCAGTGCGCCGCTGAGCGACGGCCTGACTCTGGAGGGAGTCAGCCGGGCCCTGGCGCCGCGATTGCCTGAGGCCTGTGTCCTGGTGGGTTGGTCCCTGGGTGGGATGGCGGCTACCCGCCTGGCCCTGGATTGCCCAGAGCGGGTCAGTCACCTGATCACCCTGGCCAGCTCTCCCTGCTTCAGTGCCCGGGATGAGTGGGCGGGCATCAAGCCCAGGGTGCTGGCCGGGTTTGCCCAGGCCCTGACTCAGGATCTGGCCGGTACCCTAGAACGCTTTGTGGCGCTGCAGGCCATGGGCAGCGCCAGTGCCCGCAAGGACACCAAGGCGATCCGCACCCTGTTGTCTGAGGCGCCGGAACCCGACGGTGAGTCGCTGGCCCAGGGACTGGCGATCCTCAAGGATGTGGACCTGCGCCCCCAATTGCAGAGTCTGAGCCAGCCCTGGCTGCGACTCTATGGCCGACTGGATGCCCTGGTGCCGGCGGAGTCGCTGCCGGCGATGACCGCCCTGGCGCCCGCCAGCGAGCAGGTGGTGTTGCCCAAGGCGGCTCATGCCCCCTTCATCTCACACCCCAAGGAAACCCTTGCAAGCATCGAGACATTCTTAGGACGTGTCTAACCCGTTATAGAACAGAGAGTTCTTTTACATTTCGACCGGATTGTTGAATAATTGACCAGGAATAGGAGAGCCCATGTTCCTGGTTTCCAACTACCCTCAAGTGCCCATAGTGACCACCAATCCTGCCACGGACGATCTCCGTCAGCAGGCGTTGGCGCGTGCCCCTGTGGTGCCGGCCAGGGAAGCGGAGAAATCGGCGTCGGAGCGGGCGTTGGACCCGGAGCACGATGCGGTGCAGCTGCCCGGTGGCAGCAAGTTGAAGCGGCGTGATGCCGAGGGTGAAGAGTCCAGGGAGGAGTCCCAGGAGCAGCAGGAGAAGCGCGGTGCCCTGTTTGAGTTGTGGCGCCCGCCGACCTTTGATCGCCCCGGCGTTCGCCGGCAGGGCACGGGCGCAGTGCCCAGAGAGAGCGGCTCTCCTTCTCTGGAGCTGAGTGACAGCGAATATCAGCGGTTTACCCGAATCCTTCATCGTCACTACAGTCAGGTGGCCCGGCCCGCCGAGCCACCGACCTTCCAGGTTAACGCTTAGCCTTTTTGAAGGCGTCGGCGAAGGCGTTGCCCATGGTGCTGCTGCCGGGTTGGCTCTGGGTCTGTCTGTCATTGCGGCTGCGCTGACTGCGACGCTCTTGACCGCCCTTGGGCTGATTTTCCCGTCTGGGGCTTTTCTGTTGACCCGGCTCATCGTCCAGGCGCATGGAGAGTCCGATGCGTTTGCGCTCGATCTCCACCTCCATCACTTTCACCTTCACCACGTCGCCGGTTTTCACCACCTTGCGGGGGTCGTCCACAAACTGGTGGGACAGGGCAGAGATGTGCACCAGACCGTCCTGATGGACGCCGATGTCCACGAAGGCACCGAAGTGGGTGACGTTGGTGACCACCCCCTGAAGCACCATGCCCTGTTCCAGATCCTTGAGGGTCTCTACGCCGTCGGCAAACTGGGCGGTTTCGAACTGGCCCCGGGGATCCCGTCCCGGCTTTTCCAGCTCCGACAGCACGTCGGTGATTGTTGGCAGGCCAAACTGGTCACTGACGAACTGGGCCGGTTTCAGGCTCTTGAGGACACCGCGATTGCCAATAAGGGCTTCAATACCCTGGCCAGTGTGGTCGGCAATGCGCTTCACCAGGGAGTAACTCTCCGGGTGAACCCCTGAGGCGTCCAGGGGGTTGTTGCCCCCATTGATGCGCAGGAAGCCGGCACACTGCTCAAATGCCTTGGGTCCCAGGCGGGGCACCTTCAGCAGTTGTTTGCGCTCGTCGAAGCGACCGTTCTGGTCACGAAAATCCACCACATTCTGAGCCAGGGTGCGGGACAGGCCGGCCACCCGGTTGAGCAGCGCGGCGGAGGCGGTATTGAGATCCACCCCGACGGCATTTACGCAGTCCTCCACCACGGCGTCCAGGGAGTGGGCCAGGTGAGTCTGGCTGACGTCGTGCTGGTACTGGCCCACCCCGATGGACTTGGGCTCGATCTTCACCAGCTCCGCCAGGGGATCTTGCAATCGGCGGGCGATGGAGACCGCGCCGCGCAGGGAGACGTCCAGATCCGGAAACTCCTTGGCGGCGGTTTCCGAGGCGGAGTAGACCGACGCGCCGGCCTCACTGACCATCACCCGTTCCAGTTTCAGCTCTGGATGGCGTTTCTGCAGGTCCGCCGTCAGCTTGTCGGTTTCCCGGGAGGCGGTGCCGTTGCCGATGGCCACCAGCTCCACCTTGTGGGCTTTGGCCAGCCGGGCCAGGGACTGGATAGACTGATCCCACTGGTTGCGGGGAGCGTGAGGATAGATGGTGTCCGTGGCCACCAGTTTGCCGGTGTGATCCACCACCACCACCTTGACCCCGGTGCGCAGTCCGGGATCCAGGCCCAGGGTCGCCCGGGGGCCGGCCGGGGCGGCCATCAGCAGATCGCCCATGTTGTCGGCAAATACCTTGATGGCATCGGTTTCCGCCTTCTCTCTCAGGGCGGTCAGCAGCTCGCTCTCCATCTGCAGGCTCAGTTTCACCTTCCAGGTCCACTGCACCACGCTCTTGAGCCAGAGGTCCGCCGGCTGGCTGCCCAGGTTCAGCGACAGGGCCTGGGCGATCAGGGATTCGCAGATGCTGTGCTTCTGCCCCTCCTCCTGATTGGGGTCGGCGTTGAGGCTGATGGCCAGCACCCCTTCGTTGCGGCCACGCAGCATCGCCAGGGCCCGATGGGAGGGCACCTTGGTCAGGGCCTCATCGTGCTCAAAGTAGTCGCGGAACTTGGCCCCTGCCTGCTCCTGGCCGGGGATCAGCCGAACCTCCACCTGAGACTGGCGACGCATATGATCCCGCACCGCGGCGATCACCTCCGCCTGCTCGGCGAAGCGCTCCATCAGAATCGCCCGGGCGCCGTCCAGCACCGCCTTGGTGGAGTCGAAGCCGGCGTCGCCGTTGAGGAAGGCCTGGGCTTCGTGCTCCGGCGTCAGTTGGCGCTGCTCCAGCAGTTTGTCGGCTAGAGGCTCCAGCCCCGCCTCGATGGCGATCTGCCCCTTGGTGCGCCGCTTGGGCTTATAGGGCAGATAGAGATCTTCCAGTTCAGTCTTGGTGGCCGCCGAGTTAATCTTTGTAAGCAGGGATGTATCCAGCTTGCCTTGCTGCTCAATGCTTTGCAGAATCGTCTGACGACGGGCATCCAGTTCCCTCAGGTAGGTGAGCCGGCTGTCCAGCTGGCGTAACTGGGTATCATCCAGGCCGCCGGTGACCTCCTTTCGGTAACGGGCGATAAAGGGAACGGTGGCCCCTTCATCCAGCAGGGTGATGGTGGCGTCCACCTGTTGGGTTCGCACCTCCAGTTCCTGTGCGAGTCGTTGGGCAAGAGTCTGCATAGCGGTTGAATTTGCCTTTAATGGTTATGCGAGATAAAACTAAACCGGAATCTATCACAGACCTTCCCGGTTTTACCCACAACACCTTAGCGACTGAATGAAAAAAGCCAATCTTATTACCCGAGAGGGGTGGAACACCCTGGAACAGGAACTGAAGTACCTCTGGAAGGAGGAGCGCCCACGGGTGACGCAAGCGGTGCAGGAGGCGGCGGCCCTGGGGGATCGCTCCGAAAACGCCGAATACATCTACGGCAAGAAGCGACTGAGGGAGATCGATCGCCGGGTACGCTTCCTCTCCAAACGGATGGAGCAGCTGCGCATCGTCGAGCCGGATCCCCGCCAGGAGGGCAAGGTGTACTTCGGGGCCTGGGTGGTCCTGGAGGCGGAAGAGGGCGGCCTGAGTACCTACAGGCTGGTTGGCCCGGATGAATTCAATGTCAGTGAGGGTAAAGTCAGTATCGACTCCCCCCTGGCGAGGGCCCTGCTGGGCAAAGAGGTGGACGACGAGGTAATTGTTCGTACGCCCGAAGGCGAGCAGGTCTACTATATCAATGAGATACGCTATAAGGCAGCGGAATAAGGGAGAGGCAGATGACTCAGGAAACCTCAAAGGTTCTGGTGGTAGATGACGACCTCAGGCTCAGGGGACTGATTGAACGTTACCTAGGTGAGCAGGGCTACCAGGTGCGGGCGGCCGCCAATGCCGAGCAGATGGATCGCCTGCTGGAGCGGGAGAACTTTCACCTGCTGGTGCTGGACCTGATGCTGCCCGGAGAGGATGGCTTGAGCATCTGCCGCCGTCTGCGCCAGTCCAACAATGAGATCCCCATAGTGATGCTCACCGCCAAGGGGGATGAGGTGGACAGGATCATCGGCCTGGAGCTGGGCGCCGATGACTATCTGCCCAAGCCGTTCAACCCCCGCGAACTGCTGGCCCGCATCAAGGCGGTGCTGCGCCGCCGCCCCGGTGAGGTGCCCGGCGCCCCCTCCCTCAAGGAGCAGGAGGTGGCCTTTGGCGAGTACCGTCTCAACCTGGCGACCCGTGAGATGTTCAAGGGGGAGGAGCCCATCTCCCTTACCTCCGGTGAATTTGCCGTACTCAAGGTGCTGGTTTCCCACCCGAGGGAGCCCATGAGCCGGGATAAGCTGATGAACCAGGCCCGTGGCCGGGACTACAGTGCCCTGGAGCGCTCCATCGATGTGCAGGTGTCTCGCCTGCGTCGTCTGATCGAGGATGATCCCAGTAACCCCAGGTACATTCAGACCGTCTGGGGCCTGGGCTACGTCTTCGTTCCCGACGGCAGCTCAGCCAAGTAGATGGTCTCCAGACTGCTGCCCCGCAGCAACTTCGGCCAGACGGTTCTGCTGATCGGCTGCCTGTTGCTGATCAACCAGCTGGTGTCCTACATCTCCATGGACATCTATGTGGTGCGTCCCTCTACTCAGCAGATCAACCAGTTGCTCTCCCGTCAGGTGGAGCTGCTGTTCCGTGATCTGGAGTTGGACCGCACCAAGCTGACCGTGGTGGACGCCCTGAGGGACAAGCTGGCGGACGACAACTACATGGAGGTGTTTACCCTGCCAGAGGCCCGCCAGAATGGGCTGAGGGAAGCGCGGCTCTACTACGTGCTGTCGGATCAGATGTCTCAGTATCTGGGCGGTGAGGCCGAGGTGCGCATCTCCTTCGGAGAGCAGTATCTGATCTGGATTCGTCCCCCTCAGGCACCCACGGTGTGGCTGAGGGTGCCCCTGACCGGCTTCGATGAGTCGGTGATCTCCCCCCTGACTGTCTACCTGATGGTGATCGGTGCCCTGTCCGTGGCCGGTGGCTGGTGGTTTGCCCGTCAGCAGAGCCGGCCCCTGAGGCGGCTGCAGCGGGCCGCCCTGGCGGTTTCCCGGGGTAAGTTCCCCGATCCCCTGCCCCTGAAGGGGCCCGCCGAGGTGGTGGCGGTAACCCAGGCGTTCAACCAGATGTCCCGCTCCATGAAGCAGCTGGAAACCGACAGGCAGCTGTTGCTGGCCGGGGTGTCCCATGATCTGCGCACCCCCCTGACCCGCATCCGTCTGGCCAGTGAGATGATGAGCGACCAGGACAGTTTCCTGAAAGAGGGGATAGAGCACGACATCGATGACATGAACAACATCATCGATCAGTTCATCGAGTTTGTTCGAGGCAGCCCGGCGGAGGAGCACAGCCGAATCAGCCTGGATGAGCTGCTGCAGGAAGCGGCCCAGCAGGAGAGTCTGCGCCATACCAAGGTGGAGCTGAGCCTGGGCAAGGTGCCGCCGGTGCCCATGCCGGTGATCGCCATCAAGCGGGTGCTGGCCAACCTCATCGAAAATGGGGTGCGCTACGGCGGTGGCGATCTCAAGCTGAGTTCCGGCTTCGACGGCCGCTGGGTGTGGTTTGCCGTGTCCGATAACGGGCCGGGTATTCCGCCTAAACAGATTGAATCTTTGTTTGAACCCTTCACCCAGGGCGATGTGGCACGAGGCTCGGTAGGCTCAGGCCTGGGCCTGGCCATCGTCAAACGGGTGGTGGACAGTGAAGGTGGCCGGGTGGAGCTGGCCAACCGCAGTCATGGAGGCTTACGAGCGACCGTATGGTTACCCCGATCCTGACCCTGGCCGTTGCCCTGGCGGCCCCAATGGAACCCTTGCCTCCCTTGATGGAGGAGATCTCCGGCCTGGCCTTCGATGGTCAGCACCTGTGGGCCCACAACGACAGTGGTGATGGCCCCAGGATCTACAAGTTCGACGGCCAGGGGCGCTATCTGGGGCGGGTGGGGTTTCGCGGCGCCGATGCCCGGGACTGGGAGGATATGACCAGTGATGGTCAGCACCTGTTCGTGGCCGATTGCGGCAACAACCGGGGCAATCGCCGGGATCTGACCATCTACCGCACCCCAGTCCCCGGAGCAGAGGGCAGCAAGGTCAGCGCGGTGCCGATCCACTTCGCCTTTGCCGAGCAGCGGGATTTCAGCCGCAAAGGCTACATCCATAACTTCGACTGCGAGGCGATTGCCGCAACGGACCAATCCCTTTGGGTATTTTCCAAGAACTGGGGAGACGGCCAGAGCCGGGTGTACCGGCTGCCCAAGGAGCCGGGTGAGTACAGCCCGGCAGCGGTGCAGACCCTGGCGGTCCACGGCCAGATTACTGCGGCAGACTGGCAACCGGAAACCGGCCGTATCGCCTTGCTGGGGTACCGTGGCGGACTGGCGTTTCGTCCCTTTATCTGGATAGCTCAGATGGATGAGAGCGGAGTGAACTGGGACACGGCTAAGCGCTATACCCCTCTTGAGGATGGTCAGTGGGAAGCCCTGACCTGGGTCTCTCCCACCACCTTGCTGTTGGGCAAGGAGTCCAGTGACGTCAGCGATCATGGCTGGCAGCTGTGGCAGCCGCCGCAGCCGGTGTCCACGGACTAGGGCAACGCAACGAAAAAGAGGACTCCCAAGGGAGTCCTCTTCTGTTTTCAGCGTCGCTGTTACTCGTAGCTGATGTTCAGGGTGACACCAGAGAAGGCGCGGTAGGCGCGAATGCCCACAAACCAGGTGCCGGCGCTGGGGTTGGCTTCTACGCAGCTCTCGTTGTTGCCGGATTCATAGGGGCGGCAGTTGTAGGAGCGAGTCGTCGGCTGGGCGCCGAAGCGGGTGTAGAGGTCGGCATCACCGCTGCCGCCACTGATGGTGGCAGTGAAGTTGGTGGCACCGGCAGGCACCTCCACTTCATACATCACCCAGTCACGGCGGGAGGCAGACAGGTTGTCGAAGGTCCAGCTGTTGCCTTCACCATTGCCGTCACCACCGCCATTGTCGCCACCGGCAGCGGCGGCCACCGCGGCTGCCGCATCGACCAGGCCAACACCACAGTTGGAGCAGCTGTCGGCGCGGGCGGTGGACTTGAGGATGCTCTCCGCCTTATCGGGATCCATGGTGGGATCCGCTTCATACATCAGGGCTACCAGGCCGGCTACGTGAGGGGCGGCCATGGAGGTGCCCTGCAGGTAGTCGTAGTTGTCGGATGCGGGCGCCAGGCTGCCGCTGTTGTAGGTGGAGAGGATGCCGTTGGAGTCGCCGGCAAAGCTCATGGCACCACCCGGGGCAGAGACGTCGATGGCGCTGCCGTAGTTGGAGTAGTAGGCGCGGGTTGCGTCGCGGCCCAGTGCGGCCACGTTGACCACGCCATCACAGTTACCCGGATTGAAGTTGGCGGCATTCTGGTTGGAGTTACCGGCAGCTACCACCACGGTGGCACCGTTGGAGCGAGCGGTGTTGATGGCGTTCTGAGTGGTGGAGGAGCAGCTGCCGCCGCCACCCAGGCTCATGTTGATTACGTCCGCTGGGTTGGCGTTGGCAGGGACACCGGGTACGCTGCCGCCTGAGGCCCAGATGATGCCGTCGGCGATGTCAGAGGTGTAACCACCACACTTACCCAGAACACGAACCGGCACGATCTTGGCGCCATAGGCCACACCGGCCACACCTGTGTTGTTGTTGGCCACCGCAGCCACGGTGCCGGCCACGTGGGTACCGTGCCAGGAGCTGCCCTGGTCCTGCTCGGGGTAGCCGTTGCCGCACTCGCCGGCCTGGACGTGGTCGCCGGGATCGGTGGCATCGCTGTCGCGGCCATCACCGTCCACGGAGACGAAGGTATCGTTGATCATGTCGTAGCCAGGCAGGATGTTGCCGTTGAGGTCGGCATGGGGACGATAACCGGTATCCAGTACCGCCACCACGGTGCCTGCACCGGTTACGCTGTCCCAGGCTGCGGGCAGGTTCATGCCGGCGGCGGACTCGAAGTAGTGCCACTGATCGCCGTAGCGGGGATCGTTGGGGGTGGCCATGGGGCGCAGCATCTGGTCCAGCTCGATGGACTCGATGTTGCTGTCTGCGGCCAGCATAGTTTCCATCACTTGCTTGGCTTCTTGCTTGCTCATGGCGCCTTTCATGGCGAACACATGGTGCTTGGCCAGGGCCATGCTGCGGACGAAGCGCATATCACTGCCCACCTGAGCGGCCATGGTACGGGCCTTCTCTTTCATCAGGCTGGCCTGGTTGCCGTTGCCCATGAAGGAGAACAGGAAGGGCGCGTTGTTCTCTTGCTTGTAGCGAACGATGAAACGGGTCTGAGGCCCGGTTGCACTCTGATCTTCCAGCGTCAGATTGAAGCTCTTGAATCCACCTTGTCCGGCAGGCTCCCATGCCATGGCCGGAGCAGCCACTGCGGAGCCCAGGGCGACGCACAGTGCCAGCTTGGTAAAGTCTTTTCCTTGAATCATTGTTATTTCCTAATTGTGATTGCTGATTTATCAACGCCTTCCATACGTTGACTTTGCCGAACCTATCACTGCCGGAAATAACTCTCAATGGGCCCTGGCGCAAAAATTCAACCAAAATATACAAAATGATTACAATTTTAACATTTGGAAATATTGGTTATTGCGACCTTATAAAGTGTCGCTATTTCACTAAGTTGGGGTGGGTAAAGGGAAAATTCCCCCTCCGCTGGCGGATGAAATGAGTCGTTTTCCGCTTCGATGCGTAAGAGATTGCCCAAGGCGAATGTGCGTCGAAATAATTCACCGAACGGTGAATTATTTTTGAGGCGAATAGAAATGCAAAAGGGCCGCTAACATATTGGCGGCCCTTGTGTTTTTTGAGGTTGGTTCAGACCTTATCCCTGGGGACCGGCTTGTCGAATCCCGTCGGAAACCTGGTATTTGCCAAAGTTCTCTTTGAACTCGGCGGCCAGTTTGGCGGCGTAGCGATCGTACTCCTGGCCGTCCTCCCAGGTGTCGCGGGGATTGAGCAGTTTGCTGTCGACGCCGGCGATGCTCAGGGGCACCTCCAGGTTCAGCTGAGGCAGGTGCCGGGTCTTGGCGTCGGCCAGTTCACCGGAGACGATGGCGTCGATGATGGCCCGAGTGGTGGGGATGTCGAAACGCTGTCCCGCGCCATAGGGGCCACCGGTCCAGCCGGTATTCACCAGGTACACCTTGGTGTCGAAGCTCTCGATGCGCTTCATCAGCAGCTCGGCGTAGACCCCGGCAGGACGGGGGAAGAAGGGCGCGCCGAAGCAGGTGGAGAAAGTGGACTGAATGCCGGCGGCACTGCCCATCTCGGTGGAGCCGACCTTGGCGGTGTAGCCAGAGAGGAAGTGGTAGGCCGCCGCTTCCTTGCTCAGGCAGGAGACCGGGGGCAACACGCCGGAAACGTCGCAGGTGAGGAACACCACCGCATGGGGTTCGGCACCGCGATTGGCTTCGATGCGACGGGCGATGTGCTCCAGTGGGTAGGCGGCCCGGCTGTTCTGGGTCAGGCTGTCATCGCCGTAGTCCGGGGTGCGCTCCTCGTTGAGCACCACGTTCTCCAGGACGGTACCGAAGTGGATGGCATTCCAGATCACCGGCTCGTTCTTGGCAGACAGGTCGATGCATTTGGCGTAGCAGCCGCCTTCGATGTTGAACACGCCGCCGGGAGCCCAGCCATGCTCATCGTCACCTATCAGGGCACGCTTGGGATCGGCAGACAGGGTGGTCTTGCCGGTGCCGGACAGGCCAAAGAACAGGGTGGTGTCGCCCACTTCGCCGACGTTGGCGGAGCAGTGCATCGGCAGTACGCCCTTGGCGGGGAGCAGGAAGTTCTGAACGGAGAACATCGACTTTTTCATCTCGCCGGCGTAGCGCATGCCCGCCAGCAATACCTTGCGCTGGGCAAAGTTGATGATCACTGCGCCGTCGGAATTGGTGCCGTCCCGCTCGGGGACACACTGGAAGCCTGGTGCGTTGTAGATCTGCCACTCCTCCTTGTCCCCCTGGTTGTAGCGCTTGGGGACAATGAACAGATTGCGGGCGAACAACTGTTGCCAGGCGGTTTCCGTGGTCACCCTAACCGGCAGGTAGTGCTCTGGATCGGCGCCCACTTCCAACTCGGACTGGAAGCACTCTTTCTCGGCCAGGTAGGCTTCGACCAGAGACCAGAGGGCATCAAACTTGTTGGTGTCGAAGGGTTTGTTGATCTTGCCCCAGTCGATTTCGGCTTCGGTGGAGGGTTCTTTGACAATGAAGCGGTCGTTGGGGGAGCGGCCGGTGCGCTGACCGGTTTCGACGCAGAGGGCACCGTTGTCGGCCAGGGTGCCTTCGCCACGGTCGAGCGCATGTTCGACCAACTCGGCGGTGGAGAGGTTGTTCAGTACACGCATCCTGCATGTAGTCA
Organism: Ferrimonas sp. YFM; assembly: GCF_030296015.1. Lineage (NCBI taxonomy): Bacteria > Pseudomonadati > Pseudomonadota > Gammaproteobacteria > Alteromonadales > Ferrimonadaceae > Ferrimonas > Ferrimonas sp. YFM. The sequence goes on from NZ_AP027368.1 coordinate 205,275, forward strand.
TACTGTTTTGACTCCTTGGCGTCGGGGCTCCTGCCGTCCGCCTGATTTCTATTTATTGGGGGGCCTGTAGGGTGTGAACAGTTTCTGTTCAACGAGGGGAGTGTAGCGTCGATGGGGCAAAAAATCGATATTTGTGACAAAGATCAAAGGGCGGCACAATGGCCGCCCTTATCTACAGATTGATGTTTGCTATCAGTGGCTCTGCGGGGAGCTGGCGGAGGAGCCGGCCCACAGGGCTTCCATGTCGATGCGGTCGAAGCGGTAACCGGCGCCGCAGTAGTCACAGTTGATGGCGATCTGGCCCTGTTCCTCCAGGACGCTCTCCAACTCCTCCTTGGGCAGGGTAGAGAGGGCGGACAGGCTACGCTCGCGGGAGCAACCGCACTTGAAGCTGACCTCGGCAGGGTCGAACAGGCGTACCTCTTCCTGGTGATAGAGGCGATGCAGCACCTCTTCTGCGTCCAGGGAGAACAGCTCTTCGGCCTTGATGGTGTCGGTCAGAGATTCCAGATGCTCGAACTCCACCTCCTGCTCCTTGGCACTCTCGGGCAGGATCTGCAGCAGCATGCCGGCGGCGTGCTGATTGTCGGCGTGCAGCCACAGGCGGGTCTTCAGCTGTTCGGACTGGGCAAAGTATTGCTCCAGGCAACTTGCCAGGTTGTCCTGATCCAGGGCGACAATGCCCTGATAGCGCTCGCCCTTATCCGGGGTGATGGTGATCACCAGGTGTCCCTGGCCCACCAGCTGCTTCAGATCCCCTTCGGGCGTGCCTTCCCAGCGGGCGATGCCGCGCAGCTGTTGATTGTGGTTGCCGTTGATGGCCACCAGGCTGATGGGGCCGGTGCCCTGCAACTGAACGGCGATCTCGCCCTCAAACTTGAGGATGGCGGTCAGCAAAGAGGTGGCGGCCAGGGTCTCGCCCAGCAGGCGGGCGACCGCTTCGGGATACTCTTTGCCCGCCAGCATCTGCTGGTAGCTTTGTTCCAGTTGCACGATTTCGCCGCGCACATCGGCTTGGTCAAACAGGTATCGGTATAACTTGTCTTGGCTCATGATGGTCTCTTTGCTTACTGCTGCTTCAGCTTCATGATCTGGCGGCGTTGTTTCTTGTCCGGCCGTGAGGAGGTGAGGGGTTGGCCCGCAGCCTCGAGTCTCCGTGATGTGGAGGCGGCTTCCCGTTTTTTCAAGCTCTCTTCTGTTTCCTGATACATCTCTTGCGCCAGAGGGGCGGAGAGGCGCTTCTCGGACAGACCTTGAATCACTATCTCTCGCTCATCATTGCCCTGCCACAGGGTGATGGTGCCGCCAACGGATATGAGTCGGCTTGGCTTGCATCTCTGGCCGTTATAGTGGACCTTACCGCCGCTGACCATCTCCTGGGCCATAGGCCGGGTCTTGTAGAACCTTGCTGCCCACAACCACTTATCGATGCGGACTGAGGTCAATTCGGTATGCGATTGTTTTTTGGCCATGATTCGATGTTCTACTATCTAAAGCGAGAGGTCGCGCGGACTATGAAGATCAAAAACTGGGGGAGCCTCACAGCGTGATGGGGCTGCCAAGGGTAGCATAACTAGCCAAAATTGACCATGACAGCCAGGCTGCCACCAAGTATGGTTAAGGGTTGTTGCGCCCTTGGTGGTGGGTTAGCATGAACTTTACGAATTTTTTTATTATTTCTAACTCGATACGCTGCCGGCACTAAGAGTAAAGAGCACTGAATTTATGGATTATCTGCAGCAGGGACTCAATGGCCTTGCCAAACTGCCTCAAGCGGCCATCGCTCGCGTCCTGACTGCCCTGTTGGCGGTTTACGCCATCTATCTTGCGTCGCAGCTGACCTGGATGATGGTGCCCAAAGAGAGCGGCCCCCAGCAGGCCTGGCGCCCCCAATCCCAGCAGGGGACCCAGACTCAGGGAAGGGATATGGGCCCGGTTCAGTCGCTGAACCTGTTTGGTAAGGCGGAAAAAGCCCAGGCCACCAAGAAGCCTGTGGTGGAAACCAATCTGATCACCGACGCCCCCAAGACCACCCTGAGAATCCTGCTGACCGGCCTAGTGGCCAGTTCAGAGCAGGAGCGGGGCATCGCCATCATCGAGAGCGCTGGCAGCCAGGAAACCTATGGCATCGGCGATAAGATCAAAGGCACCTCTGCCAGCCTGCATGAGGTTTACGCGGACAGGGCGATCATCGTCAATCGCGGCCGTTACGAAACTGTGATGCTGGATGGAATTGAGTACAGCAAAACCATCACCGATGAAACGAAACGGTTAAAGCAGACTCCAACAGAACCACAACAACAGGATCTGCGGGAAAACCAGGCCGTTTCTCGTCAGCTGGATGAGGCTCGCAGTGCACTGCTGAGCGATCCGGGCAAACTGACCGATTACCTCTCTATCAGTCCAGTGAAATCCCAGGAGGGGGGACTGAAGGGATATCGACTGAACCCAGGCAAAGACCGGGCTCTGTTTACCCAAGCCGGGCTCAAGGCCGGCGATCTCGCAGTGGCCATCAATGGCTACGACCTGACCCAGATGTCCGAGGCGATGCAGGTGCTCGCCGAGTTGCCGGAACTGACCGAGATGTCGGTGATGGTGGAGAGGGAAGGTCAACTTACGGAAATCATGTTTAGCCTGCCAAACCAAAACTGATCATGGCTATGGGGATGAGAATGAAGACACAAACACGCCGGATGCCCTGGATTCGCAACCGGATTGCCGCTGGCCTGATTGCCGGAGCGTCTGTACTGGCCATGGGCATGCCAGCCATGGCCGCCCAGTACGCCGCCAACTTCAAGGGCACCGACATCCAGGAGTTTATCAACATCGTTGGTAAGAACCTGCAGAAGACCATCATCGTCGACCCCACGGTGCGGGGGAAGATCAACGTCCGCAGCTATGACCTGCTCAACGACGATCAGTACTACCAGTTCTTCCTGTCGGTGCTGGAGGTGTATGGCTACGCCGTGGTGGAGATGGATGGCAATATCATCAAGGTGATCAAGGGCAAAGACGCCAAGAACGCCAATATCCGGGTGGCCGATGAAAATCAGCCCGGCGGCGGTGACGAGATGGTCACCCGCATCGTTCCCCTGTACAACGTCGAGGCCAAGCAGTTGGCGCCTCTGCTGCGTCAGCTCAACGACAACAGCGACGGCGGCAACGTGGTGAACTACGACCCCTCCAACGTGCTGATGATCACCGGCCGCGCGGCGACGGTGAACAAGCTGGTGGAGATCGTCAAACGGGTCGACCTCCAGGGGGACACCAAGGTTCAGGTGGTGAAGCTGCAATACGCGTCCGCCGCCGAAATGGTGCGCATCATCGATGCCCTATATCGCAGTGGTGCCCAGCAGTCTACCGCTGCTGGCTCCGTGCCCAAGGTGGTGGCGGACGAGCGCACCAACTCCGTGGTGATCTCCGGTGACGAGAAGGCCCGTAAGCGGGCGGTGCAGCTGGTGCACTCTCTGGACCAGGATATGCGCAACTCCGGCAACACCCGGGTGTTCTATCTCAAGTATGCCCAGGCCGAGGAGCTGCAGGAGGTGCTGTCCGGCTTCGCCGAAAGCCTGGAGCAGGCGGAAGACGCCGCCAAGGGCAACACCCGAGGCAAGTCGGGGCAGGGGATCACCATCATGGCCCACGCCGACTCCAATGCCCTGGTGATCAACGCCAAACCGGACCAGATGCAGGAGATCGAAAGCGTCATCCGTCAGCTGGATATCCGCCGTGCCCAGGTGTTGGTGGAAGCGGTGATCGTCGAGATCGCCGAAGGCGACGACATCAGCTTCGGCGTGCAGATGTACCATGAGTCCGGCGCCCTGACCCAGTTCAACAACGGTACTGGCGTGACCATTGGTGAGATCGCCGCCGGTCTGTGGGATGCCCGCGAGACTGAAGGTAGCGTGGTTATCGATGCCAATGGCAACAGAACCGAAAACCCGGATACCCCCGGAGACATCTCCACCCTGGCCAGTGCCCTGGCCAAGATTAACGGCATGGCCTGGGGCGCCCAGATTGGCGACTTCGGTGCCCTGGTGCAGGCGGTGGCGTCCGACTCCAACTCCAACGTGCTGGCCACCCCAAGCATCACCACCCTGGACAACCAGGAAGCCAGCTTCATCGTCGGTGACGAGGTGCCGGTGATCACCGGCTCCGCCGCCAGCTCCGGCAACGACAACCCTTTCCAGACCGTGGAGCGTAAAGAGGTGGGCATCAAGCTGACCGTCAAGCCCCAGATCAACGAAGGGGACGCGGTGCAGATGGAGATTGTTCAGGAGACCTCCAACGTTAACGGCCGCACCTCGGTGGACGTGACCTTCGGCAAGCGTGAGCTCAAGACCACGGTGCTGGCCGACTCTGGCGAAACCATAGTATTGGGCGGCCTGCTCAACGAGGACGTTCAGGAGAGTGTTTCCAAGGTTCCTCTGCTGGGGGACATCCCCTACCTGGGGGCGCTGTTTACCTCCACCTCCTCCAAGAAGACCAAGCGTAACCTGATGATCTTCATCAAGCCCACCATCATCCGTGATGGGGTGACCATGAACGGTCTGTCCGGTCGCAAGTACAACTACATCCGCGCCGCCCAGCTGGCCCAGGATGAAGAGGGTGTGGCGCTGATGCCCAACACCTCGGTGCCGGTTCTGCCTGAGTGGGTTCAGCCCAACAACCTGACTCCGGAAGCCCTGGAGATTCTGGAGAACTACCAGAAGGGCAACGACATGCAGACCCCCATCCGCGATGATTCCAGCTGGATGAACGACCAGATGGATCGTCTCAAGAAGGATAAGACCAACGGCATTCCGCCGGTGGAGGAGTAATCCATGGCCGAAGTGACTCACACCGAGGCTCTGGAGCAGGCCGCCCAGGAAGCGGACCTGGAGGCGATGGAGGAGGGGCATCAGGGCCTTGAACATCGCCTGCCCTTCGCCTTTGCCCGGCGTTTCAGCCTGGTTTTGAGCGAAACTGATACTGGCGAGCTGGTGCTCAGCTACGGCCCCAACTGCCCGCCCAAGGCACTGCTGGAAGCCCGCCGCCTGGCCGGCGGCCAGGTGAGCCTGCAGCCTTTGGACCAGAGCGCCTTCGACCTGAAACTGACCGAGGTGTATCAGCAGGACAGCTCCGAGGCTCAGCAGCTGATGGAGGACATCGGCAAGGATGATGACCTGACCTCTCTGGCGGATGAGCTGCCGGAGACCGAAGATCTGCTGGACGCCGAAGATGACGCCCCCATCATTCGCCTGATCAACGCCCTGTTGTCCGAGGCGATCAAGGTGGGCGCCTCCGATATTCACGTGGAGACCTACGAGCGTGAGCTGGTGGTGCGTTTCCGGGTGGACGGGGTACTGCGTGAAGTGCTCAAGCAACAACGTAAGATCAGCTCCCTGCTGGTGTCCCGAATCAAGGTAATGGCCCGCCTGGATATTGCCGAGAAGCGAGTCCCCCAGGATGGCCGTATCTCCCTGCGCATCGGCGGCCGCGCCGTGGATGTGCGGGTGTCCACCATGCCAGGCTCCCGCGGTGAGCGGGTGGTGCTGCGTCTGCTGGATAAGAACCAGGCGATGCTCAACCTGCGTCAGCTGGGGATGAGCGCCTCCATCCGAAAGGAGTTCGATGCCCTGATCCGCAAGCCTCACGGTATCTTGCTGGTGACCGGCCCGACGGGTTCGGGTAAATCCACCACCCTGTACGCCGGCCTGACTGAGATCAACAGCCGGGATCGCAATATCCTCACCGTTGAAGATCCCATCGAATATGAGATTGAAGGCATAGGCCAGACCCAGGTCAACACCAAGGTGGACATGACCTTTGCCCGTGGCCTGCGCGCCATCCTGCGTCAGGATCCCGACGTGGTGATGGTGGGTGAGATTCGAGATCTGGAGACAGGCTCCATTGCGGTTCAGGCCTCTCTTACCGGTCACCTGGTGCTTTCTACCCTGCACACCAACACCGCAGCCGGTGCCATCACCCGACTGCAGGACATGGGGGTGGAACCCTTCCTGGTGTCTTCCTCCCTGCTTGGGGTGTTGGCCCAACGCCTGGTGCGAACCCTGTGTGATGAGTGCAAGATCCCTCATCAGACCGATGCCCGCGAGATGGAGCTGCTGGGCCTGGCCCAGCCGGCGACCATCTACCGCGCCTGTGGGTGTGACGCCTGTAACCAGAGTGGTTACCGTGGTCGAACCGGCATTCATGAGCTGCTGGTGGTGGACGATCAGATCCGTGAACTGATCCACGGCGGCAGGGGCGAGCTGGCCATTGAGAAGTATGTGCGCCAACACGTGCCCTCCATTCGAGCCGATGGTTGTGGCAAGGTTCTGGAAGGTCGCACCACCCTGGAGGAAGTGCTCCGGGTGACCCGGGAGGAGTAATCCATGGCGGCCTTCGAATACAAAGCGCTCAACAACAAGGGGCGTCAGGTCAAGGGAGTGATCGAAGCGGACACTCCCCGCCAGGCCCGCAGCCTGCTTCGGGAGAAGCAACTGGTGCCCCTGGATCTCCAGGAGGCGGCGGCCCAGGAGAAGCGCAGCGACAGCCAGGGGCTCTCCCTGTCTCTGTTTAAACCCAGAATCTCCACCACAGAGCTGGCGCTGCTGACCCGTCAGCTAGCGACTCTGGTGGCCGGTGGCCTGCCCATCGAAGAAGCCCTCAAGGCGGTGGCGGAGCAGAGCGAGAAGCCCCGCACCAAGGGGATGGTGATGGCGGTGCGCTCCAAGGTGGTGGAGGGCTACTCCCTGGCCGAGTCCATGAAGGAGTTTCCCCACATCTTCGATGAGCTCTATGTGGCCATGGTGGCGTCCGGGGAGAAATCCGGTCACCTCGAGGTGGTGCTGGAACGACTGGCGGATTACAAGGAGCGTCAGCAGGAGCTGAACTCCAAGCTGATCCAGGCGATGGTCTACCCCATCATCCTGACTCTGGTGGCCATCGGTGTGGTCTCCTTCCTGCTGGTGGCCGTGGTGCCTCAGGTGGTGGATCAGTTCAGCTCCATGGGTCAGTCTCTGCCCTGGACCACCCAATTTTTGATCGACGCGTCGGAATTTTTGCAGGCCTGGGGTCTCTACATTGTAGGGGCTGTGGTCGTATCCCTGGTGCTGTTCAAGCAGGCTCAGCGCAACCGGGACTTCAAGCTGAAATGGCACAACTCTGTGCTGCACATGCCGGTGATCGGCAAGGTGGCCCGGGGGTTGAACACCGCCCGTTTCGCCCGCACCCTGAGTACCCTCTCCTCCTCCGGGGTTCCCCTGCTGGAGGCGATGGGGATCGCCTCGGACGTGCTGCTGAACCTGCGGGTGCGGGATGCGGTGGCGGAAGCCACCACCAAGGTGCGTGAGGGCGCCAGCTTGCGGGCGTCGTTGCAGCATACCGGCCTGTTCCCGCCGATGATGTTGCACATGATCGCCTCAGGTGAAAAGTCCGGTGAGCTGGACAGCATGCTGTCTCGGGCGGCGGACAACCAGGACCGGGAGTTTGAGACTCTGGTCAGCGTGGCCATGGCGGTGCTTCAGCCGCTGATCGTGGTGACCATGGCCGGCGTGGTGCTCTTTATTGTTGTGGCCATCATGCAGCCCATGATGGCAATGAATACCTTTATCTGATAACGCCTTTTGAGGTTAGACATGAGTAAAAAACATAACCGCCAGCGCGGCTTTACCCTGTTGGAAGTGATGGTGGTACTGGTGATCATCGGCATTATGGCCTCCCTGATCGCCCCCAACCTGATGGGCTCCAAAGACAAGGCGGATATCCAGAAAGCGGTGGCGGACATCGTGACTCTGGAAGGCGCCATGGACATGTATCGTCTGGACAACAACATCTACCCCACCACAGAGCAGGGGGTGACTGCCCTGGTGAACCGTCCCAACTACTCCCCCGAGCCTCGCAACTACCGCGAAGGTGGCTACATCAAGCGTCTGCCTAAGGATCCCTGGGGCAACGACTATGTGCTGCTGAGCCCGGGCGAAAAGGGTCGTTACGACCTCTGCTCTTCCGGTCCCGATTTCCAGTTGGGCACCGATGACGACATCTGTAACTGGAACCTGACGGAATACCAGTAATGATGGAAGGGGCGCGGCGCCAGGCGGGGTTTACCCTGCTGGAGATCATGCTGGTGCTGTTGCTTATCGGGGTGGCGGCGATGTCGGTCACCCTGACGGTGGGGGGAGACCCCCGCCAGGAGGCCCTGGATAAGGCGGCCAATGAGTTCGCCGCCGTGGTGTCCATGGCCCTGGAGGAGTCGGTGATCTCCGGCCAGGAGCTGGGACTGGTGGTGGAGGAAGACCACTACCTGTTTACCCGATTCAATCTGGACAAGAACGACTGGGAGCTGCTGGTGGGGGACCGTCTCTACCGGGAGCGCCGTATGCCCGAGGATGTGGTCCTGAGTCTGTCGGTGGAGGGGATGCCCCTGACGCAGTCAGACGAAGAGGATGAGAGCGAATTTGGATTGGATCGCTCCCTGTTTGAGAAGAGTGACGAGGAGAAGCGTAAGACGCCGGAACCTCAGCTGATCTTGCTTCCCTCCGGGGAGATCACCCCCTTTACCCTGCAGTTTCAAGAGGTCAGCGCTCGTCCTACTCTGGTGATTGAGCTGGAGGGCAACGCCATCGGCGACATCCGCCGCACCGGGGAGGAGTCATGAGGCAGCGCGGCTTTACCCTGCTGGAGGTGATGGTGGCCCTGGCGGTGTTTGCCCTGGCGGCGGTGGCTGTGGTCAACAGCGCCGGCGAACAGCTCAGTGCCGTGCCCATCCTTCGTGAGAAAACCTTCGCGGATTATGTGGCCCACAACCGGCTGGTGGATGCCAGGCTGGAATCCGACTTTCCTGAGCTGGGCAACAGCAAGAAGGGCCGGGTCGAGCTGGCCGGGCGCGAGTGGCACTGGCGTCAGGAAGTGATCAAAACCAGTGACAACGAATTTCGCGCCATCCGGGTCAAGGTGAGCCTGGATGACGATTTTGACAATGTAATCAGTGAGGTAACCACCTATGTGGCCAAACCGGACTAAGGCGTCTGGCTTTACCTTGCTGGAGATGATGCTGGCCATGGCGATCTTCGCCTTGCTGGGTGTGGCCACCGCCGCGGTGCTCTCCAACATACTGAACATCAGTGAGACCAGCGAGACTCATCATCTGCGCCTGAAGCAGGTGCAACGGGCGATGTCGATGATGGAGCGGGACTTCAGCCAGCTGGTGATGCGGCCGGTACGAGGTGCGGGCAGCAAACCCAGCGACTCCAACTACCAGTTTGGCGATGGTTGGCTGGATTCAGACGCCGATGGCATCAGCTTTTTCCGCCTGGGTTGGCTGAACCCCAGAGGACAGTTGCCCAGAGGCAGCCTGCAGCAGGTGGGGTACCGGATACAGAAGAACGAGCTGCAGCGGCTGCACCATATCTACCCGGATCCCGTGGTGGATACCGATCCGGAGGAGCTGGTGCTGCTGGACAGGGTTTTGGATTTCAAGCTGGCCTTCTATGTGGACGGCAAGTGGCAGACCAAGCTGGAGGGCAGCCCCCTGGCCCGGGCGGTGTCGGTGAAGCTGGAGCTGGAGGATTTCGGTGAGATCGAACGCCGCTTCCTGTTGCCCGATGGGGTGGGCAGCGCCCAATCGGAATCCGGTGGGGAGAATGGTAACGGCGGTGACAATGGCAACGGCGGTGATAATGGCAACGGCGGTGATAATGGTCCCGGTGACGGTTCTTCGGGAGAGGAGGGCAAATGATGTTCTCCAGACAGAAAGGGGTGGCCCTGCTGACGGTACTGCTGGTGTTGGCGGTGATGACCACCATTGCCGCCAGCTTCAATGAGCGCAGTCGCCTTGCGGTGAGACGCACCGTCAATCACCACCAGATGACTCAGGCCTACTGGTTTGCCCTGTCGGTGGAGGAGCTGGCCAAGCGCGCCCTGAAACAGGATATGGAGGACGCCGATGGTACGGTCCACCTTCAGCAGTACTGGGCCACCACCGATGTGATCTATCCGGTCGATGGCGGTCAGCTGATTGGCCAGATTGAAGACATGCGCAGCTGTTTCAACCTCAATGCCCTGGGGCAGGAGCTGACCCAGGCGGAGAAGAACGAAAACCCCAATCAGAAGCCTCTGGTGCAGAAGCAGTTCCAGGCGATGCTGGAAGATCTGGGGATGGATCTCTACCTGGCGGAGATGACCACAGAGCGGCTGCACGACTACATCGATGAAGACGACCGCTCCGAGGGCAGCTATGGTGCGGAAGACCCGGACTATGAGGCGCGAGAGGTGCCCTACCGGGCCGCCAATCAGCCCTTGTGGCATCACAGCGAGTTGCGGGCGGTACTGGGGATCAGCCAGCCCATGTATGAGGTCCTTAAGGATTACGTCTGCGTGATCCCTGGCGACACCACCCAGGTGGTGAACGTCAACACCGTCCCGGTGGAGCGCGCCTCCCTGTTGGTGGGGATGTTCGACGGCAAGTTGAGTCAGGGACAGGTGGAAGATTTGATCGCCAACCGTCCGGCGGACGGTTGGGAGGATATGGACAAGTTTTGGCAGGAGTCCCTGGTGCAGGGCGTGAGGCTGGACGACAAGGCCAAGAGCAGCTTTGTGGTGGACAGCAAGTATTTTCGCCTGCGTGCTGCGGCCAAGGTGGACAACACCTTGTTCCGGCTCGAAACAGTTTTACAGCGGTCGGGAGGCACCCGTTTTGTGGCGCTGACCCGACAGTATGGAGGCCAACAGTGAGCGAACGATTGGTGGTGCGTCTGGGCGAGAGAGCCGACACACCCATAAGCTGGATCACCTGGTCCGAAGAGCAGCAGAGTGTCATCAGTTCCGGGGTGTTGCCCGGTGCCGAAGCCCTCTCCAGCCTGACGGAGCGGGCGGGCGGTCGACCGGTGGAGGTGCTGGTGGATTCCAGTGCCCTGACCCTGACTCAGGTGAACCTGCCGGCCAAGATGGCCCGCCAGGCACTGAAGGGATTGCCCTTCATGCTGGAGGACGAACTGGCCCAGGAGGTGGATAAGCTGCACTTTGTCACCGGTCGTCGAGACGGTGATCAGTTGGCCGTGGCCGTGGTCAGCCATGAGCAGATGGGACTGTGGCGCCAATGGCTGAAGGACGCCAACCTGCAGGCGCTGCGTATGGTGCCGGATGTGTTGGCCTTACCGCAGCCCGAGGGGTGCGACGGTGCCCTGGTGCAACTGGAAGCTCAGTGGTTGTGCCGCTTTGGCCTGGAAGGCTCCAGCGTCGATGCGGACTGGCTGCCCATCATCCTGGCCGACAAGACGGAGGAGGGGGAGGTGTCTCTGGCGCACTACTCTCCGGTGGCCCTGGTGCTGGACGGCGTCCAGTGGCAGCCCCAGTCTCTGGAACTGCCGATGCAGGTACTGGTTCAGGGGATGGCCCAGTCGAGATGCAATCTGCTCAGCGGAGACTATGCCCCGAAGCGCGAGCTGGGCAAGGTGTGGAAGGTCTGGGGTAAGGTGGCCATCATGGCCGGCATCGCCCTGGTGCTGACCCTGGTGTACCAGGGTATGCAGTGGTATCAGATTGACGCCAAGCGCCAGCAGGTACGGGCCGAGTCCGACGCCATCTACAAGCGCCTGTTTCCTAACGAGCGGGTCAATCCGGCGATTCACCCCGCTCAGCGACTGGCGGGCAAGGTTCGTGGCCTTGGCGGCGGCGGTGGCCAGGGAGAACTGCTTGCCATGCTCAACCAACTGCAGCCGGCCTTTGCGGCGATTCCCGAACTCAAGCCTGTGTCACTGCGCTACAACGCCGATCGCGGCGAGTTGCGACTGCAGGTCAGGGCGGCCAACTTCGCCCAGTTTGAACAGTTTCAGAAAGCCGCTGGTGGTCACTTCCAGGTGGATACCGGTGCCATGAACAATGAGGAACAGGGAGTCAGTGGCGCCCTGACGGTGAAGGTGAAATGATGGATGCCCTGAAAGCCTGGTGGCACAAACTCAACCCCCGCGAGCGGCAGATGCTGACTCTGGCGGCGCCCTTTATTCTGATCGGCGGCTTTTACTGGCTTATCTGGCAACCGCTGAGTGGCGCTGTCGCCAAAGCGGAGCAAGGACTGAAGAGCGAGCTGAGTCGTCAGGCGAGCCTGAAGGCGGACGCCAATCGTTACCTGAGTCTGGGTCAGGGCGGTTCCGGTAACAACATGGCCACCGGCAGTCTCAGCCAACTGGCCACTCAGAGCGCCAAGCAGTTTGCCCTGAGTATTGAGCGGATGCAGCCTCAGGGAGACAAACTGCAGGTCTGGCTGACCGAGAGCAGCTTCGAAGGGCTGCTTAACTGGCTGGCTTACCTGTCTGAGCAGGGGGTTCGGGTCGAGTCCGTGGATCTGGCTGCGGCGGACACCGCAGGCAGAGTGGAAGTAAGACGGTTACAGCTGATTAAGGGTTAAGATGCGTTATCTGAAGTATGGTCTGGGTGCTCTGGTGCTCTACCTGGTGTTCCTGGCGGTGACCGTACCGGTGTCGCTGGTGTGGCAATTCTCTCCCAAACCCAAAGGTGTGCAGGTGTCTGGCCTGGAGGGCACAGTCTGGGCCGGGCGTGCCGACACTGTGACGGTAGCTGGACGTCGCCTGGAAAACCTCACCTGGGATCTGGATCCCTGGTGGGCATTGATCGGGGGCCAGCTGGAAGCTGTGGTCTCGGTGAGCGGTGACGTTCAGGGGCGGGGCACCATTCGTTATGGCTTCTCAGGGCTGGAGGTCGAAGGTCTGCGCCTGGAGAGCCCCATCTCAACCCTGGTGGGCAATCGCCGTTTGCCGTTTCGCACCAAGGTGGCCGGCGAGGTCAAGCTGAACCTGACCCAGGGCAGCCAGGGCGAGCCCTGGTGTGAGGCTCTCAATGGTCGCATCACGGTGCAGCAACTGGACGTGAATAACCAGTTTGGCGCCTTTCCGCTGGGCAACCTGGCAGGCACCCTCAGCTGCAGCCAGGGCAACCTGCAGCTGACCATGACCGAGCAGGACAACCGCATCGGCGTGGCAGGGACGGCTCTGCTCAAGGCCAATATGCAGGTAGAGGTGAACGCCGGTATCAAGGCAACGGCCGAGCAGCCGGACGCCATGGCCAAGTCCCTGTCTTTCCTTGGCCAGCCCGATGGCAATGGTGTCTACCCTCTTCGATACTCCGGACGAGTGCCGGGCTTTTGAATCTTTAAGGGACGCTCGGGCGTCCCTTTTGTTTTGTGACCGATATCAAATCGGTGTGTGAATGTGTATCCTAGTTTCACTCCAGTCAGACTACTCAGGACCCTATGAGCTCGAAACAGAAACCCCAGATCCTCCACACTGAATTGGTGGCCAGCAGCCGGCTTTTTCGGGTGGAGCAGGTCCACCTGCAGTTCAGCAATGGTGAGGAGCGGGTGTACGAGCGCATGCAGGGAGGCAACCGCGGTGCGGTGATGGTGGTGCCCATGCTGGACGAACACACCGTACTGCTGGTGAAGGAGTACGCCGTCGGGACGGAGACCTATGAGCTTGGCTTCGTGAAGGGGCTTATCGACCCCGGCGAGAGTGCCGTTGAGGCGGCCAACCGGGAGCTTCAGGAGGAGGCGGGTTTTCGGGCCGACAGCCTGACCCACCTGATGGAGATCGCCCTGGCCCCCGGGTATTTTTCTAGCAAGATGCAGATCTTACTGGCGCAGGGACTGTCGCCCAGTAAGCTGGAAGGCGATGAGCCTGAGCCCCTGGAGTTGGTGCCCTGGCCCATCGAGGATCTGGATGGCCTGCTGGCCCGGCCGGACTTTAACGAGTCCAGGGCCATCAGCGCCTTGTTTTTAGCAAGGAAAGCGCTGAAACTTAATTGAAGTACGACCGCAGTAGGTAGAGGTTTTGGAAAGCATTAGCACCCTGTTGGAGCCCGCCATAGAGATTGCCCGCCAGGCGGGGGAACGGATCCGCGAGATCTACGAAGAGGGCCAGTTTCAGGAGATCACCAAGTCCGACAACACCCCGGTGACCACGGCGGACCTGGCGGCTCACGATCTGATTGTGTCGGCGCTGACCCAGTTGGCCCCGGAGATTCCCATCCTGTCCGAAGAGGACGCCGATATTCCCCTGGCAGACCGCCAGAACTGGCACAGATATTGGCTTATCGATCCCCTGGATGGGACCCAGGAGTTTATCGCCGGCAGTGGTGATTTCGCGGTGAACATAGCCCTGGTGGAAAACCACAGACCGATCCTGGGCGTGGTGTACGCGCCCATCTCCCGGGCCTGCTACTTTGCGGTGGACGGTAAGGGAGCCTTCAAGCGCATGGATGGCCGTGATAGTCCTATCCACAGCCGGGAAGCCAGCGAGGCGGAGCAGGAGATGGTGATCGCGGTCAGCCGCCGCCAGAGACTGGATGCGGTGACCCAGCTGCTGGAACCGGGACGCAACTACCGATTTATTCCCTTTGGCAGTGCTTCGCTTAAGAGCTGTATGGTGGCCGAGGGTGAAGCGGATCTGTATCTGCGACTGGGGCCAACCGGCGAGTGGGATACCGGCGCCTCCCAGTGCATCGTCGAACAGGCGGGCGGGCGCATCCTGGATATAGAGCTGAACCCCCTCTCCTATAACGAGCGGGAGAGCCTGGAGAACCCCAACTATCTGGTATTGGGTGCGCCGGCGCTACCCTGGCACCAGATCCTGCAGAACCCGCAATAAAAAACGGCCCCTCGGGGCCGTTTTGTTATTCTGCTTGGTGGTCCAGCCATTGGTGAACCGCCTGGTGATCGCCGCTGAAGACCACCCGTTCCCTGCGTTTCTCCAACTGGTGGCGATACATGGGGTCGTAGTATTGGCTGAGCAGGGCGTCGATCCAGTGGCGATGGGCGTCCATCTCTCCCTGTTGCTGGTCGTCAAACCCCTGCTCCATGATGGCGCGCAGCTCCCGGTGACGTTCGTCTCCCAGGCGCTTCTTGATGCGATCCATGGCGCTGAGCAGGTGTTCTTTGAAGTTGAGGAAACCCTGCTCTTCACCGTCCCTTGCAATGAAGTCGGCGGCGATGTTGATGACGTAGTCGCGAAGAATCCGCTCGATGCGATCCTCCTGGCTCACCTCCAACAGCACCAGGGGGGCGGTTTGCATGCGCTCATGCATCTCCAGAGGCAATGACACCCGGCCGATTAACCGGCTTTCATCCTCCAGCACCAGGTGACGGTTTCCCGCCTGCTGGTGACGCATCAGCTGCACTGCCAGGGCATTTTCAAAGTCGATCTGACTCGGTTGTTCGGTTACCTGGCGGCCGAAGCTGGATCCCCTGTGGTTGGCCAGTCCTTCCAGGTCCACCATATCCTGGCGCAGCTTGAGGAAGTCGGTCTTACCACAGCCAGTCATGCCGCCGATGATCCACATTGGGGTGGAGGCGGTGATGCTGTCGGTTTGCTCCATCAGGAAGGTGCGCATTCCTTTGTAGCCGCCCTCGATGAAGGGGCGATCGTGGCCCACTTCGGCGATCCACTGCTGGCTCAGTTCGGAGCGCAGTCCGCCGCGAAAGCAGTAGAGGATGGCGTCCGGATGGCTGTCGAGGAAGGTTTTCCAGGCCTGTTGGCGCTGCGCCTTCACCTTGCCCTGCACCAGCTTGTGGCCCAGCTCGATGGCGGCCATCTGCCCCTCGCGCTTGTAGCAGGTGCCGACGGCGGCTCGCTCCTGATCGTTCATCAAGGGCAGGTTGACGCTGTTGGGGAAGGCGCCTTTGGTAAATTCCACCGGGGCCCGCAGATCGATGAGGGGGCGATCGGACAACAGCAGTTCCCGATAGTGGTCGGCACTGAGGCTTCTCATTACACCACCTTGACCATGGGGCCGGATTGCGGCGCCTGGAGCTCGCCAATAGGATGAACCCCCAGTCCGGCAGTCCGGAGAATCTCCTCTACCTGCTGACAGGCCTGGGGCTCTACGGCCACCAACAGGCCTCCTGAGGTCTGGGGATCACACAGCAGAGTGCGGGTGCGGGCATCAAGCTCAGGCAGCTTATGGCCGTAGCTGTCGAAGTTGCGGCCTGCGCCGCCGGGGATGCAGCCCTGAGTCAGATAATGATCCACCTGATCCAGCAGAGGCAACTTGTCCATCTCCAGGGTGGCGCTCAGGTTGGCGCCTTCACAGATCTCGGTGAGGTGTCCGGCCAGGCCAAAGCCGGTAACGTCGGTCATGGCACTGACACCCTCTATAGCGGCCAGCTGTGCGCCCACCTTGTTCATCTGACACATGGCGTCCACGGCGATCTGGTCGTGCTCTTCGGCGAGCTTTTTCTGCTTCTGGGCGGTGGTGAGGATGCCGATGCCCAGAGGCTTTGTCAGATAGAGTTTGCTGCCTGCGGTGGCGGTATCGTTACGTTTGAGCTGAGACAGGGGAACCTGGCCGGTGACCGCCAGGCCGAAGATGGGCTCAGGGGCATCGATGGAGTGGCCCCCGGCCAGCAGGATACCCGAATCGCGACAGGCGGCACGGCCCCCTTCGATCACCTGTTGTCCCACCTCCGCCGGCAGCAGATTCACCGGCCAGCCGAAGATGGCAATGGCCATCATGGGTGTACCGCCCATGGCGTAGATGTCGCTGATGGCGTTGGTGGCGGCAATACGACCGAAGGTAAAGGGGTCGTCGACGATGGGCATAAAGAAGTCGGTGGTGCTGATGATGCCGGTGGTGCCATCCAGGTCATAAACGGCGGCATCGTCCCGGCTGGCGTTGCCCACCACAAGACGGGCATCGTCGAGGGGGGTTAACTGGCTGGTCAGCAGGGTATCCAGTACCTTAGGGGAGATTTTGCAGCCGCAGCCGGCGCCGTGGCTGTACTCCGTCAGTTTGATCGCTTTGCTCATCTGGGGCTCTGTTGCTTGTGAATCTTTTGGTCAGGGGCAAGATAATACCCCAAGGGAGTATGGTTTGGGGGCGTATGACAGGCAAAACCTGGAATTTTCCTGGCAGGAAAGCGTTGAGTCGGTGAGTGGTCACTCACTCTCTTTGGTCTGAATCCGGTTACGAAAAGCCAGGTAATGTTGCAGCACCTGCTGGGGGGCTTCCAACTGGGGGTAGTGGCCGACTCCGTCGAGGGTTTCAATCCTGGGTTCGGGCACCCGCTCCCGATAAGCCTGAACCAGGCTGCGGCCGGAGATGGGATCCTGGGTGCCATCGATCAGCATCATCGGGCAGGGGGGATGAGTCAGGGGGCGGCTCCAGCGCTCACTGAACTGACGGCGCTCTGCCATGTAGTGCAGCAGGGAGGGGATCACTCGTTGGCCGTTGTTGTGGCTGAGCAATCGCCACAGGGTGTTGATCTCACCATCCTCCAGAGGGTGAGAGCCCCAGATCCGCCTCAGACTGGCACTGAAACGCCGTTGTCCCAGGAAGGGGGCCAGCAGAGGCCCCAGAGGGGACGCCAGCACTTTTTGAATCATCAGGGGCCGGTGTGCGTCGGCAAACAGACCGCCATTGAGGAAGGTGCAGCTGAGGTAGCGCTGAGGATCCCGGGCAAGCAGCTCCTGGGCGACGGTATCCCCATAGTCGTGAGCCAGCAGATGGCAGTGCTGAATACCCAGGTGGGCAAGCAGGGCCTCGAGGATTTGAGCCTGGTCGGCGATGTGGTAGTCGTGAGGGTGGGGCTTGCTGCTGAAGCCAAACCCCAACAGGTCCATCAACACCACCCGGTAGCGCTGACTCAGTTCCGGCAGGAGCTTATGCCAGTCCCAGCTGGCTGAGGGAAAGCCATGGATCAGTAGCAGGGTGTCTCCCTCCCCCTGGTCCAGGAAGAAGAGCCGGTGATCCTGATATTGGAACCAGTCTCCCTGTGCTTGCCACTCCCTCAGCCTGGTCATTTCACCCCCTAAGCATTAGCCAACTGCTGTCGCAGTTTCAGCCACTGTTGTTGCTGCTCTCTCAGGCACAGCTTAAGTTCCTTCAGCCTGGCCTTGGTCGAGGCATCCAGCTGCGCCCGGGTCTGCTTCAGCAGCGCCTGTTTGGCCTGGTAGTAATCGCGCATCCGCTCGGCAACACTCTGATATTGTTGCTCGAGCTGCTGAATCCACTCGTCGGAGAGTCCACGGTCCTGAGCCATCGCCTGGCTTCGCTTCAGCTGCATCTGCAACTTGGCGGTCTCGATCCGCTCAGCGGGGACCTCTCTCAGTCCGTTGGCCAGTTTGAACCTGGCAAACAGGGCGATGAGCCACTTGGTGGGATCAAAGTGGAACCAGCGGATGCCGTTACGCCAGTCATGCTCAAAGGTGTGGTGGAAGTTGTGGTAGCCCTCGCCAAAGGTGAACAGGGCCAGCACGCCGTTGTCCCGGCTGGACTGTTTATCACTGTAGGGTTGGCTGCCCCAGATATGGGCCAAAGAGTTGATGAAGAAGGTGCCGTGGTGCATGGCTACCAAACGTACCACGCCCGCCATCAGGAAGGTGCCCCAGATGTCGCCGATCAGGGCACCGGCCACCAGGGGAGTGATCACATTGGTGACCAGGACCAGCATGGCGTAGTGGCGATGCTGGAACATGACGATGGGGTTCTTCTGCAGGTCGCGGGCATTGGTGTAATCCGGCTCGCCCTGGTAGTTCCTGAGCATCCAGCCGATGTGGCTATACCAGAAGCCTCGGCTGGCGCTGTAGGGGTCCTTGTTGTCGTCATCCACGAACTTATGGTGACGACGATGATCGGAGGCCCAGTGAAGAATGCTGTTCTGCAGGGCCATGGCGCCGCCGATGGCCAGGAACCACTGGACGGCTGGGTGGGCAGAGTAGGCCTTATGGGACCAGAGTCTGTGATATCCGGCGGTGATGGACAGGCCGTTCCAGGCCCAGAACAGGAAGGCCAGAACCAGGGTTTCGGCTTGATACCCGACCAGCACCCCATGGAGTGGGGCCAGAGTCACCGCTGCCAGGGCGGTGAGGCTGAAGATCAGGGTATTGATGAGAATCAGTGGTGGCTTAGAATTCATCCTTGCGTCTCTTTGAGCGTACATCTGTGCGCTATTTTGGTGATCTTTGTCCGATAACGCAAGCCATGGTTGATCCAGCTCGCAGGTGAGCTTTGCCTCTATTCAAGTTAGAATGCATAAGTTTCTAATTAAGGGTAGTAAGTAATGGGGATTCGAGCACAGCAAAAGGAGCGCACACGTCGCGCCCTTCTGGATGCTGCGTTTAATCAGCTGAGCGCAGAACGCAGCATCTCCAACCTGAGTTTGCGAGAGGTGGCCAGGGAAGCTGGCATTGCCCCTACGTCTTTCTACCGCCACTTCAAAGATATGGAAGAGCTCGGCCTGACCATGGTGGATGAGGGTGGCCTGACCCTGAGGCAACTGATGCGCAAAGGGCGTCAGAGGGCCGAAGAGGGGGGCAGTGTCATTCGAGCCTCCATAGAGACCTTTATGGAGTTCATCGACAGCAACCCCAACGTCTTCCGGTTGTTGCTGCGGGAACGCTCCGGTACCTCGGCGGCATTTCGTGCGGCGGTGACCCGTGAGATTCGCCATTTTATTGAAGAACTCAGCGACTACCTGCAGGCGAAAACCGGTCGCCGGCCTGACTTGGCTTATGCCCAGTCGGAAGCTTTGGTGACCCTGGTGTTTGCCAGTGGTGCGGAAGCCCTGGATCTGAATAAGAAGGAGCGTCAGGCCCTGGCTGAGCGCCTCATCGTGCAGCTGAAGATGATCGCCAAAGGCTCGGAAGCGCTGCAGCGCAGTGGCCGGGAGCCGGAGCTGGAAAACCTGCCTAAATAGTATCAATCAGCCCGGGTTTATTGTTTTAGCTCGCTGCAAGGAGGACAGGTGAGGACAGGAAAGTTGTTTCAGATTGCATGCTTGGGGTTGTTTCTTCTTCTGGCTGGATGTGCCACAGTTCCTGAGAAAAATCCAGCATTGTGGATAGGCCAGCTCTCAGGCAATTACTCCTCGGCGGAAGTTTGTCGAGATATAGAAAGTTACAGTGAGCTTGGCTTTGCCTATCGGGATTCGAAGGGAGATACCTATCTTGGGCGGTTTAAGCCAAGTGTTCAGCAAGCGGGCATGGCATTTTCCGTAGATAACCGACCATTGGATGGGTTTGGAAAGAAAAGTGACCCTCAAGCTATGGTAGAGCTTGAGTCAGAGCGTTTGTCAGTATCGGTATCGAAAACGGAAATATGCCGCTCCATGGGCGGCCCGGAGGCGTTTACGGAAGCCCATTTATTGATGGAGGGTGCGCTGAGTTTGCGTGAAGCTCAGCCCATTCAATTACCCCTCCCTCTTGAAAGATGCTCGAAAGACCACTGTATGGCCATTGATGTATCCGGCATGGTGTCGGCGTGTGAAGGCGATCTTTGCACTATGATGGGGCAGCTTGACTTACAGAGTTCCAAACTGGGCATAGTTCCTTTTAAGGGAGATAGAGGCAGTATTCACTCGTTTAGAGTGGGTGAGCAGTGCATGGGACTGGTGCTGATGAAGGGAGTTGCGTTCGGATTTATAGACCCTTGTTCTAATTCCTAGATTACAAAAAAGCGCAGCACTAAGGCTGCGCTTTTTACATCAGTCTATTTTCTCTCCAGCAGCACACCCGCTTCCATATGGTGGGTGTAGGGGAACTGGTCGAACAGCGCCAGGCGGGTGACCTTGTGGGTTTGCCCCAGGGTTTGCAGGTTGTCCAACAGAGTGTCCGGGTTACAGGAGATGTAGAGAATCTTTTCGTAACCCTGAACCATCTTCTCGGTTTCCTTATCCAGACCGGCTCGTGGTGGATCCACGAAGATGGTGTTGCAGTTGTAGCTCTTAAGGTCGATGCCCCGCAGTCGGTTAAACTCCCGCACCCCATTCATGGCATCGGTGAAGTCCTCGGCGGACATGCGGATGATGGTGACATTGTCGATGTTGTTGGCGGCAATGTTGTGCTGGGCCGCCTCCACTGAAGGCTTGGCCAACTCGGTGGCCAGTACCTGGTTAAAGTTCTGCGCCAGGGCCAGGGAGAAGTTGCCGTTACCGCAGTAGAGCTCCAACAGATCGCCGCTGCTGTTGCGGGTGCAATCTACCGCCCACTCCAACATCTTTTCTGCCACCTTGCCATTGGGCTGGGTAAAGCTGTTTTCGATCTGGCGGTAGTGCATCTGGCGATCATGCACCTGCAGGGTTTCATCCACAAACTCACGGTCCAGACACCACTTCTGTTTGCGCGCCCGTCCGATGAAGTCCACCTTATGGCCCTCGGCGCGCCAGGCATCCCTCAGTTCCCTGATCCCTTCCACCCAGGCTTCGTCGAGCTGACGATGGTAGAGCAGGGAGATCAGCAACTCGCCACTGAGGGTGGAGAGAAAGTCCACCTGGAACATCTTGCGGCGCAGATGCTCATTGGGGCGCAGGGCTTCCATCAGTTTGGGCATGAACTGGTTGATCAGTTCGCTGGCCGGCAGAAACTGGTCGGTGCGTACCTTTTCGCCCTGAGCCTGATCAAACATGATGTAGTAGAGGTCATCGTCGTCGTGCCAGACGCGGAACTCTGCACGCATACGATAGTGCTTGGGCTCAGAAGGGAACACTTCCAGTTCCGGAGCATTGAATGGGGCGAACATCGACCTCATACGCTCGCATTTTTCGGCCAACTGCTGTTCGTAGTTCGCCGGATCAAGGGCTTTCAGATCCATGTAGTACTCCGGTGTCTGGATTTAGAGAGGGGGAATTCTAACCAAGCCAAAGCTTAAGTCCAGTCCCCTTGGTAAATGGCGGCCTCTGTGTGAGAATCAACGCCTATTCCGGTATAGCAACAGTTCCCTGTCGATGAGCTCCATTCTTCTGTTTGATTCTGGTGTCGGCGGCCTCTCCATTTTGGAGCACGTCCGCGATGCCTTTCCCCAGTGGCCTGTCCACTATCTGGCGGACAATGCCAGGTTTCCCTATGGGGAGTTGCCCGAACAGGAACTGATCGACGGCTGTGTGGAACTCATTACCACTTTGGTGCGGGAACTCAAGCCTGCCCTGGTGGTGGTGGCCTGCAATACCGCCAGTACCCTGACCCTGCCTGCCCTGCGCACTGCCCTGTCCATACCGGTCATTGGTGTGGTGCCCGCCATTAAGCCGGCGGCCGCGCTGTCCTACACCGGAACCATTGCCCTGCTCGCGACACCAGGCACTGTGTGTCGCAGCTATACCGATGGTCTGATTCAAGACTTTGCCCCCCATTGTCGGGTGATTCGCTTGGGCAGCAGCGACCTGGTCCGCCTGGCCGAAGACAAATTGGCGGGAAAGGGGTGTGACAGTGTGGCCTTGCAGGCGGTGTTGGCCCCGCTGACTCTTGAGCCCTCGTTGGATGTAGTGGTGCTGGGGTGCACCCACTTCCCTCTGCTTAATGAGGAGATCGGCCAGATCCTCGGGCCAAAGGTGAGACTGGTGGACTCAGGCAGCGCCATCGCTCGGCGCGTCGGCACCCTTATCAGTGAGTCTAAAGTTGTGCCGGGAACCGAATCCGGCAACTACTACTACACCGGAGCCAGCCCTTCAGATGAGTTATCGGCTGGTCTCAAGGCTCGTGGGCTGCTTTTATCGACTAAGGTCGCTGCTTCCTAAACCGAATTGATGGAAAAGATCGCAAAGGATCTTTTTGATCCAAAAAGGGGTTGCGCCAGAAAATTCTCCCCCTATAATGCGCTTCCTGTCGACGGGGCAAAGCGGAAGGAAAACGGACGCTGAGCAAAACTTCGACACTCGGCGCCAAGGCAGCGAATTAGCCCTTGACCGCCACGGAGAGTCGCGTAGAATGCGCCTCCTGTCTCGATGAGAGACACGCTCTTTAACAATTAGTCAGACAATCTGTGTGGGCACTCGCGCAGGATTGATATCTCATATATCAATGTTGCACTGAGTGACTATAACAAGTTAATTCAGTAATTCATTGAGTCGGAATTTTCGGATTCCAAAAAACTTTTTAATTGAAGAGTTTGATCATGGCTCAGATTGAACGCTGGCGGCAGGCCTAACACATGCAAGTCGAGCGGAAACGACAACAAAGATTCTTCGGATGATTTGTTGGGCGTCGAGCGGCGGACGGGTGAGTAATGCTTAGGAATTTGCCCAGTCGAGGGGGACAACAGTTGGAAACGACTGCTAATACCGCATACGCCCTACGGGGGAAAGAGGGGGATGCTTCGGCACCTTTCGCGATTGGATAAGCCTAAGTGAGATTAGCTAGATGGTGAGGTAATGGCTCACCATGGCGACGATCTCTAGCTGGTTTGAGAGGATGATCAGCCACACTGGAACTGAGACACGGTCCAGACTCCTACGGGAGGCAGCAGTGGGGAATATTGCACAATGGGCGCAAGCCTGATGCAGCCATGCCGCGTGTATGAAGAAGGCCTTCGGGTTGTAAAGTACTTTCAGCGAGGAGGAAAGGTTGGCGGTTAATACCCGTCAGCTGTGACGTTACTCGCAGAAGAAGCACCGGCTAACTCCGTGCCAGCAGCCGCGGTAATACGGAGGGTGCGAGCGTTAATCGGAATTACTGGGCGTAAAGCGCATGCAGGCGGTCTGTTAAGCGAGATGTGAAAGCCCCGGGCTTAACCTGGGAACTGCATTTCGAACTGGCAGACTAGAGTCTTGTAGAGGGAGGTAGAATTTCAGGTGTAGCGGTGAAATGCGTAGAGATCTGAAGGAATACCAGTGGCGAAGGCGGCCTCCTGGACAAAGACTGACGCTCAGATGCGAAAGCGTGGGGAGCAAACAGGATTAGATACCCTGGTAGTCCACGCTGTAAACGATGTCTATTAGGAGTCTGTGCCCTTGAGGCGTGGGTTCCAAAGCTAACGCATTAAATAGACCGCCTGGGGAGTACGGCCGCAAGGTTAAAACTCAAATGAATTGACGGGGGCCCGCACAAGCGGTGGAGCATGTGGTTTAATTCGATGCAACGCGAAGAACCTTACCATCCCTTGACATCCACGGAAGCTTTGAGAGATCGAAGTGTGCCTTCGGGAACCGTGAGACAGGTGCTGCATGGCTGTCGTCAGCTCGTGTTGTGAAATGTTGGGTTAAGTCCCGCAACGAGCGCAACCCTTGTCCTTAGTTGCCAGCACGTAATGGTGGGAACTCTAGGGAGACTGCCGGTGATAAACCGGAGGAAGGTGGGGACGACGTCAAGTCATCATGGCCCTTACGGGATGGGCTACACACGTGCTACAATGGTCGGTACAAAGGGTTGCGAGCTCGCGAGAGTCAGCCAATCCCATAAAGCCGGTCGTAGTCCGGATTGGAGTCTGCAACTCGACTCCATGAAGTCGGAATCGCTAGTAATCGTGAATCAGAATGTCACGGTGAATACGTTCCCGGGCCTTGTACACACCGCCCGTCACACCATGGGAGTGGGCTGCACCAGAAGTCATTAGCTTAACCTTCGGGAGGGCGATGACCACGGTGTGGTTCATGACTGGGGTGAAGTCGTAACAAGGTAGCCCTAGGGGAACCTGGGGCTGGATCACCTCCTTACGAAATAGATACGGTTTTGCGTTGAGTGTTCACACAGATTGTCTGAAATCATCCTTAGGGGTGATTTTGGCGTTTTTGCTTAGGCAAAAACTTGCTCTTTAACAATTTGGACAAGCTGATAATTTCTCGAGATATTTGCAATTTTTGCAAGTGCCTTGAATATCTGGCGATAGATTAACGTATTGGTTGTGAAGCAATACGATTCCAAGACTTATTGGGGTTGTATGGTTAAGCGACTAAGCGTACACGGTGGATGCCTAGGCAGTCAGAGGCGATGAAGGACGTACTAACTTGCGATAAGCGGTGATGAGGCAGTAAGAGCCATTTGAGTCACCGATTTCCGAATGGGGAAACCCGGCCGCATAAGCGGTCACTGTGCACTGAATACATAGGTGTACAGAGCGAACCAGGGGAACTGAAACATCTAAGTACCCTGAGGAAAAGAAATCAATTGAGATTCCCTAAGTAGCGGCGAGCGAACGGGGATTAGCCCTTAAGCACAGAGGGTGTTAGTGGAAGCTTCTGGAAAGTAGCGCGATACAGGGTGATAGCCCCGTACACGAAAACTAACTTTGTGTGAAATCGAGTAGGACGGGACACGTGATATCTTGTCTGAACATGGGGGGACCATCCTCCAAGGCTAAATACTCCTGACTGACCGATAGTGAACCAGTACCGTGAGGGAAAGGCGAAAAGAACCCCTGTGAGGGGAGTGAAATAGAACCTGAAACCGTGTACGTACAAGCAGTGGGAGCACCTTCGGGTGTGACTGCGTACCTTTTGTATAATGGGTCAGCGACTTACATTTTGTAGCGAGGTTAACCGAATAGGGGAGCCGTAGGGAAACCGAGTCTTAACTGGGCGAATGAGTTGCAAGGTGTAGACCCGAAACCCGGTGATCTACCCATGGGCAGGTTGAAGGTTGGGTAACACCAACTGGAGGACCGAACCGACTAATGTTGCAAAATTAGCGGATGACTTGTGGGTAGGGGTGAAAGGCCAATCAAACCGGGAGATAGCTGGTTCTCCTCGAAAGCTATTTAGGTAGCGCCTCGTATCTCACCATTGGGGGTAGAGCACTGTTAAGGCTAGGGGGTCATCCCGACTTACCAACCCTTTGCAAACTCCGAATACCAATGAGTGCAATTACGGGAGACACACGGCGGGTGCTAACGTCCGTCGTGGAGAGGGAAACAACCCAGACCGCCAGCTAAGGTCCCAAAGTTCTAGTTAAGTGGGAAACGATGTGGAAAGGCTCAGACAGCCAGGATGTTGGCTTAGAAGCAGCCATCATTTAAAGAAAGCGTAATAGCTCACTGGTCGAGTCGGTCTGCGCGGAAGATGTAACGGGGCTAAACTAGACACCGAAGCTGCGGATGCACACTTGTTGTGCATGGTAGAGGAGCGTTCTGTAAGCGGTTGAAGGTGTGTCGAGAGGCATGCTGGACGTATCAGAAGTGCGAATGCTGACATGAGTAACGTTAAAGCGGGTGAAAAACCCGCTCGCCGGAAGACCAAGGGTTCCTGTCCAACGTTAATCGGGGCAGGGTGAGTCGACCCCTAAGGCGAGGCCGAAAGGCGTAGTCGATGGGAAACGGGTTAATATTCCCGTACTTCTTCTTACTGCGATGGAGTGACGGAGAAGGCTAGGCCAGCGCACTATCGGATGTGCGTTTAAGGTTGTAGGCGGTGTGTTTAGGCAAATCCGGACACACATTACGCTGAGAGCTGATGACGAGGTGCTACGGCACTGAAGTGGTTGATGCCATGCTTCCAGGAAAAACTTCTAAGCTTCAGGTAAGAAGGAATCGTACCCCAAACCAACACTGGTGGTCAGGTAGAGAATACCAAGGCGCTTGAGAGAACTCGGGTGAAGGAACTAGGCAAAATGGTACCGTAACTTCGGGAGAAGGTACGCTGCTGACGGTGATGGGACTTGCTCCCTAAGCTGTCGGCAGTCGCAGATACCAGGTGGCTGCAACTGTTTATCAAAAACACAGCACTGTGCAAACACGTAAGTGGACGTATACGGTGTGACGCCTGCCCGGTGCCGGAAGGTTAATTGATGGGGTTATTCTTCGGAAGAAGCTCTTGATCGAAGCCCCGGTAAACGGCGGCCGTAACTATAACGGTCCTAAGGTAGCGAAATTCCTTGTCGGGTAAGTTCCGACCTGCACGAATGGCGTAATGATGGCCACGCTGTCTCCACCCGAGACTCAGTGAAATTGAATTTGCGGTGAAGATGCCGTATACCCGCGGCTAGACGGAAAGACCCCGTGAACCTTTACTACAGCTTGGCACTGAACATTGACCCTACATGTGTAGGATAGGTGGGAGGCTTTGAAGCGTTGTCGCTAGATGACGTGGAGCCGTCCTTGAAATACCACCCTTGTAGTGTTGATGTTCTAACCTGGGCCCCTGAATCGGGGTTAGGGACAGTGCCTGGTGGGTAGTTTGACTGGGGCGGTCTCCTCCCAAAGAGTAACGGAGGAGCACGAAGGTTGGCTAAGTATGGTCGGACATCATACGGTTAGTGCAATGGCATAAGCCAGCTTAACTGCGAGACAGACACGTCGAGCAGGTACGAAAGTAGGTCATAGTGATCCGGTGGTTCTGCATGGAAGGGCCATCGCTCAACGGATAAAAGGTACTCCGGGGATAACAGGCTGATACCGCCCAAGAGTTCATATCGACGGCGGTGTTTGGCACCTCGATGTCGGCTCATCACATCCTGGGGCTGAAGTCGGTCCCAAGGGTATGGCTGTTCGCCATTTAAAGTGGTACGCGAGCTGGGTTCAGAACGTCGTGAGACAGTTCGGTCCCTATCTGCCGTGGGCGTTTGAGAATTGAGAGGGGCTGCTCCTAGTACGAGAGGACCGGAGTGGACGAACCTCTGGTGTTCCGGTTGTCACGCCAGTGGCATTGCCGGGTAGCTAAGTTCGGAATCGATAACCGCTGAAAGCATCTAAGCGGGAAGCGAGCCTCAAGATGAGTTCTCACTAGACCTTTAAGGTCTCTAAAGGGCCGTCCAAGACTAGGACGTTGATAGGCAGGGTGTGTAAGCGTTGTGAGGCGTTGAGCTAACCTGTACTAATGACCCGTGAGGCTTAACCATACAACACCCAATGGGTTTTGAAATCCCAGATAGAAAAGCGCTTGCGAAAATGCAAACGAGAAACAGCTTGTGCGAATTGTTCCAAATTCGTCTGACGACCATAGCGCTGTGGTCCCACCTGATCCCATGCCGAACTCAGCAGTGAAACACAGTAGCGCCGATGGTAGTGTGGGAGTTCCCATGTGAGAGTAGGTCATCGTCAGGCACCAATTCCTTGATGTGAGAGTGCTAATCAGGTTCTTGCGTCAGGCATAAAATTCGGCGGAGTGGTAGTTCAGTTGGTTAGAATACCGGCCTGTCACGCCGGGGGTCGCGGGTTCGAGTCCCGTCCACTCCGCCAACATTTTCGAAGAAGCCTGAGTTAACGCTCAGGCTTTTTTCGTTTATCGCTCCCAAAAACTGCTGCGCAGATTGGTCGCGTGGCTGGGCGCCCCCGTACGAGTCCGTCCACTCCGCCAACATTTTGAAAGAGCCCGTCCAGTTGGGCGGGCTTTTTTCGTTTGTGCTGTTTAGAACTTCCAGGTTGCTCTATAAGGGCAACGGAGCGCTCCCCGTCTCATACGCACAATCGTCTCCCTGGCGCATGCCAGGGTCCAGCGGCTTTCTTTCGCCCCTTAAAAATCAAAGGCTCTGGATACCGGCGTGCGCCGGTATGACAGTGCTAGGGGGAACCGCATTAGGTTGGAATCAGATTCCCTGCGAATCTGCAGCTGCGTTTAAGGGAAGAAACGAAGCACTCCCCTCACCACACGCACAATCGTCTCCCTGGCGCACGCCAGGGGCCAGTGGCTTTCCTGTGCCTCACCAAAACTAAAGACGTATATGGACGCCCCTGCAGTTGCAAGACATTGATGAGATCGGTTTGCGGACGTATATCCGGCGTCTGTATTACCTTCGAGAGGTAGCGCCACAATGTGGTCCGAACCTGACCACCTTCACGCTGGAACGACATTCTCTGTCGGTCTTATGTCAGGCTCTTGCCAGGCCGGATAACCGTTTTTCATCAAGTTATGCAAACTCAGGTTGCTTGGTACCCTCTATTCCCCTCTTAAAGTGGAGGAAGTGGTTATTTGGAAGCTGTGAAAGCGTGATTCAACTCGAACTGGCTGCCGCTGACCGTCATGCTCCAGGCAATCCGGGCCAGTTTATTGGCCAGGGCCACGATTGCCTTGCGCTTGCCCCGGCGCACTATCAGATTGCTCAGCCATCTTCCCAGCCTGTCATTTCGTTTGGCCACATGAGCGAAGACCGCTCTTGCCCCGTGAATTAACAGCACCCGCAGTTGCTTGTTTCCTGCCTTGGTAATGCTGCCCAGCCGGGTTTTGCCTCCGGTGCTGTGCTGCTTTGGAACCAAGCCACACCAAGCCGCCAGTTGACGACCGTTGGAAAACTGTCGGCCGTCACCCACTTCACTGACGAAAGCTGCCGCGACAATGGGACCGAACCCCGGAATGCTCTGCAAAAGTTGATAGCGGGGTTGCTGTTTGCACAGCTGATGAATCTCCTGCTCTATGGCTTTGATCTCCTCATCCAGAGCCTTGAGCTCCCGCTCCATCCGCAGCAACAGCCCCCGCATGACAAAGCTCAACCCGTTATCGCCATCTTCAACGGATTCGGGTAACTGATTTCTCAACAGCTTTATCCCGGTACTGAAGTTAACGCCATATTCTCCTGCCAAGCCACGTATCTGACAGGCCAGTGCCGTTCTGTAGTCGACCATTCTCTGCCGGACGCAGCGCAGAGCCTTAATGTCTTGCTGCTCAATGGTCTTTATGGGAACTGGATGCAACTTAGGGCGGAAAGCCGCTTCGCAAATGGCCAGCGCATCATTGGCATCGTTCTTTTGCGCAGACACCATGGGTTTTACATGTTGTGCGGGGATGAGCTTCACCTGGTAACCGGCTTGCTGGAGCCGCCTTCCCCAATAGTGAGAACGAGCACAAGACTCCATGGCCACCAGTGTATCCGTTGGGAATTCAAGGAGTGTGTGCAGCAGCTTTTCTCTTTTGACCTTGCGGTTCCAAAGGATGGAGCCATCCTCCAGCAGAACGCAAACCTGAAAAACACTCTTGGCTAAATCAATTCCAATGGCTTTAATAGACATGATGGACGCTCCTCTCTGAATTATGTGTCGCAACTTAATTCTGGCGCATTTGACGCCGTATCGTAGGGGGGCGTCCATCACATCACTGGATACCGGCGTCCGCCGGCATGACCGTGCTAGGGGGAGCCGCATTAGGTTGGAATTAGGCTCCCTGCGAACCTAAAACTGCGCAGAACGCAGCAACAAAGCTCCGTACTTTCCACACGCACAATCGTCTCCCTGGCGCATGCCAGGGCCCAGTGTCTTTTCTGCATCTTTCCAATACCAAAGACTCTGGATACCGGCGTTCGCGATGTATGGACTCCTCCCTCCCCTAAGGGGCTAGAGTTAAGTCACCACAACCGCTCTAACAGCGAAAGGAGCCCATACATGCTTAACCTTAATATCATCGGCATCGACCTGGCAAAATCTTCTTTCCAAGTGGCAACGCTCAGTCCGGAACATCAAGTGTTGAATAACCGCAGTATGTCACGCGCACGACTTGAGCAATGGCTGGCCAAGCAGAAACCCTCCATTGTTGCCGTGGAGGCCTGTGGCTCCGCCCACTACTGGGGCCGCTTCGCTGAATCTTTTGGCCACTCCGTCATGATCATCGCCCCCAAAACAGTCACCCCATATCGGCAGGGCCATAAAACCGATAGCAACGATGCACTGGCCATCGCGATAGCAGCCCGTCAGCCAAGCACTCGCTCTGCAGCAGTCAAATCGGTTGAACAACATGCTTTGCAAAGCATTGAGCGGATGCGTCAGCACTGGCTGGATCATAACCGCTCAACCAGCAACATGATGCGTAGCTTGCTCTATGAGTTTGGTATCACCATCGCCAAAGGGAATACAGCACTTATACGGATCATGCCAGAGCTTCTAGACGGCTCGTCTGAGCTTCTTCCTCAGGCCTTCAAAGCTCAGCTTTCAAAGGTGTACCAGCAATGGCAACGGGGGAGAGATGAGCTCAAACAAATAGAGAATCAGCTATCAGAATTGATAAAGCAGCAGTCGCCCTGCAAGAGGCTCATGAAGCTTGAAGGCGTTGGCGAGGTTAATGCCTTGGCCTTGTATCTCATCTTAGGTGAGCGTGGTGAAGGGTTTAAGAATGGCCGGGAAGCCGCGGCCTGCATTGGAGTGACGCCTAAACAATTCAGTACCGGGGGCGTCACTTCTTTAGGTGGTATTGGCAAGCGGATTGGCCATAAGCGGCTGCGCGCCAACCTGATTCAGGGGGCATTAGCTGTGGCCATGCAATTAGGCCGTAGGCCACCTAAGACACTCAAAGAAAAATGGCTGTTGGCAATTATCGAGCGACGCGGGCTTCGACGTGCGGCAGTGGCGCTAGTTAACAAAACCATTCGCACTGCCTGGGCCATGTTGCACCGAGATCAGGATTATCAACAACCTCAAGCTATCTAACCATCGATTCAAGAGTTAAGAGTGACAACCAAGAGCGCATAACAAACAGGTGAGACCGACCACCAAGAGCCTGATCTTGCCGGCGAGAATTCAATTCCGCGTTCGCGTAGAGGCATGGTGGTGCGAAAACATCAGTGGCCAGGGATCGCAACCCATCAAGAGCCCGAATATACGCCTGCATCTTACTTTGTCTGTCTGCGCTGGAGGTTGAAACTCGGGAGGAGTCCATATACCGGCATGACAGTGCTAGGGGGAGCCGCATTAGGTTGGAATTAGGCTCCCTGCGAACCTGCAACTGCGCAGAAGGCAGCAACAAAGCTCCGTACTTTCCTCACGCACAATCGTCTCCCTAGCGCACGCCAGGGTCCAGCGGCTTTCTCTCGCTCCTGAAACATCAAAGATTCTGGATACTGCGTTGGCCGGAATGATCGTGTTGTGGGAGGCTGTATATCTGTAAACAGGCATCGAACGTGATGATGGTTTATGCAGAACGCCTTAGGTACCCATGTGACGAGGTGAAGAAGGAGTTCATTGGTCAATCCGTTCTGCAGCAGCAACCAAGTGCTTGCCGTCCTCTGATACGCAATAGTGGTCCAGGTCTCGCGGCTTTCTTGCACGTGAAGCCATAAATCCCATAAACCCAAGGTCCTGAATGACGGCATTCGCTGGCACCAGGTTGCCAGGTGACAGCAAATAAGTTGGCTTTCTATGGCTCTTGCTGTTCAGTTGCGGTCATCCTCTGGTGATCTACACTCTTTCATCTGGGGGCCACCTAAGGGGGTTTTCACTAAACGCAGTGGATAACCTTGTGGGTAAAATGTGTGAATGCAGTGTGTTTAGCCATTTGGATCGCGATCCTGGAAAAAGATCGTTTTTCCCCTTGCGCAGTGAAAATCACCCCCTATAATGCGCTTCCTGTTGACGGCGAAACGGCTGAGCCGAATCAAGGTCAACCGCTGAAAACCTTGAAAATAGGGGTTGACGGCAGCGGAGGAAAGCGTAAAATGCGCCTCCTGTCTCGATGAGAGACACGCTCTTTAACAATTAGTCAGACAATCTGTGTGGGCACTCGCGCAGGATTGATATCTCATATATCAATGTTGCACTGAGTGACTATAACAAGTTAATTCAGTAATTCATTGAGTCGAAGTTTTCGGACTTCAAAAAACTTTTTAATTGAAGAGTTTGATCATGGCTCAGATTGAACGCTGGCGGCAGGCCTAACACATGCAAGTCGAGCGGAAACGACAACAAAGATTCTTCGGATGATTTGTTGGGCGTCGAGCGGCGGACGGGTGAGTAATGCTTAGGAATTTGCCCAGTCGAGGGGGACAACAGTTGGAAACGACTGCTAATACCGCATACGCCCTACGGGGGAAAGAGGGGGATGCTTCGGCACCTTTCGCGATTGGATAAGCCTAAGTGAGATTAGCTAGATGGTGAGGTAATGGCTCACCATGGCGACGATCTCTAGCTGGTTTGAGAGGATGATCAGCCACACTGGAACTGAGACACGGTCCAGACTCCTACGGGAGGCAGCAGTGGGGAATATTGCACAATGGGCGCAAGCCTGATGCAGCCATGCCGCGTGTATGAAGAAGGCCTTCGGGTTGTAAAGTACTTTCAGCGAGGAGGAAAGGTTAACGGTTAATACCCGTTAGCTGTGACGTTACTCGCAGAAGAAGCACCGGCTAACTCCGTGCCAGCAGCCGCGGTAATACGGAGGGTGCGAGCGTTAATCGGAATTACTGGGCGTAAAGCGCATGCAGGCGGTCTGTTAAGCGAGATGTGAAAGCCCCGGGCTTAACCTGGGAACTGCATTTCGAACTGGCAGACTAGAGTCTTGTAGAGGGAGGTAGAATTTCAGGTGTAGCGGTGAAATGCGTAGAGATCTGAAGGAATACCAGTGGCGAAGGCGGCCTCCTGGACAAAGACTGACGCTCAGATGCGAAAGCGTGGGGAGCAAACAGGATTAGATACCCTGGTAGTCCACGCTGTAAACGATGTCTATTAGGAGTCTGTGCCCTTGAGGCGTGGGTTCCAAAGCTAACGCATTAAATAGACCGCCTGGGGAGTACGGCCGCAAGGTTAAAACTCAAATGAATTGACGGGGGCCCGCACAAGCGGTGGAGCATGTGGTTTAATTCGATGCAACGCGAAGAACCTTACCATCCCTTGACATCCACGGAAGCTCTGAGAGATCGGAGTGTGCCTTCGGGAACCGTGAGACAGGTGCTGCATGGCTGTCGTCAGCTCGTGTTGTGAAATGTTGGGTTAAGTCCCGCAACGAGCGCAACCCTTGTCCTTAGTTGCCAGCACGTAATGGTGGGAACTCTAGGGAGACTGCCGGTGATAAACCGGAGGAAGGTGGGGACGACGTCAAGTCATCATGGCCCTTACGGGATGGGCTACACACGTGCTACAATGGTCGGTACAAAGGGTTGCGAGCTCGCGAGAGTCAGCCAATCCCATAAAGCCGGTCGTAGTCCGGATTGGAGTCTGCAACTCGACTCCATGAAGTCGGAATCGCTAGTAATCGTGAATCAGAATGTCACGGTGAATACGTTCCCGGGCCTTGTACACACCGCCCGTCACACCATGGGAGTGGGCTGCACCAGAAGTCATTAGCTTAACCTTCGGGAGGGCGATGACCACGGTGTGGTTCATGACTGGGGTGAAGTCGTAACAAGGTAGCCCTAGGGGAACCTGGGGCTGGATCACCTCCTTACGAAATAGATACGGTTTTGCGTTGAGTGTTCACACAGATTGTCTGACGAAAGATAAGAGTTTCGATGGGTCTGTAGCTCAGCTGGTTAGAGCGCACGCCTGATAAGCGTGAGGTCGGTAGTTCAAGTCTACTCAGACCCACCAATCTTTCCCTTAAGATTGGGCATCGAGAACCATGATGGGGCTATAGCTCAGCTGGGAGAGCGCCTGCTTTGCACGCAGGAGGTCAGCAGTTCGATCCTGCTTAGCTCCACCACTTCTCCTTTGAAACTCAACATCTGGCAAGAAGCCAAAGCTAAATACCAGTATTTACCTTTGGCTTTTTTGGGCCTCGGCCTGAATAAGCATGCTCTTTAACAATTTGGACAAGCTGATAATTTCTCGAGATATTTGCAATTTTTGCAAGTGCCTTGAATATCTGGCGATAGATTAACGTATTGGTTGTTTAATCGTATTAAGCAACTTCAGTAGTTTCTGCGCAGGAATTTGGTGCTTAGGTGAGGCGAAAGCCGAACGAGCGAGGGCGTGTGGTTCATCCACATAACCGAGTGAGTGAGGATTTCAACGACGCATAAGCGACAAAGACCCAGCAGAAAAGACCTATTGGGGTTGTATGGTTAAGTGACTAAGCGTACACGGTGGATGCCTAGGCAGTCAGAGGCGATGAAGGACGTACTAACTTGCGATAAGCGGTGATGAGGCAGTAAGAGCCATTTGAGTCACCGATTTCCGAATGGGGAAACCCGGCCGCATAAGCGGTCACTGTGCACTGAATACATAGGTGTACAGAGCGAACCAGGGGAACTGAAACATCTAAGTACCCTGAGGAAAAGAAATCAATTGAGATTCCCTAAGTAGCGGCGAGCGAACGGGGATTAGCCCTTAAGCACAGAGGGTGTTAGTGGAAGCTTCTGGAAAGTGGCGCGATACAGGGTGATAGCCCCGTACACGAAAACTAACTTTGTGTGAAATCGAGTAGGACGGGACACGTGATATCTTGTCTGAACATGGGGGGACCATCCTCCAAGGCTAAATACTCCTGACTGACCGATAGTGAACCAGTACCGTGAGGGAAAGGCGAAAAGAACCCCTGTGAGGGGAGTGAAATAGAACCTGAAACCGTGTACGTACAAGCAGTGGGAGCCCTTCGGGGTGACTGCGTACCTTTTGTATAATGGGTCAGCGACTTACATTTTGTAGCGAGGTTAACCGAATAGGGGAGCCGTAGGGAAACCGAGTCTTAACTGGGCGAATGAGTTGCAAGGTGTAGACCCGAAACCCGGTGATCTACCCATGGGCAGGTTGAAGGTTGGGTAACACCAACTGGAGGACCGAACCGACTAATGTTGCAAAATTAGCGGATGACTTGTGGGTAGGGGTGAAAGGCCAATCAAACCGGGAGATAGCTGGTTCTCCTCGAAAGCTATTTAGGTAGCGCCTCGTATCTCACCATTGGGGGTAGAGCACTGTTAAGGCTAGGGGTCATCCCGACTTACCAACCCTTTGCAAACTCCGAATACCAATGAGTGCAATTACGGGAGACACACGGCGGGTGCTAACGTCCGTCGTGGAGAGGGAAACAACCCAGACCGCCAGCTAAGGTCCCAAAGTTCTAGTTAAGTGGGAAACGATGTGGAAAGGCTCAGACAGCCAGGATGTTGGCTTAGAAGCAGCCATCATTTAAAGAAAGCGTAATAGCTCACTGGTCGAGTCGGTCTGCGCGGAAGATGTAACGGGGCTAAACTAGACACCGAAGCTGCGGATGCACACTTGTGTGCATGGTAGAGGAGCGTTCTGTAAGCGGTTGAAGGTGTGTCGAGAGGCATGCTGGACGTATCAGAAGTGCGAATGCTGACATGAGTAACGTTAAAGCGGGTGAAAAACCCGCTCGCCGGAAGACCAAGGGTTCCTGTCCAACGTTAATCGGGGCAGGGTGAGTCGACCCCTAAGGCGAGGCCGAAAGGCGTAGTCGATGGGAAACGGGTTAATATTCCCGTACTTCTTCTTACTGCGATGGAGTGACGGAGAAGGCTAGGCCAGCGCACTATCGGATGTGCGTTTAAGGTTGTAGGCGGTGTGTTTAGGCAAATCCGGACACACATTACGCTGAGAGCTGATGACGAGGTGCTACGGCACTGAAGTGGTTGATGCCATGCTTCCAGGAAAAACTTCTAAGCTTCAGGTAAGAAGGAATCGTACCCCAAACCAACACTGGTGGTCAGGTAGAGAATACCAAGGCGCTTGAGAGAACTCGGGTGAAGGAACTAGGCAAAATGGTACCGTAACTTCGGGAGAAGGTACGCTGCTGACGGTGATGGGACTTGCTCCCTAAGCTGTCGGCAGTCGCAGATACCAGGTGGCTGCAACTGTTTATCAAAAACACAGCACTGTGCAAACACGTAAGTGGACGTATACGGTGTGACGCCTGCCCGGTGCCGGAAGGTTAATTGATGGGGTTATTCTTCGGAAGAAGCTCTTGATCGAAGCCCCGGTAAACGGCGGCCGTAACTATAACGGTCCTAAGGTAGCGAAATTCCTTGTCGGGTAAGTTCCGACCTGCACGAATGGCGTAATGATGGCCACGCTGTCTCCACCCGAGACTCAGTGAAATTGAATTTGCGGTGAAGATGCCGTATACCCGCGGCTAGACGGAAAGACCCCGTGAACCTTTACTACAGCTTGGCACTGAACATTGACCCTACATGTGTAGGATAGGTGGGAGGCTTTGAAGCGTTGTCGCTAGATGACGTGGAGCCGTCCTTGAAATACCACCCTTGTAGTGTTGATGTTCTAACCTGGGCCCCTGAATCGGGGTTAGGGACAGTGCCTGGTGGGTAGTTTGACTGGGGCGGTCTCCTCCCAAAGAGTAACGGAGGAGCACGAAGGTTGGCTAAGTATGGTCGGACATCATACGGTTAGTGCAATGGCATAAGCCAGCTTAACTGCGAGACAGACACGTCGAGCAGGTACGAAAGTAGGTCATAGTGATCCGGTGGTTCTGCATGGAAGGGCCATCGCTCAACGGATAAAAGGTACTCCGGGGATAACAGGCTGATACCGCCCAAGAGTTCATATCGACGGCGGTGTTTGGCACCTCGATGTCGGCTCATCACATCCTGGGGCTGAAGTCGGTCCCAAGGGTATGGCTGTTCGCCATTTAAAGTGGTACGCGAGCTGGGTTCAGAACGTCGTGAGACAGTTCGGTCCCTATCTGCCGTGGGCGTTTGAGAATTGAGAGGGGCTGCTCCTAGTACGAGAGGACCGGAGTGGACGAACCTCTGGTGTTCCGGTTGTCACGCCAGTGGCATTGCCGGGTAGCTAAGTTCGGAATCGATAACCGCTGAAAGCATCTAAGCGGGAAGCGAGCCTCAAGATGAGTTCTCACTAGACCTTTAAGGTCTCTAAAGGGCCGTCCAAGACTAGGACGTTGATAGGCAGGGTGTGTAAGCGTTGTGAGGCGTTGAGCTAACCTGTACTAATGACCCGTGAGGCTTAACCATACAACACCCAATGGGTTTTGAAATCCCAGATAGAAAAGCGCTTGCGAGAATGCAAACGAGAAACAGCTTGTGCGAATTGTAACGATTTTGCTTGGCGGCAATAGCGTTGTGGTCCCACCTGATCCCATGCCGAACTCAGTAGTGAAACGCAACCGCGCCGATGGTAGTGTGGGAGTTCCCATGTGAGAGTAGGTCACTGCCAAGCACCCATTCAAAGTTATGGCTCATTGAGCGGTAACGATGCTGAAATGCATCAACAAAATTCGTCTGACGACCATAGCACTGTGGTCCCACCTGATCCCATGCCGAACTCAGAAGTGAAACACAGTAGCGCCGATGGTAGTGTGGGAGTTCCCATGTGAGAGTAGGTCATCGTCAGGCACTCATTCAGAAAAAAGCCCAACCGCAAGGTTGGGCTTTTTTCGTTTCCGTAATCCGGTGCTGGAAACTATTCCTGGCGATCCCTCCTGTCGCCGTCCATGGCTCCACCTCCCTCGGCTGCGATGTTGCGCATCGGTCCTTGCTCACCCATCGGCGCGATGGTGGTGTGGCGGTGTTGGAGAGAGTCCATGTGAGACTTGGTCATCGTCAGGCACTTATTCAGGAGAAGCCCAGACTGGCCGTCCGCACCGCAAGGTTGGGCTTTTTTCGTTTCTACACGGTGCGGGATACCACTGCTGGTGATTCCTTCAGTCGATTTTGGCTGCCCTGTTGCGCCTCGATACTCCCCGCTCTCCCGCGCGGCGCAGAATCCGTTCGGCGAGTAAGGGAGCCGTTATTGCCTTTTCTGCAGCGGGTTAACTGCTGGTCAAAATCCCACCTGCGTCATCGATCTTTTTGGTGTTCTGCTATATCATCGCCGCCTTGCACTGCCCCTTTTATACGATGGAGAGATCGTGTCCCTGAATATTCGCAAAGAGTGTTGTCTCATCCCCTATCACAGCTTCAGGCTTCCCAGCACTGCATTGGCACTGGTCGAGGTCCATTCTGCTGAGGAGATGGCTGAGGCCTGGCATCTGGAGGCTTTTGCCGACTCCCCGAAACTGGTATTGGGCAGTGGCAGCAACACCGTGTTTGTGGAACGCTTTGAGGGGCTGGTGATCGTCAATCGCATCATGGGCCGTGAAGTGTTGGATGAGGGGAGCGACTGGCTTGTTAAACTGGGTGCCGGTGAAGACTGGCATGATGCGGTTATGTGGAGCTTGTCCCAGGGGATCTCCGGTCTGGAGAATCTCTCTCTTATCCCTGGTACCGCAGGTGCTGCGCCGGTGCAGAACATCGGTGCCTACGGCATGGAGTTTTCTGACCTGTGTGCCTACGTGGACATTCTGGACCTCGAGCAGGGTAGATTCAGCCGTTTGTCACAGGACGAGTGCTGCTTTGGCTACCGCGATTCCATCTTCAAGGGTGAGCTCAAGGGGAGGGCGGTGATCCTTGGAGTCGGCTTGCGCCTTCCCAAGCAGTGGTCCCCCCGGCTCAACTATGGCCCACTGAAGGAGCTTTCAGAGCCCAGTGCCCAAGCCATTGCGGAAAGGGTCATGAGTGTGCGGCGGGAAAAGCTGCCCGATCCCGACGTGTTGGGTAATGCGGGGAGCTTTTTCAAAAATCCCGTTGTGCCCAATGCTGTAGGCAAAGACCTCCAGCAGCGCCACCCCAATATGCCGGCCTACCCTGCGGGGGAGGGACAGATGAAACTGGCCGCTGGCTGGCTTATCGAACAAAGCGGCATGAAAGGCGCCAAGCTGGATGGGGTTGGTGTGCATCAGGACCAGGCCTTGGTGCTGGTAAACCATGGTGAAGGCACCGTTGAGCAACTGCTGGCTCTGGCGACCCAGGTGGTAAGGCGTGTTTCAGAGCGCTTTGGTGTGGTGTTGGAGCCCGAGGTGCGGCTTCTCAACCGTCAGGGTGAGCAGTGTTGGAGTCATTATGCTGATTAACGACAATCGTCAGAGAGTGCTGGAGACCCTGCTGGACGGTGAGTTTCATTCCGGTGCCCACCTTGCGGAGTGTTTAGGCCTGAGCCGGACTGCGGTCAACAACCATATTCAGGCTCTCGAGGCCCTCGGCCTGGAGATCTACAGCGTTAAGGGCAAGGGCTACCGGCTGGCCGAACCGGTCACATTGCTGGACGCCGACGTCCTCTCCTCCGGATTAGCGTCAAAGGTCCATCTGTTTGATGAAGTCGACTCCACCAACAGCTTCCTACTGAATAATCTTGGCGATCTTGCCTCCGGGGATTGTTGCCTGGCCGAGCGCCAGACTCAGGGCAGGGGACGTCGTGGGCGTGAATGGGTCTCCCCCTATGCCGGTTCTCTTTATCTCTCCATGTATTGGCGACTGGACGGCGGCATCGCTCAAGCGGGTGGCCTTAGCCTGGTGGTGGGCGTGCTCCTGGTGGAAGCGTTGGAGTCCCTGGGTATTGCCGGGGTGAGCGTAAAGTGGCCCAACGACCTCTACTATGGTGAGTCCAAACTCGCGGGCATTCTGGTGGAGATGCGGGGCCAGTATGGTGAACCTGCCCATATGGTGATTGGCTGTGGCATTAACGTGAATCTGGGGCAGGGCGCGGCGTCCCAGATTGACCGGGACTGGACAGATCTTCACCAGATTCATGGCGCACCGGTGGATCGCAACCTGCTGGCCCGGGAGGTCATCGGCCACCTGCAGAAAGGATTGCAGCAGTTTGAGCTGCAGGGACTGGCGCCCTTCCTGGAGAGGTGGCGTCAACGGGATCGCTACCTGGGCAAGCCGGTGCGAGTGCTGTTGGCGGATTCTGAAGTGACCGGAGTGGCGGCCGGCGTCGATGCCAGTGGCGCTCTGCTTCTGGAGACCGACAGCGGGCTTCAGGCTTTCAACAGTGGCGAAGTGAGCCTACGGCCAAGTTAACGCCTTAGCCAGACACGGTCGACCCTGTGGTCGTCCCCTTTGCTGAGAATCAAGTTGGCCCGGCTGCGGGTCGGTTTGATGTTGTCCATCAGGTTGGGGCCGTTGATCTCGTCCCAGATCTTACTGGCCGTCTTCCTGGCTTCGCCCTCGGTCAGCTTGGAGTAGTGGTGGAAGTAGGAGTTGGGGTCGGTAAAGGCGCCCTGGCGGAACTTGTCAAAGCGATCGATGTACCAGCTTTTCAGCAGATCGTAATCGGCGTCCACATAGATGGAGAAGTCGACGAAGTCTGAGACGAACAGCCTGTT
Source organism: Ferrimonas sp. YFM (assembly GCF_030296015.1). Classification (NCBI taxonomy): domain Bacteria; kingdom Pseudomonadati; phylum Pseudomonadota; class Gammaproteobacteria; order Alteromonadales; family Ferrimonadaceae; genus Ferrimonas; species Ferrimonas sp. YFM. Next base: position 245,731 of record NZ_AP027368.1, read on the forward strand.
GCCGGCTTCCGGATAGTCGTGAGCGGTTTGCAGGACGTTCAATCCCTCAAGAATCAGGATATCTGGCTTGCGGATCACATGCTGCTTGTCGGTGAGGCGATCGTACTCTCGGTGGGAGTAGATGGGGGCCCGGACTTCACTCTTGCCTGATTTCACGTCCCTGAGAAACTCCAGCAGCATCTTGCCGTCGTAGCTCTGAGGGAATCCCTTCTTGCCGAGCAGATCCTTGTCCTTGAGCTCTTTCAAGGGATAGAGGAAGCCATCTGTGGTGATCAGCTCCACCTTGGGGTGCTCTGGCCAGCGTTGCAGCAGGGCTTGCAGCAGACGCGCGGTGGTACTCTTACCCACGGCCACGGAACCGGCAACACTGATGATGTAGGGGCCATCTGCAGGGCGTTCGCCGAGAAACTCTTCGACCACCTGGCTGCGGCGCTGATTGGCGTGCACATAGAGATTAAGCAGCCTGGAGAGAGGCAGGTACACCGCTTCCACCTCACTCAGTGAGATGTCTTCATTGATACCGCGCAGGCGCTCAAGCTCGCCCTGGCTCAGTGGCAGGGGCACTGCGTCACGCAGTACAGACCACTGTTCCCGGCTGAACTCCAGGTAAGCGTTGCGGGTTGTCGATGGAATTGGCGCCATATTAACTCCTTAGATGCGCTGGCAAAACTACACCATCGCCCCCTAAAGGTACAGTCTGCTGAATAGGTTGATAAGAATTGGCACTCATTTAATCCACAAGACTAAATCTCAGCCAATTGAGCCCATTGGCGGCTTTTTTTTGAAAATTGGCTTGCACTGGTTTGTTCAATTTCCTATTATGCGCTCCGCACAAAGCGAAGCCGACTTAGCTCAGTAGGTAGAGCAACTGACTTGTAATCAGTAGGTCGCCAGTTCGATTCCGGCAGTCGGCACCATGCTAACGCTTTGTACTCGTGGAGGGGTTCCCGAGTGGCCAAAGGGATCAGACTGTAAATCTGACGGCTCCGCCTTCGAAGGTTCGAATCCTTCCCCCTCCACCACTTTTTCTCGGTTCGAGGTAGCCTGAAGATAGTTTTAGCGGGCATCGTATAATGGCTATTACCTCAGCCTTCCAAGCTGATGATGCGGGTTCGATTCCCGCTGCCCGCTCCAAGAAATTTGCTGATATAGCTCAGTTGGTAGAGCGCACCCTTGGTAAGGGTGAGGTCCCCAGTTCAAATCTGGGTATCAGCACCATTTCTTCCCTTCTTCACGCTGCTTCAATCCTTGTTTATACTCATACTCATTCTACGAGTATTACTACGTCAAACGTGGAAAACCACCACCTTAGTTTGGATTGAGGCACTATCATGTCTAAAGAAAAATTTGAGCGTTCGAAACCGCACGTAAACGTTGGTACCATTGGCCACGTTGACCACGGTAAAACCACTCTGACCGCGGCTATCACCAACGTACTGGCTAAAGTATACGGCGGTGAAGCCAAGGACTTCGCGTCCATCGATAACGCTCCTGAAGAGCGTGAGCGTGGTATCACCATCTCTACCTCTCACGTAGAGTACGATACTCCTACCCGCCACTACGCTCACGTAGACTGCCCCGGACACGCTGACTACGTTAAGAACATGATCACCGGTGCTGCCCAGATGGACGGCGCGATCCTGGTAGTAGCTGCCACCGATGGCCCAATGCCTCAGACCCGTGAGCACATCCTGCTGTCTCGTCAGGTAGGCGTACCTTTCATCATCGTATTCATGAACAAGTGCGACATGGTTGACGATGAAGAGCTGCTGGAACTGGTAGAGATGGAAGTTCGTGAACTGCTGTCTGAGTACGAATTCCCTGGCGACGACCTGCCTGTAATTCAGGGTTCCGCTCTGAAAGCTCTGGAAGGTGAAGAAGAGTGGGAGAAGAAGATCATCGAGCTGGCTGAAGCCCTGGATTCCTACATCCCAGAGCCTGAGCGTGCCATCGACGGTGACTTCATTCTGCCTATCGAAGACGTATTCTCCATCTCCGGCCGTGGTACCGTAGTTACCGGTCGTGTAGAGCGCGGCATCATCACCGTAGGTGACGAAGTAGAGATCGTGGGCATCAAAGAAACCACCAAGACTACCTGTACTGGTGTTGAGATGTTCCGCAAGCTGCTGGACGAAGGCCGTGCCGGTGAGAACTGTGGTGTTCTGCTGCGTGGTACCAAGCGTGACGAAGTACAGCGTGGTCAGGTACTGGCTAAGCCTGGTTCCATCACTCCTCACACCAAGTTCGAGTCTGAGGTATACGTACTGTCCAAAGATGAAGGTGGTCGTCACACCCCATTCTTCAAAGGCTACCGTCCTCAGTTCTACTTCCGTACTACTGACGTAACCGGTACCATTGAGCTGCCAGAAGGCGTTGAGATGGTAATGCCTGGTGACAACATCAAGATGGTTGTTACCCTGATCTGCCCAATCGCGATGGACGACGGCCTGCGCTTCGCTATCCGTGAAGGTGGCCGCACCGTTGGTGCTGGTGTTGTAGCTAAGATCGTCGAGTAATCGATATCTCGCTATGATAAAAGGGCGCCATCGGGCGCCCTTTTCGCATTTGTCTGCCTGTGCGGCTTGTAAGCAGATAGCAGAATGAATAGAATCTAGGGCTGCTTTTTTTACGGTGGTAGCCGGGGGGTGGTCCTTCTCCCGGAGAGTCAGTGGATCCCTACCCTGGCATGGCTGTCATCGCAACAGCAGCGGATGATTCTATCCGCTGGTTAACAGGATTGTTGTAATGAGTACCAATATTGAAAATCAAGGTGGTTCGCTGGATACCCTGAAATGGGCTCTGGCTGTGCTGGTTCTGCTGGCTGCCGTAGTGGGCAACTACTATTTTGATACTGTATCTGTTCTGATCCGCGCCATCGGCGTGGTTATTGCCATCGCTGCCGGCCTGGGTATTGCTGCCACCACAGTGAAAGGCAAAGAGGCCTGGGCCTTTGCGCAGGATGCTCGCCTGGAAGTTCGTAAGGTAGTCTGGCCTACTCGCCAGGAGACCATGCAGACCACGCTGATCGTTTTTGCCGTGACTGCCGTCCTGGCCTTTGTCCTGTGGTTGCTGGATATGGCTCTGGTTAACATCGTTGGTTTGATTACTGGGGTTTAATAGATGTCTGAAGAACAAAACATGCGCTGGTATGTGGTGCAGGCTTTTTCCGGTTTTGAGGCTCGCGTAGCCAAGACCCTGAAAGAGCACATTAAGATGCACGGTATGGAAGATCTGTTCGGCGAGGTACTGGTGCCTACCGAAGAGGTGGTTGAGATGCGTGCCGGTCAGCGTCGCAAGAGCGAGCGTAAGTTCTTCCCTGGCTACGTGCTGGTGCAGATGGAGATGAATGACGCCTCCTGGCACCTGGTGCGCAACACCCCCCGTGTGATGGGCTTTATCGGCGGCACTTCTGACCGTCCTGCGCCTATTACCGAGAAGGAGGCGAACGCCATCCTGAACCGCCTGCAGGAGTCCACCGAGTCTCCCAAGCCGCGCACTCTGTTCGAGCCCGGCGAAGTGGTTCGGGTCAACGATGGCCCATTTGCCGACTTCAACGGCACCGTGGAAGAGGTGGACTACGAAAAGAGCCGCCTGAAGGTGTCCGTTCTGATCTTCGGTCGTTCCACGCCAGTGGAACTGGACTTCTCCCAGGTGGAAAAGTCCTGATCATTAATTGGTCAAAAAAATGTTTGTTGAGGGGCAGAAGATTTGTATATAATCCGCTGCCCCTTTATTCACGGGGAGTCAGTAACCCTGACGTTTGAACCCAATTGAGGTATTGAAAAATGGCTAAGAAAGTCCAAGCATACATCAAGCTGCAAGTAGCAGCTGGTGCCGCTAACCCTTCACCACCAGTTGGTCCTGCTCTGGGTCAGCACGGTGTAAACATCATGGAATTCTGTAAGGCGTTCAACGCCCGTACTGACAAGATCGAAAAAGGTCTGCCAATTCCTGTTGTAATCACTGTTTACGCAGATCGTTCCTTCACCTTCATCACCAAGACTCCTCCAGCGTCTGTACTGCTGAAGAAGGCTGCTGGCGTTAAGTCTGGCTCCGGCCGTCCTAACACCGAGAAGGTTGGTACGGTAACCGACGCTCAGCTGCAAGAGATTGCTGAGACCAAGGCTGCCGACATGACTGGTGCTGACATTGAAGCGATGAAGCGCTCCATTGCCGGTACTGCTCGTTCCATGGGCCTGGTAGTTGAGGGATAAGACGATGGCTAAACTGTCTAAGCGCATGCGCGTTATCCGCGAGAAAGTTGACGCTACTCGCGAGTACGAAATCAATGAAGCCGTTGCTCTGCTGAAAGAACTGGCCACTGCCAAGTTCGTAGAGAGCGTTGACGTAGCGGTTAACCTGGGTGTTGATCCTCGTAAATCCGACCAGAACGTTCGCGGCGCTACCGTACTGCCTCACGGCACCGGTCGTGACGTACGCGTTGCCGTATTTACTCAGGGCGCCAACGCCGAAGCTGCCAAAGAAGCCGGTGCCGACCTGGTTGGTATGGAAGATCTGGCCGAGCAGGTTAAGAAAGGCGAAATGAACTTCGACGTAGTTGTTGCTTCTCCTGATGCAATGCGCGTTGTAGGTCAACTGGGTCAAATCCTGGGTCCTCGCGGCCTGATGCCTAACCCTAAGACCGGTACTGTAACTCCTAACGTTGCTGAGGCTGTTAAGAACGCCAAAGCTGGTCAGGTTCGCTACCGCACCGACAAGAACGGCATCATCCACACCACCATCGGTAAGGTTTCCTTCGACGCTGCTCAGCTGAAAGAAAACCTGGAATCTCTGCTGATCGCCCTGAAGAAGGCCAAGCCTGCTTCCGCTAAAGGTCAGTACATCCAGAAGGTGGCTATCTCCACCACTATGGGTGCCGGTGTGTCCGTGGACCAGGCGACTCTGGAAACCCAGACCGCTTAAAGTTTACAGGGCGCTAAGTTATCGAGTATAATTTTGCGCCCTTAAGGTCGAGGCCAGCTCGCTGGCCCTCGTCCGAGACCGCAGGTGCCGCAAGGCTTAATTTCCTGCGTAGACGGTGAAACAGGACCTTGGAAGATTTCTGATCTTCTGGAACCTAACCACCGTGTCGCTCCCCAGAGATGGGGATTGTTAAGTTTCTAGGTGTCAAAACCTAGGTGGAATCCAGGAGTAAAAGCCAATGGCATTAGGACTCGAAGACAAGAAAGCAATTGTCGCTGAGGTCAACGAAGCTGCCAAAGGTGCTCTGTCTGCTGTAGTTGCCGATTCTCGCGGCGTTACTGTGGGCAGCATGACTGCTCTGCGTAAAAGCGCTCGTGAAGCTGGTGTTGTTCTGCGCGTTGTGCGTAACACTCTGGCCAAGCGTGCCGTTGAAGGTACTCCTTACGAGTGCCTGACCGACGCATTCAGTGGTCCTACCCTGATCGCCTTCTCCAACGAGCACCCAGGTGCTGCGGCGCGTCTGTTCAAAGACTTCGCCAAAGAAGAAGCTGCGTTCGAGGTAAAAGCCCTTGCTTACGAAGGGGAACTGATCCCCGCCGAGCAGATTGACCGTCTGGCCAAGCTGCCTACTTACGACGAAGCTATCGCTCAGCTGATGATGACCATGAAGGAAGCATCTGCTGGCAAGCTGGTACGTACTCTGGCTGCTCTGCGCGACCAAAAAGAAGAGCAAGCTGCCTAAGGCTCGCTGCTTAAACTTTTTTTGAACTAATTTTTTAGGATTGTTAGTAATGTCTATCACTAAAGACCAAATCATCGAAGCCGTAGCTGAAATGTCCGTAATGGACGTTGTTGAGCTGATCGAAGCTATGGAAGAGAAGTTCGGCGTATCTGCTGCTGCTGCAGTAGTTGCCGGTGGCGGCGAAGCTGCTGCTGCTGAAGAGCAAACTGAGTTTGACGTAATGCTGACCGGCGCTGGTTCCAACAAAGTTGGTGCCATTAAAGCTGTTCGCGGCGCAACCGGCCTGGGCCTGAAAGAAGCCAAAGCTATGGTTGAGTCCGCTCCAGTAGCCGTTAAAGAAGCTGTTTCTAAAGAAGAAGCAGAAGGTCTGAAAGCTCAACTGGAAGAAGCCGGTTGTTCTGTTGAGATCAAGTAAGCTATTCTATAGCTTACGAGCCTAGGCTACGGCTTAGGTAAGGCTGGTGGTTAATTAACCACCGGCCTTTTTGCGCTGTATAGCGCTGACAAACTTCCCACCGTTTGTCGCCGATCATAGGATCGCGGACCTGGCAGAGATTATTGGTTGGGTTCTTGCACCCCGAGAATGGCGTGTTGCAAGTGCGTGGGCTCAGATGGGTCACCAAAGAGCGAGCAGAGGAACCAAATGGTTTACTCCGATTTTCAAAAAAAACGCATCCGTAAGGACTTTGGTAAGCGTCCAAAAGTTCTGGACATCCCTTACCTGCTGTCGATCCAGCTGGACTCGTTCCAAAACTTCCTGGAGCAAGACGTAGATGGCGAGCGTGGTCTGGAAGCTGCATTCCGCAGTGTATTCCCGATCAAGAGCTTCTCCGGTTACGCCGAGCTGCAGTATGTGAGTTACAAGCTGGGCGAGCCCGTATTTGACGTAAAAGAGTGCCAGATCCGAGGCATTACCTATTCCGCTCCCCTTCGGGTAAAACTGCGCCTTGTCCTGATGGACAAGGAGAACGGCGGTGCCGTTAAGGACATCAAGGAGCAGGAAGTGTACATGGGTGACATTCCTCTGATGACAGAGAATGGTACCTTCGTGGTAAACGGCACCGAGCGTGTGATCGTTTCCCAGCTGCACCGTAGCCCAGGTGTGTTCTTCGACCACGACCGTGGCAAGACTCACTCCTCCGGTAAGGTGCTGTATAACGCCCGTGTTATCCCCTACCGTGGCTCCTGGCTGGACTTCGAGTTCGATCCTAAGGACAACCTGTTTGTTCGTATCGACCGTCGTCGTAAGCTGCCTGCCACCATCATGCTGCGTGCGTTGGGCTTCGGCACCGACGAGATGCTGGACATGTTCTTCGACAAGTTGGAGTTCTCCATCAAGAAGGACAAGCTGGTTATGGCCCTAGTGCCAGAGCGCCTGCGAGGTGAAACTGCCGTATTCGACATCAAAGATGCCGAAGGCAAAGTACTGGTTGAAACTGGCCGCCGCGTGACCGCTCGTCACATCCGTGCCATGGAGAAAGCCGGTCAGACCGAACTGGAAGTGCCCGTAGAGTACCTGGTCGGCAAAGTTGCCGACAAAGACTACGTGGACGAAGCCACCGGCGAACTGCTGGTTGCCGCCAACCAGGAGATGAGCCTGGAAGACGTGGCCAAGCTGTCCCAGTCCGGTATCAAGGCATTCAACACCTTGTACACCAACGACCTGGATTCAGGTCCGTACATCTCCACCACTCTGGCCATCGACTCCTGTCAGGAGCGCATGGAAGCTCTGGTTGAGATCTACCGCATGATGCGCCCCGGTGAGCCGCCAACACGCGAAGCTGCCGAAGCGCTGTTCGAGAACCTGTTCTTCTCTGAAGATCGCTACGACCTGTCTACCGTAGGTCGGATGAAGTTCAACCGTCGCCTGGGCCGCAGTGAATCCACTGGTGCCGGCGTACTGGACAAGGACGACATCGTCGAGGTGATGAAGAAGATCATCGAGATCCGTAACGGCAACGACGAGGTGGACGATATCGACCACCTGGGTAACCGTCGTATCCGTTCCGTCGGTGAGATGGCTGAGAACCAGTTCCGCGTAGGCCTGGTGCGTGTTGAGCGTGCCGTACGTGAGCGTCTGTCCCTGGGTGACCTGGACAGCCTGATGCCTCAGGACCTGATCAACGCCAAGCCCATCTCTGCGGCGGTGAAGGAGTTCTTCGGTTCTTCCCAGCTGTCCCAGTTTATGGATCAGAACAACCCACTGTCTGAGGTGACTCACAAGCGTCGTATCTCTGCACTGGGCCCTGGCGGTCTGACCCGTGAGCGCGCCGGCTTTGAGGTTCGAGACGTACACCCGACCCACTACGGTCGTCTGTGCCCCATCGAAACTCCTGAAGGTCCAAACATTGGTCTGATCAACTCCCTGGCTAGCTACTCTCGTACCAACGAGTACGGCTTCCTGGAGACCCCTTACCGTCGCGTTATCGACGGCGTGGTGACTGAAGAGATCGATTACCTCTCCGCTATCGAGGAGGGCAACTTCGTTATCGCCCAGGCCAACACCAACCTGGACGAGAACAACCGCCTGCCCGAGGAAGAGCTGATCGCGAGCCGCCACAAAGGCGAGCCCGGCTTCATGACCGCTGACCAGATTCAGTACATGGACATCTCCCCGTCTCAGATCGTATCTGTGGCGGCGTCCCTGATTCCGTTCCTGGAGCACGACGATGCTAACCGAGCCCTGATGGGTGCGAACATGCAGCGTCAGGCCGTACCTACCCTGAAGGCGGACAAGCCTCTGGTTGGTACCGGCATGGAGCGTAACGTTGCCGTTGACTCCGGTGTAACCGCCGTAGCCAAACGTGGTGGTGTGGTGGATTACGTGGATGCCTCTCGCATCGTAGTCAAGGTGAATGAAGATGAGCTGGTACCGGGCGAAGCCGGTATCGACATCTACAACCTGACCAAGTACACCCGTTCTAACCAGAACACCTGCATCAACCAGCGTCCCGTATGTAACGTTGGTGAGCCGGTAACCCGTGGTGACGTTCTGGCCGATGGTCCTTCCACCGATCTGGGTGAGCTGGCGCTGGGTCAAAACCTGCGCGTGGCCTTCATGACCTGGAACGGTTACAACTTTGAGGATTCCATCCTGCTGTCCGAGCGTGTGGTTCAGGAAGATCGCCTGACTACCATCCACATTCAGGAACTCTCCTGTATTGCTCGTGACACCAAGCTGGGCAGCGAAGAGATCACCGCTGACATCCCCAACGTAGGTGAGTCCGCTCTGTCCAAACTGGACGAGTCCGGCATCGTATACGTTGGTGCCGAGATGAAGCCTGGTGACATCCTGGTTGGTAAGGTTACGCCTAAGGGTGAGACCCAGCTGACTCCGGAAGAGAAGCTGTTGCGTGCCATCTTCGGTGAGAAGGCGTCCGACGTGAAGGACTCCTCCCTGCGTGTGCCTAACTCCGTATACGGCACCGTGATCGATGTACAGGTCTTTACCCGCGACGGCGTGGAGAAGGACAAGCGTGCCATCGAGATCGAAGAGATGCAGCTCAAGGAAGCGAAGAAGGATCTGACTGAAGAGTTCAGCATCCTGGAGAACGGCGTTTACGACCGTGCCCGCACCCTGCTGCTGGCTTCCGGCATGTCCGAAGCTCAACTGGACAAGATGGATCGCGCCAAGTGGCTGGAACTGCCTCTGGATGACGAAGGCAAGCAGACCGAACTGGAACAGCTGGCCGAGCAGCACGAAGAGCTGCGCGCCGAGTTCGACAAGAAGTTCGAGATCAAGCGCCGCAAGATCATCCAGGGCGATGACCTGGCTCCTGGCGTACTGAAGATCGTTAAGGTTTACCTGGCCGTGAAGCGTCGCATCCAGCCTGGTGACAAGATGGCGGGTCGTCACGGTAACAAGGGTGTAATCTCCACCATCGTTCCCGTTGAGGATATGCCTTACGACGAGACCGGTACTCCTGTGGACATCGTACTGAACCCTCTGGGTGTACCGTCCCGTATGAACATCGGTCAGATCCTGGAAGTTCACCTGGGTGCTGCGGCCCGTGGTATCGGTACCAAGATCACCGCCATGATGGAGCAGCAGAAGGCGATTGCCGAACTGCGTGACTACATCCAGCAGGCGTACGATCTGGGTGAAGCCCAGCAGAAGGTGGATCTGAACACCTTCACCGACGAGGAGGTGATTCGCCTGGCGAAGAACCTGCAAGGCGGTATGCCTGTGGCCACCCCGGTATTCGACGGTGCCCGTGAGTCCGAGGTTAAGGACCTGCTGACCCTTGCCGGTCTGCCAGCCTCCGGTCAGGTTACTCTGTACGACGGCCGTACCGGTGACAACTTCGAGCGTCCTGTAACCGTGGGTTACATGTACATGCTGAAGCTGAACCACCTGGTTGACGACAAGATGCACGCCCGTTCCACCGGTTCCTACAGCCTGGTTACCCAGCAGCCGCTGGGTGGTAAGGCGCAGTTCGGTGGACAGCGCTTCGGTGAGATGGAGGTGTGGGCACTTGAGGCGTACGGCGCCGCCTACACCCTGCAGGAGATGCTGACCGTGAAGTCTGATGACGTGAACGGTCGTACCCAGATGTATAAGAACATCGTCGACGGTAACCACTCCATGCAGCCTGGTATGCCTGAGTCCTTCAACGTACTGTTGAAAGAGATCAAGTCCCTCGGTATCAACATCGAGCTGGACCAGGAATAAGCCACCCGCTGAGCGGTATATGACGCGGTGTCCCGTCAGACGGCGGGGCACCGAGGTTAAACCTCCACTAGGAGATGAACGTGAAAGACTTACTCCAGTTTCTGAAGAAGCAGAACAAGTCTGAAGAGTTTAACGGTATCAAGATCGGTCTGGCCTCCCCAGACATGATCCGCTCTTGGTCTTTCGGTGAAGTTAAGAAGCCGGAAACCATCAACTACCGTACCTTCAAGCCAGAGCGTGACGGCCTGTTTTGTGCACGTATCTTTGGTCCGGTAAAAGACTATGAGTGCCTGTGTGGCAAGTACAAGCGCCTGAAGCATCGCGGTGTTATCTGCGAAAAGTGTGGCGTTGAAGTTACCCAGACCAAGGTGCGCCGTGAGCGCATGGGCCACATCGAGCTGGCCAGCCCGGTTGCCCACATCTGGTTCCTGAAGTCCCTGCCTTCCCGCATCGGTCTGCTGCTGGACATGACCCTGCGTGACATTGAGCGCGTGCTGTACTTCGAAAGCTACGTAGTGATCGAAACCGGCATGACCTCTCTGGAGAAGGGCCAGATGCTCACCGAAGAGGAGTATCTGGACGCTCTGGAAGAGCACGGTGACGAGTTCGACGCCCGCATGGGTGCCGAGGCGATCCTGGAGCTGCTGAAAGCCATCGATCTCGAGAGCGAGATCAACGAGATGCGCGAAGAGCTGCCTCAGACCAACTCTGAGACCCGCCGCAAGAAGCTGACCAAGCGCCTGAAGCTGATGGAAGCCTTCTACCACTCCGGCAACAAGCCAGAGTGGATGATCATGGCGGTTCTGCCGGTTCTGCCACCGGATCTGCGTCCTCTGGTTCCTCTGGACGGCGGCCGATTCGCGACCTCGGATCTGAACGATCTGTACCGTCGTGTGATCAACCGTAACAACCGTCTGAAGCGCCTGCTGGACCTGGCGGCCCCTGACATCATCGTACGCAACGAAAAGCGTATGCTGCAGGAGTCCGTGGATGCCCTGCTGGATAACGGCCGTCGCGGTCGTGCCATCACCGGTTCCAACAAGCGTCCTCTGAAATCCCTGGCCGACATGATCAAGGGTAAGCAGGGTCGTTTCCGTCAGAACCTGCTGGGTAAGCGCGTGGACTACTCCGGTCGTTCCGTAATTACCGTAGGTCCTACTCTGCGTCTGCATCAGTGCGGTCTGCCCAAGAAGATGGCTCTGGAACTGTTCAAGCCCTTCATCTACGGCAAGCTGGAAGGTCGTGGCCTGGCCACTACCATCAAAGCCGCCAAGAAGATGGTTGAGCGTGAAGTACCTGAGGTTTGGGACGTACTGGACGAAGTGATTCGTGAGCACCCAGTTCTGCTGAACCGTGCACCGACTCTGCACCGACTGGGTATCCAGGCGTTTGAGCCCGTGCTGATCGAAGGTAAAGCGATTCAGCTGCACCCCCTGGTGTGTGCGGCCTATAACGCCGACTTCGATGGTGACCAGATGGCGGTACACGTACCCCTGACCCTGGAAGCCCAGCTGGAAGCCCGTGCGCTGATGATGTCCACCAACAACATCCTGTCGCCCGCTTCCGGTGATCCCATCATCGTTCCTTCCCAGGACGTGGTGCTGGGTCTGTACTACATGACCCGTGAGAAGGTGAACGATCTGGGTGAAGGCATGGTGTTTACCTCCGTGGCCGAAGCCGAGAAAGCCTACCGTACCAAGACCGCCAACCTGCACGCTCGCGTGAAGGTTCGTATCACCGACACCTTTGTGGGTGAAGATGGCGAGATCCAGGAAGAGCGTAAGATCGTCGACACCACCGTAGGTCGTGCCATCCTGTCCATGATTCTGCCTAAGGGTCTCTCCTTCGAGCACATCAACAAGGACATGGGTAAGAAGGCGATCTCCGGCGTACTGAACAGCTGCTACCGTATCCTGGGCCTGAAGCCCACCGTGATCTTCGCTGACCAGCTGATGTACACCGGTTTCCACTACGCCACCCGTTCCGGTACCTCCGTAGGTATCGACGACATGGTAGTGCCAGAAGCCAAGAAGACCATCATCGAGGCCGCCGAAGAGGAAGTCACCGAGATTCAGGAGCAGTTCCAGGCCGGTCTGGTGACCGCCGGTGAGCGCTACAACAAGGTGATCGACATCTGGGCCAGCGCCAACGAGAAAGTCTCCAAGGCGATGATGGAGAACCTGAAGACCGAAATCGTCATCAACCGTGACGGTGAAGAGGAAGATCAGGGCTCCTTCAACAGCATCTTCATGATGGCCGACTCCGGTGCTCGTGGTAGTGCTGCACAGATTCGTCAGCTGGCCGGTATGCGTGGCCTGATGGCCAAGCCAGACGGCTCCATTATCGAAACCCCCATTAAAGTGAACTTTAAAGAGGGTCTGTCGGTAGCGGATTACTTTATCTCCTCTCACGGTGCTCGTAAGGGTCTGGCGGATACCGCACTGAAGACCGCGAACTCCGGTTACCTGACTCGTCGTCTGGTGGACGTGGCTCAGGATCTGGTGATCATCGAGAACGACTGTGGCTCCGAACAGGGCCTGACCGTTAAGCCGCTGATCGAGGGTGGTGACGTGGTTGAGCCGCTGCGTGAGCGCGTGCTGGGTCGTGTGATTGCCCGTGACGTGATCAAGCCTGGCACCGAAGACGAAGTGCTGCTGCCTCGCAACACCCTGCTTGACGAGAAGATGTGTGACATCCTCGAAGAGCACTCCGTGGATGAGGTTGAAGTTCGCTCCGTTATTACCTGTGAAACCGACTTCGGCGTATGTGCCCACTGTTACGGCCGTGACCTGGCCCGTGGCCACATCGTTGGTAAGGGTGAGGCCATTGGTGTGGTTGCCGCCCAGTCCATCGGTGAGCCCGGTACCCAGCTGACCATGCGTACCTTCCACATTGGTGGTGCGGCATCTCGTGCGTCTGCTGAGTCCAACGTTCAGGTGAAGAACGCCGGTAGCCTGAAGCTGCACAACAGCAAGTACGTAACCAACTCCGACGGCAAGATCGTTATCACCTCTCGTTCTACCGAGCTGGCGATCATCGATGAGCTGGGTCGTGAGAAGGAGCGCTACAAGCTGCCTTACGGTGCGGTTCTGGAGAAGGCCGAGGAAGATGCGGTTGCCGCCGGTGACATCGTTGCCAACTGGGACCCGCACACGCACCCAATCATCACCGAAGTAGAAGGTGTGATTAAGTTCGTTGACATGATCGACGGCGTCACCATGAAGCGTGAAACCGACGAACTGACCGGTCTGTCCAGCATCGTCGTACTGGATCCGAACCAGCGCACCAGCGCCGGTAAAGAGATGCGTCCTGCGGTGAAACTGGTGGATGCGTCCGGTAACGAACTGATGATCCCTGGCACCGAAGTGCCGGCTCAGTACTTCCTGTCCGGTAACGCCATTGTCAGCATCGACGACGGCGCCACCGTGAACGTGGGTGATGCCCTGGCCCGTATTCCTCAGGAATCCGGCGGTACCAAGGATATTACCGGTGGTCTGCCACGAGTGGCCGACCTGTTTGAAGCCCGTAAGCCTAAAGAGCCTGCGATCCTGGCTGAAATCACCGGTACCATCTCCTTCGGTAAAGAGACCAAGGGTAAGCGTCGCCTGGTGATCACTCCTCACGATGGCGGCAAGCCATACGAAGAGATGATTCCGAAGTGGCGTAACCTGAACGTGTTCGAAGGTGAAAAAGTTGAGCGTGGCGAAGTGATCGCCGACGGTCCAGAGGCTCCGCATGACATTCTGCGTCTGCGAGGCATCCACGCCGTTGCCAACTACATCGTCAACGAAGTGCAGGAGGTTTACCGTCTGCAGGGTGTGAAGATTAACGATAAGCACATCGAGGTGATCATTCGCCAGATGCTGCGTAAGTGCATCATCTCCAGCGCCGGCGATTCCGATCTGCTGGAAGGCGAACAGGCTGAAGTGGCACGGGTGAACATCATCAACCGTAACCTCATCGCCGAGGGCAAGCAGCCCGCCACCTTCGAGCTGGAACTGCTGGGTATCACCAAGGCGTCCCTGGCCACCGAATCCTTCATCTCCGCGGCCTCCTTCCAGGAGACCACCCGCGTACTGACCGAAGCGGCAGTAAGCGGCAAGCAGGACGACCTGCGCGGCCTGAAGGAGAACGTGATTGTGGGTCGACTGATCCCTGCCGGTACCGGCTACGCTTATCACGAGCAGCGTAACGCCCAAGAGGAGCCAGTGGCTCCGGTGGTGAGCGCCTCGGAAGCGGAGCAGAACCTGGCGGATCTGCTGAACGCCGCCGACGACTAAGCCTCTGGCATAGCAAATGAGAAAGGGGCGCTAAGGCGCCCCTTTTTAGTTTTAGGCCGGAAAATGGCCCGGGAAGCGTACAGGTGGCAAGGAATCTTGCCTACAACGCCTGATCCTTCTGGCTATTTCTTGACACCCGGTCTGCGGGTGCTTAAAATTCCGCGTCCCCCTTTTTGGGGGTCGATTTTTCGCACCTGAAAATGAGTAGTAAACATCAATTGGAGTAATCAATGGCTACTGTAAACCAGTTGGTACGTAAGCCTCGCCAATCGAAGGTCGTTAAGACCAACGTTCCGGCTCTGGAAGCGTGCCCTCAAAAGCGTGGCGTGTGCACCCGTGTATACACCACCACCCCTAAGAAGCCGAACTCTGCACTGCGTAAAGTGTGCCGTGTTCGTCTGACCAACGGTTTTGAAGTGACCTCCTACATCGGTGGTGAGGGTCACAACCTGCAGGAGCACTCCGTGGTCCTGATCCGTGGCGGTCGTGTTAAGGATCTGCCAGGTGTGCGTTATCACACCGTTCGTGGTGCCCTGGATACTGCTGGCGTGAGCGATCGTCGCCAAGGCCGTTCCAAGTACGGTGCCAAGCGTCCTAAGTCTTAATGGTTCTCCGTTAAGTAAGGCCAAGCAACTTTAAGTTTTTGTACATCCTGTTTTGGATATACCTGAAGAAATCGGAGACATCCCATGCCAAGACGTCGCGTCGTAGGTCAACGTAAAATTCTGCCGGATCCTAAGTTCGGATCTGAGCTTCTGGCCAAGTTTGTAAACGTGGTAATGCTGGACGGTAAGAAGTCCACTGCCGAGCGCATCGTATACGGTGCCCTGGAAGCCGCTGCTTCCAAGTCCGGTAAAGACCACATCGAAATTTTTGAAACTGCTCTGGAGAACATCCGTCCTGCCGTCGAGGTTAAATCTCGTCGTGTAGGTGGTTCAACCTATCAGGTGCCGGTTGAAGTTCGCCCAGTTCGTCGTAACACCCTGGCCATGCGCTGGTTGGTGGAAGCTGCTCGTAAGCGTGGCGAAAAATCGATGGCTCTGCGTATGGCAGGTGAGCTGCTGGACGCTGCCGACAACAAAGGTTCTGCGGTTAAGAAGCGTGAAGACGTTCACCGTATGGCCGAAGCCAACAAGGCGTTTGCCCACTACCGTTGGTAAGCGCGACGGCGCAGCACAGTGTGTGCTGCGCCTGTTTTGCATGATCTCCCGGGCGATTTCCGGGATAAGAGGAAGAAATCGTGGCTCGTACTACTCCACTAGAGCGCTACCGCAACATCGGTATCTGTGCTCACGTTGACGCCGGTAAAACTACCACCACTGAGCGGGTGCTGTTCTACACCGGTTTGTCACACAAGATCGGTGAAGTGCACGATGGCGCCGCAACTATGGATTGGATGGAGCAGGAGCAGGAGCGTGGTATCACCATCACCTCTGCTGCGACCACCACCTTCTGGCGTGGTATGGAGGGTCAGTACCCCGAGCACCGCATCAACATCATCGACACCCCCGGACACGTGGACTTTACCATTGAGGTAGAGCGTTCCCTGCGTGTACTGGATGGTGCCGTCGTGGTGTTCTGTGGTTCCTCCGGTGTTGAGCCTCAGTCTGAGACCGTATGGCGTCAGGCTGACAAGTACCAGGTTCCGCGCATGGTGTTCGTCAACAAGATGGACCGCGCTGGCGCTGACTTTGAACGCGTTATCGAGCAGATCCGTGATCGTCTGGGGGCCAACTGTGTGCCTATCCAGCTGAACATCGGTGCCGAGGATGAGTTCAAGGGCGTCATCGACCTGCTGAAGATGAAGGCCATTAACTGGAACGAAGCGGACCAGGGCATGACCTTCAGCTACGATGAGATTCCTGCCGAGCTGGTCGATACGGCCACCGAATGGCGGGAATACATGGTAGAGTCCGCCGCCGAAGCATCCGAAGAGCTGATGGATAAGTACCTGGAAGAGGGTGACTTGTCCGAGGCCGAGATTCGCCAGGGTCTGCGTACTCGCACCCTGAACAACGAGATTGTTCTGGCCACCTGTGGTTCCGCCTTTAAGAATAAGGGCGTACAGGCGGTACTGGACGCGGTTGTGGAATATCTGCCGGCTCCCATTGATGTGCCTGCTATTAAAGGTGTGGATGAGCGTGAGAATGAAGTTGAGCGTCACTCCGACGACAACGAGCCCTTCTCTGCGCTGGCGTTTAAGATCGCCACTGACCCCTTTGTTGGTACCCTGACTTTCTTCCGGGTTTACTCTGGTGTAGTGAGCACCGGCGACACCGTCTACAACTCCGTTAAGGAGAAGCGTGAGCGCTTTGGTCGTATCGTGCAGATGCACTCCAACGACCGTAAAGAGCTCAAAGAGGTGCGCGCCGGGGACATCGCTGCTGCCATCGGTCTGAAAGACGTGACCACGGGTGACACCCTGTGCGACATGAATCAGAAGGTGATTCTGGAGCGCATGGAGTTCCCTGAGCCGGTCATTCAGATTGCGGTAGAGCCTCGTACCAAGGCCGACCAGGAGAAGATGGGCATTGCCCTGGGCAAGCTGGCTGCGGAGGATCCGTCCTTCCGCGTGGAGACCGATGAGGAATCCGGCCAGACCCTGATCTCCGGCATGGGCGAGCTGCACCTGGATATTATCGTTGATCGAATGAAGCGTGAGTTCAGCGTTGACTGCAACGTTGGTAAACCTCAGGTAGCTTACCGTGAGACCATCCGCTCCAAGGTGGAAGTTGAAGGTAAGTTCGTTCGTCAGTCCGGCGGTCGTGGCCAGTATGGTCACGTATGGCTCAAGATGGAGCCCAAAGAGGCTGGCGAAGGTTTCGAATTCGTCAACGACATCGTGGGTGGTGTGGTTCCCAAGGAATACATCCCCGCGGTTGAAAAAGGCTGTAAAGAGCAGATGGACATGGGTGTACTGGCTGGCTTCCCAATGCTGGACGTCAAAGTCACCCTGTTCGACGGTTCCTTCCACGATGTTGACTCCAATGAAATGGCGTTTAAGATCGCGGGTTCCATGGGCTTTAAGAAAGGCGCCATGGAAGCGGATCCCGTTCTGCTTGAGCCGATGATGAAGGTTGAGGTCACCACTCCGGAAGACTGGATGGGTGACGTCGTTGGCGACATTAACCGTCGCCGCGGAATGATCGACGGTATGGATGATGGCCCAGCCGGGCTGAAAATTATCCGCGCTAAGGTGCCATTAGCCGAAATGTTTGGTTATGCTACCGATCTGCGCTCTGCTACCCAAGGTCGCGCTTCCTACTCCATGGAATTCCTGGAGTATAACGAAGCACCGCAAAACGTAGCTCAAGCTGTAATCGATGGCCGATTTGGCTAAATCCCTTTAATACCCGGGTCGCGCCCGGGTACTTATGTAAATTGAAAGGAACACGACGTGTCTAAAGAAAAATTTGAACGTTCAAAACCGCACGTTAACGTTGGTACTATCGGCCACGTTGACCACGGTAAAACCACTCTGACCGCTGCTATCACCAACGTACTGGCTAAAGTATACGGTGGTGAAGCCAAGGACTTCGCTTCCATCGATAACGCTCCTGAAGAGCGTGAGCGTGGTATCACCATCTCTACCTCTCACGTAGAGTACGATACTCCTACCCGTCACTACGCCCACGTAGACTGCCCCGGACACGCTGACTACGTTAAGAACATGATCACCGGTGCTGCCCAGATGGACGGCGCGATCCTGGTAGTAGCTGCCACCGACGGCCCAATGCCTCAGACCCGTGAGCACATCCTGCTGTCTCGTCAGGTAGGCGTACCTTTCATCATCGTATTCATGAACAAGTGCGACATGGTTGACGATGAAGAGCTGCTGGAACTGGTAGAGATGGAAGTTCGTGAACTGCTGTCTGAGTACGAATTCCCTGGCGACGACCTGCCTGTAATTCAGGGTTCCGCTCTGAAAGCTCTGGAAGGCGAAGAAGAGTGGGAGAAGAAGATCATCGAGCTGGCTGAAGCCCTGGATTCCTACATCCCAGAGCCTGAGCGTGCCATCGACGGTGACTTCATTCTGCCTATCGAAGACGTATTCTCCATCTCCGGCCGTGGTACCGTAGTTACCGGTCGTGTAGAGCGCGGCATCATCACCGTAGGTGACGAAGTAGAGATCGTGGGCATCAAAGAAACCACCAAGACTACCTGTACTGGTGTTGAGATGTTCCGCAAGCTGCTGGACGAAGGCCGTGCCGGTGAGAACTGTGGTGTTCTGCTGCGTGGTACCAAGCGTGACGAAGTACAGCGTGGTCAGGTACTGGCTAAGCCTGGTTCCATCACTCCTCACACCAAGTTCGAGTCTGAGGTATACGTACTGTCCAAAGATGAAGGTGGTCGTCACACCCCATTCTTCAAAGGCTACCGTCCTCAGTTCTACTTCCGTACTACTGACGTAACCGGTACCATTGAGCTGCCAGAAGGCGTTGAGATGGTAATGCCTGGTGACAACATCAAGATGGTTGTTACCCTGATCTGCCCAATCGCGATGGACGACGGCCTGCGCTTCGCTATCCGTGAAGGTGGCCGCACCGTTGGTGCTGGTGTTGTAGCTAAGATCATCGAGTAATCGATATCTCGCTATGATAAAAGGGCGCCCTGGGCGCCCTTTTTTGTGGCTGGCGAATGGGGCCGGCCACCGTGGGGAGAAGATCTCGGAAAAGCTTGCAATGCGGCGAAACCCGAGTATAATCCCTCCGGTTCGCTATTAGGGCGAACGCGTAATATACGCGGTGGTGCGATAGGCATCACCTTTAACAGCGACTCCGATTTGGAGTCGAATGGTTGCGATAATCGCCGTCTTTGACCCAACTTAAAATAAAGGGGTTCAAGGATGGACGTTTTTTTGCGTAATTATTGGTTGGAGCTCTGGTCAAATGCAGAACCAAAGAATCCGTATCCGCCTGAAGGCGTTCGATCACCGTCTGATCGATCAGTCTACCGCGGAAATCGTTGAGACTGCGAAGCGCACAGGGGCTCAAGTACGGGGTCCAATCCCTCTGCCCACCCGCAAAGAGCGCTACACAGTTCTGATTTCTCCTCACGTGAACAAAGATGCACGTGATCAGTATGAAATCCGTACTCACAAGCGCATGGTGGACATCGTTGAGCCTACCGATAAGACTGTTGACGCTTTGATGCGTCTGGATCTGGCTGCCGGCGTAGACGTGCAGATCAGTCTGGGCTAATCCCAGTTTCGGAATAGAGGTTAGATAGATGGCAATCGGTCTTGTAGGTCGTAAAGTTGGTATGACTCGCATCTTCGCTGAAGATGGCGCGTCTATCCCAGTTACCGTTATCGAAGTAGAACCGAACCGCGTAACTCAGATTAAGACTCTGGAAAGCGATGGCTACGCAGCCCTGCAGATCACTGTAGGCGCTAAGAAAGCCAACCGCGTTACCAAACCTGAAGCAGGTCACTTTGCTAAAGCCGGTGTAGAAGCTGGTCGTGGTCTGTTCGAGTTCCGTCTGGGCGAAGGTGAAGGCGAAGGCATCGAAATCGGTGCTGAGCTGAAAGTTGATACTTTCGAAAACGGCCAAATCGTAGACGTTACTGGTCGCTCCAAGGGTAAAGGTTTCCAAGGCGCTGTTAAGCGTTGGAACTTCCGCACCCAGGACATGACCCACGGTAACTCCCTGAGCCACCGTGCTCCTGGTTCTATCGGTCAGAACCAGAGCCCCGGTAAGGTGTTCAAGGGCAAGAAGATGGCTGGTCACATGGGTGACGAGCGCGTAACTACCCAGAATCTGGAAGTAGTTCGCGTTGACGCCGAGCGCAACCTGCTCCTGATCAAGGGTGCAGTACCTGGCGCCAACGGCGGTAACGTTATCGTTAAACCCGCCGTTAAAGCGTAACGTCTGAGGAGATAGTAATGGAATTGGTAATGAAAGACGCGCAGAGCGCTCTTGAAGTTTCCGAAACTACCTTCGGACGTGAGTTCAATGAAGCTCTGGTACACCAGGTGGTGACTGCTTACGCAGCCAACGCCCGTCAAGGTACCGTGTCTCAGAAGACCCGCGCTGAAGTAGCTGGCACTGGCAAAAAGCCATGGCGCCAGAAAGGTACTGGCCGTGCTCGTGCCGGTACCGTTAAGAGCCCAATCTGGCGCTCCGGTGGTGTAGCTTTCGCAGCTAAGCCACAAGATCACTCTCAGAAAGTGAACAAGAAGATGTACCGCGCCGCTCTGCAGAGCATTCTGTCCGAGCTGGTACGTCAAGAACGTCTGATTGTGGTTGAGAAGTTTGGTGTTGAAGCCCCTAAAACCAAGGAGCTGGTAGCCAAGCTGAAAGAGCTGTCTGTTGATGACGTGCTGATCGTAACTGGCGAAGTAGACGAGAACCTGTTCCTCGCTTCTCGCAACCTGTACAAGGTTGACGCCCGTGACGTTGCTGGCATCGACCCAGTTAGCCTGATTGCATTCGACAAGGTGCTGATGACTGCTGATGCAGTTAAGCAGATTGAGGAGATGCTGGCATGATCCGTGAAGAACGTTTGCTGAAAGTGCTGCGTGCTCCGCACATCTCTGAAAAGAGCACCATGGCTGCTGAACTGAACAACACTATCGTGTTCAAGGTTGCCACTGATGCCACTAAGGCTGAAGTGAAAGCGGCTGTTGAAAAGCTGTTCGAAGTTGAAGTCACCGGCGTTCGCACTGTGAACGTTAAAGGCAAGACTAAGCGTACCGGCGCCCGTTTCGGCCGTCGTTCCGACTGGAAGAAAGCGTACGTTACTCTGGCCGAAGGTTCTGACATCGACTTCGTCGGCGGCGCAGAATAAGGACGAGGAGTTAAATAGATGGCTATTGTAAAATGTAAGCCTACCTCCGCGGGCCGTCGCCACGTCGTTAAGGTAGTAAACAAGGACCTGCACAAGGGTAAGCCCTTCGCAGCCCTGTTGGACAAAAAGTCCAAGTCCGGCGGTCGTAACAACGCTGGTCGCATTACTACCCGTCACATCGGTGGTGGTCACAAGCAGCACTACCGTATCGTTGACTTCAAGCGCAATAAAGATGGCATCCCTGCCACTGTAGAGCGCCTGGAATACGATCCAAACCGCAGCGCTAACATCGCTCTGGTTCTGTACGCTGACGGTGAGCGTCGCTACATCCTGGCTCCTAAGGGCCTGCAGGCTGGCGACAAGATCATGTCCGGTCTGGAAGCTGACATCAAAGTGGGTAACACGCTGCCTATGCGTTCTATCCCTGTCGGTTCCACCGTACACAACGTAGAAATGAAGCCTGGTAAAGGCGGTCAGATTGCCCGCTCCGCCGGTGCCTACGTTCAGATCGTTGCTCGTGACGGTGCCTACGTAACCGTACGTCTGCGTTCCGGCGAAATGCGTAAGCTGCCTGCCGATGGCCGCGCTACCCTGGGTGAAGTTGGCAATGCTGAGCATATGCTGCGTTCTCTGGGTAAAGCCGGTGCAAGCCGCTGGCGTGGTGTTCGTCCTACCGTTCGTGGTGTTGCCATGAACCCGGTTGATCACCCACACGGTGGTGGTGAAGGTCGTACCTCTGGTGGCCGTCACCCCGTTACTCCATGGGGTGTTCCAACCAAAGGTAAGAAGACCCGCAGCAACAAGCGTACCGACAAGTACATCGTACGTCGTCGTACCAAGTAACTTTATTGAGGATTCACCATGCCACGTTCTCTCAAGAAAGGTCCATTTATTGACCTGCACTTGCTGAAGAAGGTAGAGAAAGCGGTGGAAAGCGGGGACAAAAAGCCAGTTAAAACCTGGTCCCGTCGTTCTATGATCATTCCAGATATGATTGGTCTGACCATCGCTGTCCATAATGGTCGTCAGCACGTTCCAGTTTTCGTTACCGAAGATATGATCGGTCACAAACTGGGTGAGTTCGCGCCTACTCGTACTTATCGCGGTCACATCGCCGATAAGAAAGCGAAGAAGAAGCGTTAAGGGGTAGATGATGGAAGTTTTAGCTAAACACCGCTTCGCCCGCACTTCTCCTCAGAAGGCGCGCCTGGTAGCTGATCAAATCCGTGGTCTTCCGGTAGATCGCGCTCTGGAAATTCTGACCTACAGCCCTAAGAAAGCGGCCGTACTGGTTAAGAAGGTTCTGGAGTCTGCCATTGCCAACGCGGAGCACAACGAAGGTCTGGACATCGACGACCTGAAAGTTGCTAAAGTCTTCGTTGACGAAGGCCCGACCATGAAGCGCATCATGCCTCGCGCCAAGGGTCGTGCTGACCGCATCCTGAAACGTTCCAGCCACATCTCTGTGGTTGTGGCTGACAAGTAAGGGGACTGCAATGGGACAGAAAGTTCATCCTAATGGTATCCGCCTGGGTATTACCAAGCCTTGGAATTCTACCTGGTACGCGGATAAGAAAGAGTTTGCCGGTAACCTGCTGGGCGATCACGAAGTACGCGAGTTCCTGAAAAAGGAACTGAAGAGTGCTTCTGTGTCCAAGATTACTATTGAGCGTCCTGCCAAGAGCATCCGTGTGACCATTCACACCGCTCGTCCAGGCGTTGTAATCGGCAAGAAAGGTGAAGATGTTGAAAAACTGCGTAAGAAGGTAGCCAAGCTGGCTGGCGTTCCTGCTCAAATCAACATCTCTGAAGTTCGTAAACCAGAGCTGGACGCTCAACTGGTAGGTGACTCCGTTGCCTCTCAGCTGGAGCGTCGCGTTATGTTCCGTCGCGCTATGAAGCGTGCCGTACAAAACGCCATGCGTCTGGGTGCCAAAGGCATCAAGATCGAGGTTTCTGGTCGTCTGGGTGGCGCTGAGATCGCACGTACCGAATGGTACCGTGAAGGTCGTGTGCCTCTGCATACTTTGCGTGCTGACATCGACTACGCTACTTCCTCTGCTCACACCACTTACGGTGTAATCGGTATCAAAGTTTGGATCTTCAAAGGTGAAGTTCTGGGCGGTATGCCGGTTGAGCAGGAGCAGCCTAAGCCGGCGAAGCGCAAAGGTCGTGGTAAGTAAGGGGAACCGAGATGCTGCAACCGAAACGTACCAAGTTCCGTAAGGTTCACAAAGGTCGTAACCGTGGTATGGCTACCACTGGTGATAAGGTTAGCTTCGGTTCCTACGGACTGAAAGCTACCACTCGTGGCCGTATCACTGCTCGCCAGATTGAAGCGGCCCGTCGTGCTATGACCCGTCACATTAAGCGTCAAGGTAAAATCTGGATCCGTGTGTTCCCAGACAAGCCTATCACTGAAAAGCCGCTTGAAGTGCGTATGGGTAAAGGTAAAGGTAACGTTGAATACTGGGTAGCCCAGATTCAGCCTGGCCGTGTACTGTATGAGATGGAAGGCGTAGCCGAAGATTTGGCTCGCGAAGCCTTCGCTCTGGCTGCTGCTAAGCTGCCTGTACAGACCACCTTTGTAACTCGGACGGTGATGTAATGAAAGCTACTGAATTGCGTGAAAAAAGCGTTGAAGAGCTGAACGCGGAGCTGCTGAGCCTGCTGCGTGAACAGTTCAATCTGCGTATGCAGAACGCGACTGGTCAGCTGAAGCAGACCCACGAGCTGAAGAAGGTACGCCGCAACATCGCGCGCGTTAAGACCATTCTGACTCAGAAGGCAGGTGCGTAATGAGCGAGACTATCCGTACTCTTCAAGGTCGTGTCATCAGCGACAAGATGGATAAGTCCATCACCGTAGCCATCGAGCGCAAAGTTAAGCACCCGATCTACGGTAAGTATGTAAAGCGTACCACTAAGGTACACGCTCACGATGAGACCAACCAGTGTGGTATCGGCGACGTGGTAGAAATCCGCGAATGCCGTCCACTGTCTAAGACCAAGTCTTGGATGCTGGTAAACGTCATCGAAAAAGCTCTGTAAAACAGGCTTTTACATACTAGATAAATGGCCGGACCAGGATTTTCCCTGGACCGGCTATTTTTTATTTACCTTTTGGGCCGGAGTGGTGTTATAATTTCGCGCCTTTTAAAGGTAGCCAGTGTCCCAATTCGGGACGATTGTTGTAAAACATTCGGAGCACAAAATGATCCAAATGCAATCTGTGCTGGACGTTGCCGATAACTCCGGCGCTCGCAGCGTGCAGTGTATTAAGGTCTTGGGTGGCTCTCACCGTCGTTACGCCGGTATCGGCGACATCATCAAGGTTTCCGTTAAGGAAGCCATTCCTCGCGGTAAAGCGAAGAAAGGTGATGTATTCAACGCGGTGGTAGTACGTACCAAGAAGGGCGTTCGTCGTCCTGACGGTTCTGTTATTCGCTTTGACCGCAATGCGGCTGTACTGCTGAACGCCAGCAACCAGCCGATTGGTACTCGTATCTTCGGCCCTGTGACCCGTGAACTGCGTAATGAGCAGTTTATGAAAATCGTGTCTCTGGCCCCAGAAGTACTGTAAGGAGCTAAGAGATGGCAGCAAAAATCCGTCGCAATGACGAAGTTGTTGTACTAGCCGGTAAGGACAAGGGTAAGCGCGGTAAGGTTACCCAGATTCTGTCCAACGGCAAAGTAATCGTAGAAGGCGTTAACCTGGTGAAAAAACACCAGAAGCCTAACCCTCACCTGGGTATGGCTGGTGGCATCGTTGAAAAAGAAGCCGCCATTGACGCATCTAACATCGCGATCTTCAACCCTGCTACCAGCAAGGGCGATCGCGTAGGCTTTAGACTGGAAGACGGCAAAAAAGTCCGTTTCTTCAAGTCTAATGGTGAACTTGTTTAAGTAATTGGAGTAAACGATGGCGAAACTGCATGATTACTACAAAGATACTGTAGTAGCAGAACTGACCAAACAGTTCGATTACAAAAGTATCATGCAAGTCCCTCGGGTCGAAAAGATCACCCTGAACATGGGTGTTGGTGAAGCCGTGGCTGACAAGAAGGTACTGGAAGCAGCAGTTGCAGATATGACTGCTATCTCCGGCCAGAAGCCTCTGGTAACCAAAGCTCGCAAGTCTGTTGCTGGCTTCAAGATTCGTGAGGGCTATCCGATCGGCTGTAAAGTAACCCTGCGCGGCGAGCGTATGTGGGAGTTCCTGGAGCGCCTGATTTCTATCGCTGTTCCACGTGTACGTGACTTCCGTGGCTTGAACCCCAAGTCTTTCGACGGTCGCGGTAACTACAGCATGGGCGTTCGTGAGCAAATCATCTTCCCAGAGATCGACTACGACAAAGTAGATAAGATTCGTGGTATGGACATCACCATCACCACTTCTGCGAACTCTGACGAAGAAGGTCGTGCTCTGCTGGCTGCCTTTAACTTCCCATTCCGCAAGTAAGGTGTAGGGTTATGGCTAAAGTATCGATGAAGCAGCGCGAAATTAAGCGCGCTAAGCTGGTTGCTAAGTACGCTGAGAAGCGTGCTGCTCTTAAAGCAATCATCAATGACGTCAACTCAACCGATGAACAGCGTTGGGAAGCCGTACTGAAACTGCAACAACTTCCTCGTGACTCCAGTGCAAGTCGTCAGCGTAACCGCTGTAACATCACTGGTCGTCCGCACGGTGTACTTCGCAAGTTCGGCCTGAGCCGTATCAAACTGCGTGAAGCCGCCATGCGTGGTGAAGTTCCTGGCCTTAAAAAGGCCTCTTGGTAAGCCAACGGGAGTAAGCCAATATGAGCATGCAAGATCCGATCGCGGATATGCTGACGCGCATCCGTAACGGCCAGGCTGCCAACAAAGTTGCAGTTAAAATGCCGTCCTCAAAGCTGAAAGTAGCTATCGCCGATGTACTGAAAAAAGAAGGTTACATCGCTGATTTCGCTGTTTCCGGCGACGTTAAGTCCGAACTGGAAGTTACCCTGAAGTACTTCGAAGGTAAGCCAGTTGTAGAAAAAATCGAGCGAATCAGCCGTCCTGGCCTGCGCATCTACAAGAAAAAAGATGAGCTTCCAAAGGTTATGGGTGGTCTGGGTGTCGCTATCGTGTCCACTTCTCAAGGCGTGATGACCGACCGTGCTGCCCGTAAACTGGGTATGGGCGGCGAGATCGTCTGCTACGTGGCATAAGGAGAGTAACAATGTCTCGAGTAGCTAAGGCTCCCGTTACTATCCCTGCGGGCGTAGAGGTGACTCTGAACGGTCAAGAGATCGTTGTTAAAGGTGGCAAGGGTACTCTGACTCGCGTCCTCAACGATGCCGTTGAGATCGTGAAAGAAGAGAACGAAGTTAAGTTCGCTCCTCGCGAAGGCTTTGCTAAAGCCAACGCGCAGGCAGGTACTGCTCGTGCTCTGGTCAACAACATGGTTGTCGGCGTTAGCGAAGGCTTCACTAAGAAGCTGCAGCTGAACGGCGTAGGTTACCGTGCTGCCATCAAAGGCAACGCCGTAGCTCTGACCCTGGGCTTTTCTCACCCTGTAGAGCACGCTCTGCCTGAAGGTGTGAAGGCTGAGTGCCCAAGCCAAACTGAAATCGTTCTTACTGGCGCAGATAAGCAGGCCGTTGGTCAAGTGGCCGCTGACATCCGTGCATACCGTGCTCCTGAGCCTTACAAAGGCAAGGGTGTTCGTTACGCGGATGAGAACGTGCGTCGTAAAGAAGCCAAGAAGAAGTAAGGTAACACGATGGACAAGAAAGCAGCTCGTCTTCGTCGCGCGACTCGCGCACGCAAGCAAATGCAAGAACTGGGCGCGACTCGTCTGGTTGTGCACCGTACTCCACGTCACATTTACGCTCAGGTTATCAACGCCGAATCTCAGGTACTGGCTGCGGCCTCTACCACCGAGAAAGCCGTTGCTGCTGATCTGAAGGGCACTGGTAACATCGACGCCGCCAAGCTGGTAGGTAAGGTGATTGCCGAGCGTGCTCAAGAGAAGGGCGTTAAGAATGTGTCTTTCGACCGCAGCGGATTCAAGTATCACGGCCGTGTTGCTGCACTGGCTGATGCTGCCCGTGAAGCTGGTCTCCAGTTCTAAGGTTGGGAGTGGAAAATGGCTAATATTGAAAAGCAAGCCGGTGACCTGCAAGAAAAACTGATTGCAGTAAACCGTGTTTCTAAAGTAGTTAAGGGTGGTCGCATCTTCAGCTTCACCGCTCTGACTGTAGTTGGTGACGGCAACGGCCGCGTTGGCTTTGGTTACGGTAAGGCTCGTGAAGTGCCTGCCGCTATCCAGAAGGCAATGGAAAAGGCTCGCCGCAACCTGGTTACCGTTCGTCTGCACAACGGCACCCTGCAGCACCCTGTTAAGGGCCGTCACTCCGGCTCCAAGGTGTACATGCAGCCCGCTTCCGAAGGTACCGGTATCATCGCCGGCGGTGCAATGCGCGCCGTTCTGGAAGTTGTAGGTGTACATAACGTACTGTCTAAGGCATACGGCTCTACCAACCCGATCAACATCGTTCGTGCAACTATCGACGCTCTGACTTCGATGCACGCTCCTGATCAGGTGGCAGCTAAGCGTGGCCTGAGCATCGACGAGATCCTGGGGTAAGCTGACATGGCTAAAACTATCAAGGTTACTCAGACCAAGAGCTCTATCGGTCGTCTGCCTAAGCATAAGGCGACTCTGGTAGGCCTGGGTCTGCGCAAAATCGGTCACACCGTTGAGCTGGAAGACACTCCTTCCGTTCGCGGCATGATCAACAAGGTTTCCTACATGGTTAAGGTGGAGGGCTAAGATGCGTCTGAATACTTTGTCTCCAGCCGCTGGTGCTAAGACTTCCGCCAAGCGTGTAGGCCGTGGTATCGGTTCCGGTCTGGGTAAGACCGGTGGCCGTGGTCACAAGGGTCAAAAGTCCCGTTCCGGCGGTGGCGTACGTCCAGGTTTCGAAGGTGGTCAAATGCCTATGAAGCAACGCCTGCCGAAGTTCGGTTTTACCTCCCGCAAGGCGATGGTAACTGCCGAAGTTCGTCTGAGCGAGCTGACTAAGGTTGAAGGCGACCTGGTGACTCTGGAAACCCTGAAAGATGCGAACGTTGTTTCTGGCAACATTAAGTTTGCGAAAGTTGTTCTTTCAGGTAAAATCGAGCGCCCTGTGACCATCAAAGGTCTTAAAGCGACCAAAGGTGCACGCGAAGCCATTGAGGCTGCGGGCGGCAAGATCGAAGAATAACGGGATAGTACAATATGGCTAAGCCAGGTGTTGAGTTAAATAGTGCGAAAGGTGGCCTTTCGGAGCTGAAAGCGCGTCTGCTGTTTGTGCTGGGCGCAATCATCGTTTTCCGAGCTGGTTCTTTCGTACCAATCCCTGGTATTGACGCCGCTGTACTGGCCGAGCTGTTCGATCAGCAACAGGGCACCATCGTGAGCATGTTCAACATGTTCTCCGGTGGCGCCCTGGAACGCGCCTCCATCCTTGCACTGGGGATCATGCCGTACATTTCGGCGTCGATCATCATGCAGCTTCTGACTGTGGTTCACCCAGCAATGGCTGAACTGAAGAAGGAAGGGGAGGCGGGTCGCCGGAAGATCAGCCAATACACCCGTTACGGGACTTTGGTATTGGCGACCTTCCAGTCGTTCGGTATTGCAACTGGTTTGCCCAACATGATCTCCGGACTGGTGGTTAACCCGGGCCCTGCGTTTTACTTTACCGCAGTGGTTTCCCTGGTAACCGGTACCATGTTCCTGATGTGGTTGGGTGAGCAGATTACCGAGCGTGGCATTGGTAACGGCATCTCCATCATTATCTTTACAGGTATTGTTGCCGGCCTGCCATCGGCGATTGGCCAGACTGCAGAACAAGCGCGTCAAGGTGAACTGCACGTGCTGCTGCTGCTCGTACTTGCGGTAATCATCTTTGCCGTGACCTACTTTGTGGTATTCATGGAGCGCGGACAGCGCCGTATCGTGGTAAACTACGCCAAGCGTCAGCAAGGCCGCCGCGTATTCGCTGCCCAGAGCACCCATCTGCCGCTGAAGGTCAACATGGCTGGTGTGATTCCGCCAATCTTCGCGTCCAGTATCATTCTGTTCCCAGGAACCCTGGCTCAGTGGTTCGGTAACAATGAAGGTCTGCGTTGGTTGTCTGACATCTCTGTAGTGCTGTCCCCAGGTCAGCCGCTGTATGTGATGATCTATGCGGTAGCGATTATCTTCTTCTGTTTCTTCTACACCGCGCTGGTATTTAACCCTCGCGAAACGGCAGACAACCTGAAGAAGTCCGGTGCATTCATCCCTGGTATTCGTCCAGGTGAACAGACCGCCCGTTATATCGATAAAGTGATGACCCGCCTGACTCTGGCTGGTGCCGCTTACATCACCTTTATCTGTCTGATTCCGGAATTCATGATGATCGGCCTGAACGTTCAGTTCTATTTCGGCGGTACTTCGCTGCTGATTATGGTCGTGGTAATCATGGATTTCATAGCTCAGGTCCAGACTCATATGATGTCTCATCAGTATGATTCTGTTCTGAAAAAAGCGAACCTTAAGGGCTATAGCCGTTAAGTCGCTCTCGACGGAGTAGCAAAATGAAAGTTCGTGCGTCCGTAAAAAAGATGTGTCGTAACTGCAAAGTTATTAAGCGTCACGGCGTTGTACGTGTTATCTGCTCTGAGCCGAAGCACAAGCAGCGTCAAGGTTAATCAGAGTTCTCTCTGAGAAAAACCAAAAAACGTAGCGCTAGGCTGACCTCGGTCAGCCTATGCGTTGTTGCAAACTAGTCGGTTGTCGAGTATCCTACCGGGCTTTTCACAATCGACCACTGGAATTGAGGAGTGCTATAGTGGCCCGTATCGCTGGCATTAACATTCCTGAGCATAAGCATGCGGTTGTTGCTCTGACCGCCATCTTCGGTGTTGGCCGTACCCGCGCACAGCAGATCTGTGCCGAGGCCGGTATCGCTGAAGATGTGAAGATCAAGGATCTGGACGAATCTACCATCGATAAGGTTCGTGACGTTGTAGGTCAGTTCACCGTTGAAGGTGACCTGCGTCGTGAGATCTCTATGAACATCAAGCGTCTGATGGACCTGGGTTGCTACCGCGGCCTGCGTCATCGTCGTAGTCTGCCACTTCGTGGTCAACGTACTAAGACTAACGCTCGTACCCGTAAGGGTCCGCGTAAGCCGATCAAGAAGTAAGGGGAACTAAGCAATGGCTAAAACTCCTTCTCGTACCCGTAAAAAGGTACGCAAGCAGGTTGCAGACGGTGTGGCCCACGTGCACGCATCTTTCAACAACACAATCGTGACCATCACCGACCGTCAAGGTAACGCTCTGGCATGGGCGACCGCAGGCGGCTCCGGCTTCCGTGGTTCTCGTAAGTCCACTCCGTTCGCTGCACAGGTTGCTGCTGAGCGCTGCGCCGAAATGGCCAAAGAGTATGGTCTGAAGAACCTGGAAGTTGAAGTTAAGGGTCCGGGTCCGGGTCGTGAGTCCTCTATTCGTGCGTTGAATGCTGCGGGTTTCCGCATCACCAACATCACCGATGTGACTCCAATTCCGCACAACGGTTGTCGTCCGCCTAAGAAACGTCGCGTATAACGCCCGTTTCAGGATAGTTGGAGAAAGAACATGGCAAGATATTTGGGTCCTAAGCTCAAGCTAAGCCGTCGTGAAGGTACAGATCTGTTCCTGAAAAGCGGCGTACGAGCAATCGATTCTAAATGTAAGATCGACAATGCACCTGGTCAGCACGGCGCTCGTAAAGCTCGTCTGTCTGACTACGGTCTGCAGCTGCGTGAAAAGCAGAAGGTTCGCCGTATCTACGGTGTACTGGAAAAGCAATTCCGCAACTACTACAAAACTGCTGCTAGCAAGAAAGGCAATACTGGTGAAAACCTGTTGCAGCTGCTAGAAAGTCGTTTGGATAACGTGGTTTACCGCATGGGTTTCGGTGCTACTCGCAACGAAGCACGCCAGCTGGTTAGCCACAAGGCAATCATGGTTAATGGCCGTGTTGTTAACATTCCATCTTTCGTTGTGACTGCTGACGACGTGGTAAGCGTACGTGAGAAGGCTCAGAAGCAAGCTCGTATTAAGGGTGCGCTGGAGCTGGCAGATCAACGTGAGAAGCCGACTTGGATGGAAGTAGACAGCTCTAAGATGGAAGGCACTTTCAAGCGCCTGCCTGAGCGTAGCGATCTGTCTGCCGACATCAATGAACAGCTGATCGTCGAGCTTTA
This sequence comes from Ferrimonas sp. YFM, assembly GCF_030296015.1. Taxonomy (NCBI): domain Bacteria; kingdom Pseudomonadati; phylum Pseudomonadota; class Gammaproteobacteria; order Alteromonadales; family Ferrimonadaceae; genus Ferrimonas; species Ferrimonas sp. YFM. The sequence continues at coordinate 277,387 of NZ_AP027368.1, forward strand.
CTCTAAGTAAGGCTTAACCGTTAAGAGAGGACACAATGCAGGGTTCCGTTACCGATTTTCTTAAGCCACGTCTGGTCGATGTCGTGCAAGTCAACCCCACTCGGGCTAAAGTGACTCTTGAGCCCCTTGAGCGTGGTTTCGGCCACACCTTGGGTAATGCGCTTCGCCGCATTCTGCTTTCTTCTATGCCTGGTTGTGCAGTTACCGAAGTCGAGATCGACGGCGTACTGCATGAGTACAGCAGCAAAGAGGGTGTGCAGGAAGACGTACTTGAGATCCTGTTGAACCTGAAAGGTTTGGCAGTGAAAATCGAAGGTAAGGATGAAGTCACGCTGACTTTGAACAAGTCTGGTGCAGGCCCTGTTACTGCAGGTGATATCACCCATGGTGGTGATGTCGAGATCATGAATCCTGATCACCTCATCTGTACTCTGACCGGTGATGACGCTGAAATCAGCATGCGCATCAAGGTTGAGTGGGGCCGCGGCTATGTGCCTGCGTCTGCCCGTGCTCAATCCGACGAAGACGAGCGTCCAATCGGTCGTCTTCTGGTTGATGCCTCCTTCAGTCCTGTTGTCCGCATCGCCTACAATGTTGAGGCGGCGCGTGTAGAACAGCGTACTGACCTGGATAAGCTGATTATCGACATGCACACCAACGGCACCCTGGATCCTGAAGAAGCGATCCGCCGTTCTGCCACTATTCTGGCAGAGCAACTGGATGCCTTCGTTGAGCTGCGTGACGTAAGCGAGCCGGAAGAGAAAGAAGAGAAGCCAGAATTCGATCCAATTCTGCTGCGTCCTGTCGATGATCTGGAACTGACTGTTCGTTCGGCGAACTGCCTGAAAGCAGAAGCCATTCATTATATCGGTGATCTGGTTCAGCGCACTGAAGTTGAGCTGCTTAAGACCCCTAACCTGGGTAAGAAGTCGCTTACTGAAATCAAGGACGTTCTCGCTTCCCGCGGTCTGTCCCTGGGTATGCGGCTTGAAAACTGGCCGCCAGCTTCACTCGCCGACAACATGTAACCAGGTCTGGTAAAGATTTAGGTTAAAAGGATAAGGTCATGCGCCATCGTAAGAGTGGTCGTCAACTGAACCGCAACAGCAGCCACCGCCAAGCTATGTTCCGCAACATGGCTGGTTCTCTGGTACGTCATGAGATCATCAAGACTACCGTGCCAAAGGCGAAAGAACTGCGTCGCGTAGTTGAGCCCCTGATTACACTTGCTAAAACTGACAGCGTTGCCAACCGTCGTCTGGCTTTCGCCCGTACTCGTGACAACGATGTAGTTAGCAAGCTGTTTAATGAGCTGGGTCCTCGCTACCAGGAACGTGCCGGTGGTTACACCCGCATCCTGAAGTGTGGATTCCGTGCCGGTGATAACGCCCCTATGGCGTACATCGAGCTGGTAGACCGCCCCGAGGCGGACGCTACCGAAGAAGCTGCAGCTTCTGAAGAGTAATAGAAAGGCCGGTCACTGACCGGCCTTTTTCTTTTCCCCTCCCGAAAATTCCCCTTTTCCCCGTTGACTACACTTAAGTAGGTTTCTTCCTCTTCGAGGTGCCTATGACCCTGGTGCGGCTGTTGCCTCTGCTCGTCACCCTGATCCTGTTGCTGCCTTCGACTCTAAGGTCCGACAATGGTGCCCAGGTGTGGGTGCTGCCCATTCAGGGGGTGATAGGCCCCGCCACCTCAGAACTGCTGCTCAATACCCTGGAGGACGCCACAGAGGCCAATGTCGAGCTGCTGGTGCTGGCCATAGACACCCCGGGCGGGCTGGACAGCGCCATGAGAGAGATGATCCAGGGGATCCTGGCCAGCCCAGTGCCCGTGGCCGGGTACGTGTCGCCTCCGGGCGCGCGGGCCGCCAGTGCCGGCACCTATATGCTGTACGCCTGCCATATTGCTGCCATGGCGCCAGCCACCAATTTGGGTGCGGCCACCCCGGTGGCTCTGAGCCCCGGCGCCTCGCCAGCCACTCCCAACCCCACCGAGGGTGAGACACCGGCCCAGGCGCCCTCCAATGAACAGAGCATGCGCAATAAGGTGGTCAACGATGCGGTGGCCTACATTCGCGGTCTGGCTGAGCTCAGGGGACGCAATGTGGAGTGGGCCGAGAAGGCGGTGCGTGAAGGTGCCAGTCTGTCCGCGGTCGATGCATTGGAGCAGGGGGTGGTGGATATGATGGCCGAGGATCTTGTGGCGCTTGTCGCTGCCCTCGATGGTCATTTGGTGGGTGAGCGCTCGCTAACCACGGCCGGTGCCAGCGTGGTGACCATAGAGCCGGGTTGGCGACATAACCTGCTGCAGGCACTGACCAACCCCAACGTGGCCCTGTTATTGCTGATGCTGGGCTTCTACGGCCTGGTACTGGAGTTTTACAGCCCGGGGGTGGGGTTGCCCGCCATTGTGGGGGGAATCAGCCTGCTGCTGGGTCTCTACGCCCTGAACATGTTGCCCATCAACCTAGCCGGTGCCGGGCTGATGTTGCTGGGGTTGGCGCTGATGGTCACCGAGGCCTTCTTGCCCAGCTTCGGTCTGTTTGGCATCGGCGGCGTGGTGGCCTTCCTCGCCGGAGCCCTGCTGCTGATGGATACCGACGTGCCTGAATTGCAACTGGCCATGCCCCTGGTGAGTGCGGTCGCGGTGGCCTCGGCGCTGTTCACCATACTGGTGCTGCGGATGGCCCTGCGCAGTCGCAATCAGGTGGTGGTGACCGGGGTACAGACCCTGGTCGGTAAACGCGTGGCTGTGGACGAGCGGCTGCGCTCCCAGGGGATGGTCGAACTGGGGGGAGAGTTGTGGCAAGCCCGGTGCGATGGCGAGATAACCGGCTCCAGTGCCACTGTGGTGGCCGTGGAAGGGCTGACTCTGGTATTGGCCGACAAGGAGAATAAGCATGATGGCTGAGAACTTCACCTCCTACTTTACCCTGACTCTGGCGTTTCTGATTCTGGCGCTGCTGATCAGCACCTTCCGCATCCTGCGCGAGTATGAGCGGGGGGTGATCTTCCTGCTGGGACGCTTCTATCGGGTCAAGGGCCCAGGTCTTATCATCGTCATCCCCATAGTGCAGCAGATGGTGCGTGTGGATCTGCGAACCCTGGTGATGGATGTGCCCACCCAGGATGTGATCTCCCGGGATAACGTGTCGGTGCGGGTCAACGCGGTGGTCTACTACCGGGTGGTGGATCCGGAGAAGGCGATCAACCAGGTGGAGGAGTACCATGAGGCCACCAGTCAGTTGTCCCAGACCACCCTGAGATCGGTGCTGGGTCAGCATGAGCTGGATGAGATGCTGTCGCAGCGGGAGGTGCTCAATGCGGACATTCAGCGGATACTGGACAAGCAGACCGACGTATGGGGCATCAAGGTGTCCAATGTGGAGATCAAACACGTGGATCTGGACGAGTCGATGATTCGAGCCATCGCCCGTCAAGCGGAGGCGGAGCGGGTTCGTCGGGCCAAGGTGATTCACGCCACCGGCGAGCGAGAGGCCGCCGACAAACTGGCTGAAGCGGCGTCAGTGCTGGCCGAGGAGTCCGGCGCTTTGCAGCTCAGGTACCTGCAAACCCTGACAGAGATCGCCGGCGACAAGTCCAGCACCATCGTCTTCCCTCTGCCCATGGAACTGGCCGACTGGCTGTCAAAAAACAAAAAGGCCGGTGAGTAACCGGCCTTAGTCGTGCGTCTGGGGTGACCTTAGTAGGTGCCGCCCTGAGTCTGTGACGCGTCGTAGTCGAGCTTCTCGTGCTTCTTGCCCATGGCTTCGGCCACTTCTGGCGGCATGTAGTTCTCGTCGTGCTTGGCCAGTACTTCGGTGGCATCGATGACGGCGAACTCATTCATGGGACCCTGGGCAACAATACCCTGACCTTCACGGAAGAGATCCGGCAGCATGCCATCGTAACGGATGGTCACCGCTGGGCCGGTATCGGCGATCTGGAACTCCACTTTCAGGCTTTCCGGGTCGCGCTTGACCGAGCCTGGTACCACCATGCCGCCGATGCGGATGCGTTGGCCAATCTCGGGCTTGATGCCGGTGCCCTCTTTGCCCAGATGAATCTCTGAGGCGGTGTAGAACAGGTCCAGATTGCTGTTCAGTGCGTACAGCAGCAGGGAGGCGATGGCCGCAACACCGCCGATCAGTGCTGAGGCGAACACCAGGCGTTTTTTACGTCTTGGATTCATACCGCTTTGCTCCTGTGTTGACGCAGACGCTCTTCTCGGGCCTGCTTTTGGCTGATCTGTTTAATGACTCGCTTTCGCTGGGAGAGGCAACTTACCACTAACAACCCCAGGGCAGCAAATGCCACGCCGTAGGCCAGCCAGACGAAGAAGGCGTAGCCGCCCATATCCAGAAACTCTGACAGGCCGGCAAATTGGAAGTTCCAGTTCATTAGCGTTTCTCCTCAGCAGCAACAAGGTCGCGAACCCAGGGACGCATGGCGTTACGGGCCAGCACCTCGGCGCGGAAGCGCAAGATGGTCAGTGCGCCGATCATCATGGCAAAGCCAAAGATGTTCATCAGCAGCGGAATCAGCATCTCCGGAGGCATGGCGTTGCTCTTGCCCACGGTGATGGCGTTGGGCTGATGGAGGGTGTTCCACCACTCAACGGAGTACTTGATGATGGGCAGGTTGATGGAGCCCACAATCGCCAGGATGCCGGCAGCCTTGGCGGCCAGGACCTTATCCTCGAAGGAGGCGTACAGGGCAATGACGCCCAGGTAGAGGAACAGCAGCACCAGCTCTGAGGTCAGGCGTGCGTCCCACACCCACCAGGTGCCCCACATGGGCTTACCCCAGGTGGCGCCGGTGAACAGGGCGATAAAGGTCAGCACGGCACCGATGGGGGCGATGGCGGCGGCGGCGATGTCGGCCAGCTTGATCTGCCACACCAGGCCAATGAACGCCGCGATGGCCATGGCGAAGTAGGCGGACATGGACATGGAAGCCGCAGGCACGTGAATAAAGATGATGCGGTAGGAGTTACCCTGCTGGTAATCCACCGGAGCGAAACCCAGGCCCAATACAGTGCCTGTGCCGATCAGCAGTACCGCCAGGATGGCAAACCAGGGCAGCATCTTGCCAGCCAGTTGGTACGCCTTCTCAGGGTTGGCGTAGGGGTGAAGCCATTTCCACATATCAGTTTGTACTCACTCTCAAAGAGGCCCCGATTGCTACGGGAGCCAGGACCAAAGCGCCCACCAGCATAGCTGCCAGTATAGACAGGTGTCCGGTGTAGGGCAGGTTCATGCCCGCAGCGTCTATCGCGCTGGTGGCAAAAATCAGTACTGGAATATAGAGGGGCAGGATCAGCAGACTGATCAGCACGCCCCCTTTGCGTAAGCCTACCGTCAAAGCGGCGCCAATGGCACCCAACAGGCTCAGAACCGGGGTGCCCAGGGCCAGAGTCGACATCAGGGCACCGTAACTGTTGCTTTCCAGGTGCAGCAGGGTCGCCAGCAGGGGAGAGGCCACGATCAGCGGCACTCCGGTGACGATCCAGTGAGCCAGCACCTTCGCCAGCACCATCAGCGACAGCGGCTGAGGGCAGAGCATCATCTGCTCCAGGGAGCCGTCGGCGTAGTCGGTCTTAAACAGGCGCTCCAGGGACAGCATGGCGGACAGCAGGGCGGCTACCCAGATGATCCCGGGGGCGATGCGCGCCAGCACCTGTGGCTCTGGGCCAATGCCCAGGGGGAACAGGCTCACTACGATAAAGAAGAACATCAGCGGGTTGAAGATGTCATTGCGGTGGCGGAAGGCCACCTGCAGATCCCGCTTTAGGACCGTATTGAAGGCCCGGCTATAGCTTACATCTCGGCTCATTGTCGGACCCCTAGTCGAATTGGTACTCAAGACGCAGCTTCTTCAGCCGGTCCGGCCCCACCAGTTGCAGATCCTGGTGAGTGGTAAGGATGACGCAACCGCCACGGTTGGCGTGGTCGAGGAACAGCTGCTCCAGTTCGGCCACACCGCGTTTGTCGATGGCGGTCAGGGGTTCGTCCAGAATCCAGATGCGTGCCTCGCTGTGCCACAGGCGGGCCAGGGCGATGCGACGGTGCTGGCCTGCGGAGAGGTGACCGGCAGGGTGCTCTTCGAAGCCGGTGAGGTTCACCTTGGCCAGGGTGGCGCGGATGTCCACCTGGTTATAACCGGCGATGCTCAGGTTGAACGCAAGATTCTCTTCGGCGGTCAGTTCACTCTTGACCCCGGGCAGGTGGCCCAGATAGAGCAGGTCCTCGTGAAAATCGTCTCGTACGTCGCTGGTGGGGGTGCCTTTGTAGTGCACGTCACCGGCGTAGGGGCGGGAGAGGCCGGCCAGGATCCGCAGCAGGCTGGTTTTGCCGGCGCCGTTGGGGCCCTCAATCTGGATGATGTCGCCGCCGCGCACGTCGAAGCTGAGGCCGTCGAACAGGATCCGCTCTTCGCGGATACAGGTAAGCTCCTCGGCGCTGAGTAGTATTTCGCTGTCCTGCATTCTTTCGTATTCACACCTGAACTGATTGAAGGCGATTCTACCATATTGGGTACAAGTTAACTTGGGCTTGCTCCCATTCTTAACAACTGCTAGGGCGCGCTGGATCACATGGCCTGGCAGCGGGGCAGAATATGGCCCTTTTTAAGCGAATTAACAAATGATTAGCTTCTATGACTCTCAATAAGGTGGAATAGTTGCATCCCACCTCCAAGAATGGTGATTTATATCAAAAAAAGATGAACGCCTGTGAGGTATGTGTTATTTTAATATCGAGCTTGGCTGTGAACGCATATCACTCAAGTTAATAAAAAATGTCAACAATTTGGAACGAAGTAGCATGAAAAAGATTATCGCTTTTGCTGCAGTAGCTATGCTGGCTTCTGCTCCCGGTGTGATGGCTCAGGAAGGTGAAGCTGTATACAACAAGGCCTGCCAGACCTGCCACGCCATGGGCATTGCCGGTGCTCCTAAGCTGAACGACGCTGCCGCCTGGGAGCCTCGTATGGCCAAGGGCATGGATAGTCTGGTCCAGAGTGTTAAGAACGGCCTGAATGCCATGCCCCCAGGTGGTATGTGCATGGATTGCAGCGACGAAGATTACAAAGCTGCCATCGAGTTCATGGCTGAGAAGAAGTAATCCAGACCAGATTGTTTAAAGGGGCCCGCACTGTGCGGGCCTTTTTATTGCCTGAACTCTTTGGCAGCCGGACAACAAAAAGGGCCCGAATGGGCCCTTGTTCATTTTTGGCGCAGTAAAACCTGAAGCTCGCTTCGGTTTTACTGAATCTGGGTGTCGATCACTACCTGAACGTCGCTGCCCAGGGCGGCACTGTCCAGTCGACCCACCAGGTCGCCAGGGGTGGCGCCCGGGTTGGAGTCGTGGTTCACCACCACCTCGATGGACACCGCCTGCTGGCTGCTGAGCAGCATCTCAGGGGTCATGGCGTCGCTGTCCTTGAGCACCACCAGAGTGGGCAGGTCAGACAGCTTCAGGCGCTTCACCGCCACCGGCATCATGCCGCCGCTGAGGGGGCGAGCCATCACCAGAACACTGGCACCGGGCTGAGCCTTGGCAGCCATGGCCTCGTCCAGAGAGACGGAAACATGGATGCTCTTGGCCTTGGCCTCCACATCCTTGTTCAGCTCGGGGTTGTCGACGCTGTCGGTACCCAGGAAGCTCTTGGCCTGCATGATGGCGGCCTGAATGGCGGAGCGGTCAAAGTCATCGCGTGGGCTGGTGAGCAGGATCTCCCAGTGACGGATGGCATCTTCATAGTTTGCATTGAAGAAGGCGTCCATACCCAGCAACAGGCGGGTGGAGGGATCCTTGAAGTCGCTTTCCAGGGCTTCTTTGATCACCGCGTCGATCTCTGGGGTCATCTTCTCACCGGCCAGGTAATACATGGCGGTGGCGCGGGGGCCCAGGAGTTCGGCGTGGCGGCCAACCAGCTCCATGACGGTATCGAAGGCGGCGACCGCCTTCTGGTACTGGCCACCGGAGATGTAGGCGTGACCCAGGGAGAACCAGGCCTGGCTGTTGTCAGGCTCGTTCATCACTGTGCTTTCCATCTGAGCGATGCGCATCTGCTGCATCTGCTCAGGGGTCATGCCCTGGTGAGGGTTGGATTGCTGTGCGGTTTCGGGGCGAGCGTTCTGCCACTCGTCGAAACGGCCCAGTTCCATGTAGCTGTAGCCGGAGAGCACCAGGACGATGACGCTGATCAGCACCGGCCACAGAGGGCCACGGCTGTTGTCGGTGATGGCGGAGCTCTCCCCGTCATCCACGTCCTGCAGCAGGTTCATCTCCTGCTCCTGCTTGAGGGTTTCAAACTCCGCCTCGGTCAGGCGGCCCTCCTGCTTATCTACCTCCAGTTCGGCAATACGCTCGTTAAACAGTTTTACGTTGGTTTGCGTGCGTAGCTCAGTCTGCTGGGCCCCTTTTGCGGTACGTCGGAAAAAGGGCAGCCAAACCAAGAGCAGAGCCAGTGCGGTCAGTGCCGCGATTGCGATCCAAAAAGTCGTCATAGCTGCTTCTGTAGTCTGTGATGTGCGTAAGTCGTGGAGTGTTTCGCAGTCAGGGGCGCGTCACACCAACTTAAAAAATTTGCAGATGGATTATACGGCAACCACGTTCAAGCGCCATAGCTGCATAAATCTGACCTTGGCGAAGCACCGCAATTGAGGTAGGGGTCACATAATGTAAATCTAATACAACAATGGCGGAAACTTTTTGTAAGCTGCCTCGTCAAAGGCCACAGCACCGTCAGGGCATGCGCATGGCGCGTGGGTGTGAGCTACATCGTTTTAAGCGTGATTAAAGGCAGACAAGCAGCGCAACTCTGCCTAAAATGGCGTCAATGAGCACTGTTCGGCTGAGCGAGTTGGGCGCGCAGCCGTATATGGATACATTCCCTCGCAGAGGTAATTCATGGTTCCGGAACTAGGACATTACGCACTCATTATCGGCATGGCGTTCGCCGCCATCATGTCGATCGTCCCCTTAGTGGGCGTGGCAAGGCGAGACGCCTTCCTGGTGAGTTACAGCCGGCCTTTGGCATACGGCACTTTTCTCTTTATGGGTCTCGCGGTAGTGGCTTTGGGCTACGCCTTCGTTACCGACGATTTCTCCGTGGCCTATGTGGCGCACAACTCCAATAGCCACCTGCCGACGCCGTTCAAGATCGCCGCCATCTGGGGTGGTCATGAAGGTTCACTGCTGTTCTGGGTGTTCTCCATGGCAGTCTGGAGCGCCGCCGTTGCCCTGTTCAGTCGCAACCTGGACGACGCCTTCGTTGCCCGGGTGCTGGCGATCATGGGCATGGTGACTCTGGGCTTCTGCCTGTTCATGTTGCTGACCTCCAGCCCATTCGAGCGCTTCCTGCCTGTGGTGCCTGCCGAGGGTCGCGACCTGAACCCCATGCTTCAGGACGTGGGCCTGATCTTCCACCCGCCCATGCTGTATCTGGGGTATGTAGGTTTCTCCGTGGCCTTCGCTTTCGCCATCGCGGCACTGCTGAGCGGTCGACTGGACTCCGCCTGGGCCCGCTGGTCCCGCCCCTGGACCCTGGCCGCCTGGATCTTCCTGACCGGCGGTATCTCTCTGGGTTCCTGGTGGGCTTATTATGAGCTTGGCTGGGGTGGCTGGTGGTTCTGGGATCCGGTAGAGAACGCCTCCTTTATGCCCTGGCTGGTGGGCACCGCGTTATTGCACTCGCTGATTGTGACCGAGAAGCGGGGCACCTTCCGTAACTGGACCATCCTGCTGGCGATCTTTACCTTCTCCCTCAGTCTGCTGGGTACCTTCCTGGTGCGTTCCGGCGTACTGACTTCGGTGCACTCCTTTGCCGCTGACCCCACCCGGGGTATGGCGATTCTGGGCTTGCTGGGTCTGACCATCGGTGGTTCTCTGACCCTGTTCGCGGTCCGGGCGACCGAGTTTGCCAGCCCGGCCAAGTTTGAGCTGTTCTCCAAAGAGACCATGATGCTCGGCTGTAACATCCTGTTGGTGGTTGCCACAGGCTCTGTGCTGCTGGGGACTCTCTACCCACTGCTGGGCGATGCCCTGGGTCTGGGTAAGATCTCCGTAGGTCCTCCGTACTTCAACACCGTATTCAACCCCATAGTCCTGGTGCTCTTTGTGCTGATGGGCATAGGGCCGGTGATTCGATGGAAGAAAGCCAAAGATACCGAGACCCGTCAACTGATGGTGCCTGCGGCCGTGGCCCTGATTGCCGGTCTGGCGACGCCTTTCATCATCGACGGCAAGATGAACCTGTGGGTAAGCGCCGGTGTGGCCACCGCGGTGTGGATTGTGCTGACCCTGATGCTGGATCTGTACAATAAGACCAGGGAGCCCAATGGTGGCTTCACCACCAAGCGTCTGAGCCGCAGCGTCTGGGGCATGCAGTTCGCTCACCTGGGTATCGCCATGGCGATCATCGGCGCGGCCATGGTGTCCCACTACGCGGAAGAGAAATCCGTGCGCATGGGCCCAGGTAAGAGCCATGAACTGGCGGGTTACACCTTCACCTATGAAGAGACCCGTATGGTCCAGGGCCCCAACTACACCGCAGAGCAGGGTCGCATCACTGTGATGCAGGATGGCGAGCTGGTGACCACCCTGTACCCGGATCGTCGTAAGTACAATGTACGGACCATGGACATGACCGAAGCTGGCATCGACTGGGGCTTCTTCCGCGATCTGTACGTGACCATGGGTGATCCCCTGGATTCCACCGACTACGCCGTGCGCCTGAACTACAAGCCCATGGTGCGTTGGATCTGGTTTGGCAGTATTCTGATGATGATCGGCGGTACCCTGGCAGCGACCGATAAGCGAGCTCGCAGCCGTAAGAGTGCCCCAGTCAACGAAGCACAAGTGGCGACTGCCTGAGGTTAGAGTAGAGCTATGAAACGCGCGTTACTGTTTATCCCCCTGCTGATTTTCATCGGCATGGCGGTGTTCCTGTACAAGGGGTTGTTCCTCAACCCCAAGGAGCTGGATTCTGCCCTTGAGGGCAAGCCGGTTCCCACTTTCACCCTGGAGTCTCTGGAAGACGCCCAGGTCACCATCACCAACAAGGACCTTGAAGGTGAGGTGTATCTGCTGAATGTGTGGGCCACCTGGTGTCCCTCCTGTAAGTATGAGCACCCCTTCCTGAACAAGTTGTCCAGACAGGGTGCTATCCCTATCTACGGCATCAACTACCGGGATGAGCGTGGACTGGCTCTGCGCTATCTGGCCAACAGTGGTGATCCCTACACCAAGAACCTGTATGACCCAGAGGGTAAGCTGGGTCTGGATCTGGGTGTGTATGGTGCACCTGAAACCTTCGTGGTGGATCACAACGGGGTCGTTCGCTATCGCTTTGCCGGTGTCCTCGGCCCGCAGAACTGGGCTGAGACCTTTATGCCGATGATCAGCGAGCTGCGCCGTGAAGCGGCGGCCGCCAAGGGAGGTGCCTGATGAAAGCTTTGTTGAAGTGGTTCTCCAGTGCCATCTGCCTGTTGCTGGTGGCGGGGGCGGTGCACGCCACCCCCATCGATACCTACGAGTTCAAGAGTGAGGAGAACAAGGAGCGTGGGCTGCAACTGGCCAATGAACTGCGTTGTCCCCAGTGTCAGAACCAGAATCTGATCGACTCCAACTCCCCGGTTGCCCGTGACCTGCGCCTGAAGGTGTATGCCATGGTGGATGAGGGCAAGAGCAACGATGAGATCGTGACCTTTATGACCGATCGCTATGGCGACTTCGTTCGCTACCGCCCCGCCTTCGACAACCGCACCCTGGTGCTGTGGCTGGGTCCGGTGGCCTTCGCCGTCGTCGGTCTGGGTGTGGGTCTGCTGTTCATCCGCGCTCAGCGCCAGAAGAGTGCCAAGGCAACGACGGCCATGACCGATGCCGATCGAGAGCGTCTGGCGAAGATGCTCAAGGAGAAACAGGGCTGATGCGAGGCCTGATTCTTATGTTGGCGCTGCTTACGGGCAGCGCCTTCGGTTTTCCGGGAATGAACCAGGCTGGCGACGACCCTGCGCTGCAGAGATTCGTTCAGCTCACCTTTCCTCAGGATCTGGACAGCATTGAGCTGAAGGATCTGGAGGGTGAGGCGGTAGAGTTGTCCATTTATAAGGGGAAGGTGGTTGTCCTGAACCTTTGGGCGACCTGGTGTCCCCCCTGTGTTCGTGAGCTTCCCTCCCTGGCGCGATTCCGCGCCAAGCTGGAGAGTCAGGGCGCGGTGGTACTCCCGGTGGCCATCGATCGTGATCCCGCCGTGGTCGCCCCTTTCCTTAAGGAGCTTGGCCTGGAGTCCTTCTCCACCCTGTATGACACCACCGACGCGGTGGGTCGGGTGTTGCCGACGGATCTGGTGCCCGCCACCTTTATCCTCAATGAGCAGGGACAACTGGTGGCCTTTGTCCGCAGCTTTGTGGATTGGGATAACCCCAAGGTGCAAAAGCTGGTCGAGACCTACCTCGGCGAATAGATGGACGAAAAACACACTGAAAAGCACCCGAAAGGGTGCTTTTGTCTATTAACTGTCCGCTCGATCGCAAATGATCCTTTTAGGGGTTGCCAAGAAAAAATCCCTCCCTATAATGCGCTCCTCGTTGACCGGGCAAAAGCCGACAAGGCCGAAGCGAGATGGTTAACAAGGCGTCAGCCACTAAGAAAACACTGGGCCCGAGGGCTGTAGTCGATAACTTAAGTGGTGAAAACGGCGCTTAGCTTTCAATGAGGGCTCCAAGCCTTCATAAGTAAAGCGAAACGCCTCAAGCGGCAACTTGAAAAAGTTTGCAATTAGGGCTTGACGGCAACGGAGAGTCGCGTAGAATGCGCCTCCTGTCTCGATGAGAGACACGCTCTTTAACAATTAGTCAGACAATCTGTGTGGGCACTCGCGCAGGATTGATATCTCATATATCAATGTTGCACTGAGTGACTATAACAAGTTAATTCAGTAATTCATTGAGTCGGAATTTTCGGATTCCAAAAAACTTTTTAATTGAAGAGTTTGATCATGGCTCAGATTGAACGCTGGCGGCAGGCCTAACACATGCAAGTCGAGCGGAAACGACAACAAAGATTCTTCGGATGATTTGTTGGGCGTCGAGCGGCGGACGGGTGAGTAATGCTTAGGAATTTGCCCAGTCGAGGGGGACAACAGTTGGAAACGACTGCTAATACCGCATACGCCCTACGGGGGAAAGAGGGGGATGCTTCGGCACCTTTCGCGATTGGATAAGCCTAAGTGAGATTAGCTAGATGGTGAGGTAATGGCTCACCATGGCGACGATCTCTAGCTGGTTTGAGAGGATGATCAGCCACACTGGAACTGAGACACGGTCCAGACTCCTACGGGAGGCAGCAGTGGGGAATATTGCACAATGGGCGCAAGCCTGATGCAGCCATGCCGCGTGTATGAAGAAGGCCTTCGGGTTGTAAAGTACTTTCAGCGAGGAGGAAAGGTTAGCGGTTAATACCCGTTAGCTGTGACGTTACTCGCAGAAGAAGCACCGGCTAACTCCGTGCCAGCAGCCGCGGTAATACGGAGGGTGCGAGCGTTAATCGGAATTACTGGGCGTAAAGCGCATGCAGGCGGTCTGTTAAGCGAGATGTGAAAGCCCCGGGCTTAACCTGGGAACTGCATTTCGAACTGGCAGACTAGAGTCTTGTAGAGGGAGGTAGAATTTCAGGTGTAGCGGTGAAATGCGTAGAGATCTGAAGGAATACCAGTGGCGAAGGCGGCCTCCTGGACAAAGACTGACGCTCAGATGCGAAAGCGTGGGGAGCAAACAGGATTAGATACCCTGGTAGTCCACGCTGTAAACGATGTCTATTAGGAGTCTGTGCCCTTGAGGCGTGGGTTCCAAAGCTAACGCATTAAATAGACCGCCTGGGGAGTACGGCCGCAAGGTTAAAACTCAAATGAATTGACGGGGGCCCGCACAAGCGGTGGAGCATGTGGTTTAATTCGATGCAACGCGAAGAACCTTACCATCCCTTGACATCCACGGAAGCTTTGAGAGATCGAAGTGTGCCTTCGGGAACCGTGAGACAGGTGCTGCATGGCTGTCGTCAGCTCGTGTTGTGAAATGTTGGGTTAAGTCCCGCAACGAGCGCAACCCTTGTCCTTAGTTGCCAGCACGTAATGGTGGGAACTCTAGGGAGACTGCCGGTGATAAACCGGAGGAAGGTGGGGACGACGTCAAGTCATCATGGCCCTTACGGGATGGGCTACACACGTGCTACAATGGTCGGTACAAAGGGTTGCGAGCTCGCGAGAGTCAGCCAATCCCATAAAGCCGGTCGTAGTCCGGATTGGAGTCTGCAACTCGACTCCATGAAGTCGGAATCGCTAGTAATCGTGAATCAGAATGTCACGGTGAATACGTTCCCGGGCCTTGTACACACCGCCCGTCACACCATGGGAGTGGGCTGCACCAGAAGTCATTAGCTTAACCTTCGGGAGGGCGATGACCACGGTGTGGTTCATGACTGGGGTGAAGTCGTAACAAGGTAGCCCTAGGGGAACCTGGGGCTGGATCACCTCCTTACGAAATAGATACGGTTTTGCGTTGAGTGTTCACACAGATTGTCTGAAATCATCCCAAGGGGTGATTTTGGCGTTTTTGCTTTAGGCAAAAACTTGCTCTTTAACAATTTGGACAAGCTGATAATTTCTCGAGATATTTGCAATTTTTGCAAGTGCCTTGAATATCTGGCGATAGATTAACGTATTGGTTGTGAAGCAATACGATTCCAAGACTTATTGGGGTTGTATGGTTAAGCGACTAAGCGTACACGGTGGATGCCTAGGCAGTCAGAGGCGATGAAGGACGTACTAACTTGCGATAAGCGGTGATGAGGCAGTAAGAGCCATTTGAGTCACCGATTTCCGAATGGGGAAACCCGGCCGCATAAGCGGTCACTGTGCACTGAATACATAGGTGTACAGAGCGAACCAGGGGAACTGAAACATCTAAGTACCCTGAGGAAAAGAAATCAATTGAGATTCCCTAAGTAGCGGCGAGCGAACGGGGATTAGCCCTTAAGCACAGAGGGTGTTAGTGGAAGCTTCTGGAAAGTAGCGCGATACAGGGTGATAGCCCCGTACACGAAAACTAACTTTGTGTGAAATCGAGTAGGACGGGACACGTGATATCTTGTCTGAACATGGGGGGACCATCCTCCAAGGCTAAATACTCCTGACTGACCGATAGTGAACCAGTACCGTGAGGGAAAGGCGAAAAGAACCCCTGTGAGGGGAGTGAAATAGAACCTGAAACCGTGTACGTACAAGCAGTGGGAGCCCTTCGGGGTGACTGCGTACCTTTTGTATAATGGGTCAGCGACTTACATTTTGTAGCGAGGTTAACCGAATAGGGGAGCCGTAGGGAAACCGAGTCTTAACTGGGCGAATGAGTTGCAAGGTGTAGACCCGAAACCCGGTGATCTACCCATGGGCAGGTTGAAGGTTGGGTAACACCAACTGGAGGACCGAACCGACTAATGTTGCAAAATTAGCGGATGACTTGTGGGTAGGGGTGAAAGGCCAATCAAACCGGGAGATAGCTGGTTCTCCTCGAAAGCTATTTAGGTAGCGCCTCGTATCTCACCATTGGGGGTAGAGCACTGTTAAGGCTAGGGGGTCATCCCGACTTACCAACCCTTTGCAAACTCCGAATACCAATGAGTGCAATTACGGGAGACACACGGCGGGTGCTAACGTCCGTCGTGGAGAGGGAAACAACCCAGACCGCCAGCTAAGGTCCCAAAGTTCTAGTTAAGTGGGAAACGATGTGGAAAGGCTCAGACAGCCAGGATGTTGGCTTAGAAGCAGCCATCATTTAAAGAAAGCGTAATAGCTCACTGGTCGAGTCGGTCTGCGCGGAAGATGTAACGGGGCTAAACTAGACACCGAAGCTGCGGATGCACACTTGTGTGCATGGTAGAGGAGCGTTCTGTAAGCGGTTGAAGGTGTGTCGAGAGGCATGCTGGACGTATCAGAAGTGCGAATGCTGACATGAGTAACGTTAAAGCGGGTGAAAAACCCGCTCGCCGGAAGACCAAGGGTTCCTGTCCAACGTTAATCGGGGCAGGGTGAGTCGACCCCTAAGGCGAGGCCGAAAGGCGTAGTCGATGGGAAACGGGTTAATATTCCCGTACTTCTTCTTACTGCGATGGAGTGACGGAGAAGGCTAGGCCAGCGCACTATCGGATGTGCGTTTAAGGTTGTAGGCGGTGTGTTTAGGCAAATCCGGACACACATTACGCTGAGAGCTGATGACGAGGTGCTACGGCACTGAAGTGGTTGATGCCATGCTTCCAGGAAAAACTTCTAAGCTTCAGGTAAGAAGGAATCGTACCCCAAACCAACACTGGTGGTCAGGTAGAGAATACCAAGGCGCTTGAGAGAACTCGGGTGAAGGAACTAGGCAAAATGGTACCGTAACTTCGGGAGAAGGTACGCTGCTGACGGTGATGGGACTTGCTCCCTAAGCTGTCGGCAGTCGCAGATACCAGGTGGCTGCAACTGTTTATCAAAAACACAGCACTGTGCAAACACGTAAGTGGACGTATACGGTGTGACGCCTGCCCGGTGCCGGAAGGTTAATTGATGGGGTTATTCTTCGGAAGAAGCTCTTGATCGAAGCCCCGGTAAACGGCGGCCGTAACTATAACGGTCCTAAGGTAGCGAAATTCCTTGTCGGGTAAGTTCCGACCTGCACGAATGGCGTAATGATGGCCACGCTGTCTCCACCCGAGACTCAGTGAAATTGAATTTGCGGTGAAGATGCCGTATACCCGCGGCTAGACGGAAAGACCCCGTGAACCTTTACTACAGCTTGGCACTGAACATTGACCCTACATGTGTAGGATAGGTGGGAGGCTTTGAAGCGTTGTCGCTAGATGATGTGGAGCCGTCCTTGAAATACCACCCTTGTAGTGTTGATGTTCTAACCTGGGCCCCTGAATCGGGGTTAGGGACAGTGCCTGGTGGGTAGTTTGACTGGGGCGGTCTCCTCCCAAAGAGTAACGGAGGAGCACGAAGGTTGGCTAAGTATGGTCGGACATCATACGGTTAGTGCAATGGCATAAGCCAGCTTAACTGCGAGACAGACACGTCGAGCAGGTACGAAAGTAGGTCATAGTGATCCGGTGGTTCTGCATGGAAGGGCCATCGCTCAACGGATAAAAGGTACTCCGGGGATAACAGGCTGATACCGCCCAAGAGTTCATATCGACGGCGGTGTTTGGCACCTCGATGTCGGCTCATCACATCCTGGGGCTGAAGTCGGTCCCAAGGGTATGGCTGTTCGCCATTTAAAGTGGTACGCGAGCTGGGTTCAGAACGTCGTGAGACAGTTCGGTCCCTATCTGCCGTGGGCGTTTGAGAATTGAGAGGGGCTGCTCCTAGTACGAGAGGACCGGAGTGGACGAACCTCTGGTGTTCCGGTTGTCACGCCAGTGGCATTGCCGGGTAGCTAAGTTCGGAATCGATAACCGCTGAAAGCATCTAAGCGGGAAGCGAGCCTCAAGATGAGTTCTCACTAGACCTTTAAGGTCTCTAAAGGGCCGTCCAAGACTAGGACGTTGATAGGCAGGGTGTGTAAGCGTTGTGAGGCGTTGAGCTAACCTGTACTAATGACCCGTGAGGCTTAACCATACAACACCCAATGGGTTTTGATATCCCAGATATAGAAAGCGCTTGCGAGAATGCAAACGAGAAACAGCTTGTGCGAATTGTTCCAAATTCGTCTGACGACCATAGCGCTGTGGTCCCACCTGATCCCATGCCGAACTCAGCAGTGAAACACAGTAGCGCCGATGGTAGTGTGGGAGTTCCCATGTGAGAGTAGGTCATCGTCAGGCACCAATTCCTTGATGTGAGAGTGCCAATCAGGTTCTTGCGTCAGGCACCAAATATCAGTGTGCTGATATAGCTCAGTTGGTAGAGCGCACCCTTGGTAAGGGTGAGGTCCCCAGTTCGACTCTGGGTATTAGCACCATTTATACGGAACCCCGGCTCTACCGGGGTTTTCCATATCCGCATTGCGGACAACGAGTTTGCTGATATAGCTCAGTTGGTAGAGCGCACCCTTGGTAAGGGTGAGGTCCCCAGTTCGACTCTGGGTATTAGCACCAGATTAAGCCCCGACCGAAAGGTCGGGGCTTTTTTGGTTTTATAGCCTTATCTTTCTGAAAATTAAGAACGCCTTCCCAGCTATTGCCATCCCCCTGCCGCTGCTCTAGTGTGAGTCTCACAAGGAGGAGCCTATGAAGATTGAGATGATCTGCACCGGTGAAGAGGTGCTGTCCGGTCAAATTGTCGACACCAACGCCGCCTGGGTGGCCAACACTCTGATGGAGAGTGGCTATGAACTCAGTCGTAAGACTACGGTGGGAGACAGGCTGGAGGATCTGGTGGGGGCCTTTAAAGAGAGTGCTGCCCGGGCGGATCTGGTGATCGTCAATGGCGGTCTGGGGCCCACCAGTGATGATTTGAGCGCTGAAGCCGCCGCTCAGGCTCTGGGAGAGCCGCTGGTGATGTTCGATCAATGGCGCACCGTGATGGAGCAGATGTTTGCCGCCCGTGGCCGAACCATGACCTCGAGCAATTTGAAGCAGGCGATGTTGCCGGCATCGGCGGTGGTGGTGGACAACCCTGTGGGTACCGCCTGCGGCTTCAGAGTGAAGCTCGACGGTGCTTGGCTGTTCTTTACCCCAGGTGTCCCCCATGAGCTGTTCCGCATGGTGCAGGAGCAACTGCTGCCTTTCCTGGTCGACCTTGACCCGCTCAATGGTGGATCGGTGAAGGTACATAAACTGCTGACCCTGGGTCAGGCGGAATCCGCCATGGCCAATGACATCGATGATCTCTCCTTGCCTTGTCCTGAGGGGGTGACCATAGGTTACCGGGCGTCCATGCCCCATATCGAAGTGAAACTGTTCCACCGGACAAGGGTGGACGAAGCCCAGTGGCAGGCTTACCTGACCGAGGTGAAATCCGCACTGGGTGACTCCCTGGTGGGGGAGAACCAGAAGAGCATGGGGGAGATCGTCCACAGCCTGCTGGTGGAGCGCGGAGAGACCCTGGCTCTGGCCGAGTCCTGTACCGGCGGCATGGTGGCGGATCAGCTGGTGACTCTGGCGGGAAGTTCGGCTTATCTGCTGGGCTCCCTGGTGACCTACAGCAACAGCGCCAAGCAGTCTCAATGTGGCGTTCAGGCCGAGACTCTTGAGCAGTTCGGTGCGGTCTCTCTGGAGACGGTGACGGAGATGGCCCAGGGCGCCCGACGGGCGCTGGGCAGTGATTTCGGAGTCAGCATCAGTGGCATCGCCGGCCCTGACGGGGGCACAGAGGAGAAGCCGGTTGGCACCGTGTGTTTCTGTGTCTGCAGTGACCAGGGCCACTGGAGCCAGACCCTGGCATTCGGCAGTGGCGCCAACCGCTCCCGCACTCTGGTGCGTAAGCTGTCATCGGCGGTGGCTCTGGATATGCTCAGGCGCCACATTCTGGGACTGGAGCCTGTTGCCGACTACCCCTTCCTGAAACGGGTCGAATCCAGAGCCGGCTAGTTGCCGGTTCCATCCAGATGGAAGCGGATGATGCCGGGCTCTATGGTGATCTCCCGGCCAAAGCGGCCCAGAATATCCTGGGCCCAGTCATCTTCGTCCAGGGTATAGATAGGCTGGCTGGCCAGGAACAGCTGTACCGCTGCCAGGCTCTCCTTCCCCAACCGCTCCAGGGGCAGAGTCAGGTCATCCGGGTCCGCTTTGACCTCCACCAGGGTCAGATCCCTCAGGTAGATCCCCCGGTCTTCCGGGCGATACCAGGGGGTGGCCGCCAAGGTGGCGGTCAGTGAGGCCCTCAGTGGCAGCAAGGGGGTGCGGATGACAAACTCCGACAGGGTGGTCACCCGAACCTGCCCCTGGTTGTGCCTTCCAATCTCTACGTCGATGCGGTTGAGGTTCACCTCGGTATCCAGTACCGGGATCGGGGAGTGGCGCTCCTCGATGGTGAGCTTGTCCTGGAGGTAGCCCTCCACCTCCTTTTCATCCAGGGTATAGCTGGTGGCGCAGCCGCCCAAAGTCAGAAGCAGTCCCATTACCAGGGCGCCTTGCAGTTGCCTCATGGTTTTCTCCCATAAAAAAAGCGGGCCGCAGCCCGCTTGTTCCTTTACCCGGTGTTGCGCATGCCGGCAGCGATGCCGGCGATGGTGACCATCAGGGCCTGCTTAATGTCATCCAGTTCCTCCTCCTTGCCCCGGCAGCGGCGCAGCAGCTCCGCCTGCAGGAAGTTCAGGGGATCGATATAGGGATGGCGCAGTTCAACGGATTCCCGGTTCCAGGGGGTGTGCTCCATCAGGGTCTGTTCCTGGGTCAGCTGCAGCACGGTGCGAATGTCCTGCTCCAGCTGGCTGCGCAGCTTGTTGCCCAAGCCATGGAGTTCCTGGGGTACCAGCACTCGGTCGTAATAGGCGGCCAGGTGAGGCTCCGCCTTGGCGTACACCATCTCCAGCATGGAGAGGCGGGTGCGGAAGAAGGGCCAGGACTGGAACATGGCGGTCAGAGTCGGTTGCTCTCCGGCGTCGATCGCTTCCTTGAGGCCGGCACCGGCGCCCAGCCAGGCGGGCAACATCAGCCGGTTCTGAGTCCAGGCAAAGATCCACGGGATGGCGCGCAGAGATTCCACACCGCCGTCGGCGCGGCGTTTGGCGGGACGGCTGCCCAGGGGCAGATCCGCCAGCTCCTGCTCCGGTGTGGCGGCACGGAAGTAGGGCACAAACTGGGGCTCTTCCCGCACGATGCTTCGATAGGCGGTCACTGAGGTGTCGGCGATGCGGTCCATCAGATCACGCCAGGACTGCTTGGGCTGTGGTGGGGGCAGCAGGGTGGCTTCCAGCACCGCAGAGGTGTAGAGAGCCAAGCTCTGTACCGCCACCTTGGGCAGACCGAACTTGAAGCGGATCATCTCACCCTGCTCGGTGACTCGCAGACGGCCGTCTACTGAGCCCGGAGGCTGAGACAGGATCGCTTCGTGAGCGGGACCGCCACCACGGCCGATGCTGCCGCCGCGACCGTGGAACAGGGTCAGGGCGACGTTGGCCTGTTTGCACACCTCGACCAGGGATTCCTGGGCGCGGTACTGAGCCCAGGAGGCGGCCATCACGCCGGCGTCCTTGGCGGAGTCGGAGTAGCCGATCATCACCTGCTGTTTGCCGCGGATGTATCCCAGGTACCAGTCGATGGCCAGCAGTTGCTCGACGCAGGTGGCGGCGTTTTGCAGGTCGTCCAGGGTTTCGAACAGGGGCACGATGGGCATGGCAAACTGGCAGCCACACTCCTTGAGCAGCAGGGCCACCGCTAAAACGTCTGAGGGGGCACTGGCCATGGAGATGACGTAGGAGCCCAGGGCTTCAGGGTGCTGCTGGGCGATCAGCTTGCAGGTGTCCAGCACCTCCTTGGTGTCCTCGGTCGGTGACCAGCTGCTGGGCAGCAGCGGACGACGGTTGGCCAGCTCTCTGAGCAGGAAGGCTTGTTTCTCCTCCTCCTGCCAGTGCTCGTAATCTCCCAGTCCCAGATAGCGGGTGATCTCCGCCAGGGCGCTGGTGTGGCGGGCGGAGTCCTGGCGGATATCCAGGCGGATCAGGCCGACGCCGAAGCAGTGCAGACGACGCAGGGTGTCCAGCAGCAGGCCGTTGGCGATCAGACGCATCCGGCACTGCAGCAGGCTGTCGTAGATAAGTTGCAGAGGCTCGAGCAGCTCTGCCTTACTGGTGATCTTCTGCTCCGGCTCCAGGTAGGGAGGATAACCGTCGAGGCAGGCGTGCACCTCTTCCAGATTGATGATCAGCTTGTCTCTCAGCTGCCTCAGCGCAACCCGGTAGGGTTCGTTGGTGTCCCCTGCCAGCGCCCGCAGCTCTTCGGAGCACTCCTCCATGGAGAGCTCGCTGATGAGGGTCTTAACGTCGGCCAGGTACAGGTTCAGGGCGATTTTGCGATTCTTCAGCAATACCCTGGAGGTGACCTTGGCGGTGACATTGGGGTTGCCGTCGCGGTCACCGCCCATCCAGCTGGAGAATTTCACCGGTACGGTGTCCGGCGGCAGTTGCACGCCGGCATGGGCTTCCAGGCGGTCGTTTACCTGACGCAGGAAGTCGGGCACGGCTTGCCACAGGCTGTCCTCGACGGCAGCCCAGCCCCAGCTCGCCTCATCCTCTGGGGTGGGGCGCTGGGTACGAATCTCGTTGGTGTGCCAGATCTGGGCGATCAGCTGGCGCAGGCGAAGTCGCTGCTGCTGAAGCTCCCGCTCGCTGAGTTGGGGGTTTTCCAGTTCGGCCAGACACTCGATGATGGCACTGTATTTGGTGATCAGGGTACGACGGGTCACCTCTGTGGGGTGAGCGGTCAGCACCAGGTCGATCTCCAGACGGCCCAGTTCTTCCAGCAGCTTCTCAGGTTCCAGCTGGGCCTTGCCGTTGAGCAGTCGGCCCAACAACATGTCTACCGGGTCGGGTACGCACACCAGCTGGTCGCAATTGCGGGAGATGGTGTGGAACTGCTCCGCCAGGTTGGCCAGGTTCAGAAACTGGTTGAAGGCACGAACAAAGGGAACAAGCTCTTGATCGCTCAGTTGATCCAATAGCTCCAGCATCTTATGACGCGCACCGGGTTCGCGTTTTCTGGAGGCCTTGGAGAGCTGACGAATGGTCTCCACTTTATCGACGAAACCCTCACCCAAATGGTCGCCGATGGTCTCCCCCAGCAACTGTCCCAACATGCTGATGTTGGCCTTGAGTGGTGCGTTGATGTCGCTCATGGTGATGTTTCCCCTCTGCATAAATACCGCACTGCAATCGATCAAAGTATCACGAATGACCGGACTCAGATAGTCCGGTCAGTGAGATTAAACAGTCGTTTACTCCCCGGATAAGCAAAATTTATTAATGAAGTGGCCGAGCAACCTGGGTGTTGAGGTGAGATATTCCATGGATAGATATTCATCGGGCTGGTGGGCCTGCTCGATGCTTCCCGGCCCCAGCACCAGGGTCTGGCAGCCCAGTTGATTGATGTAGGGTGCCTCGGTGGCGTAGTTCACCGCACGGGCCTCTTCACCGCACAGCTGGCCAGCCAGCTTGAGCAGGGTGTCCTCCCCCCGATAGGCGAAGGCCTCGGAGCCGGGGTAGAGATGGCTGAGGCTGACGGCGCCCGGGTAGCGATCGGTCACCGGCTTGAGCGCCTGACTCAGCAGCAGTTCAAGCTGCTCCAGGCTCATCCCCGGCAGGGGACGCAGATCCAGGTTGAGGCTGCAGCAGCCACAGATGCGGTTCACCGCATCGCCGCCGTGGATGTGCCCCAGGTTGAGAGTGGGGTAGGGCACCGAGAACTCCTCTTGACGGAAACTTTGTGCCAGAGTCTGTTTCAATTGGATGAGCTGGCTGATCACCAGATTCATCACCTCGATGGCGTTGAGCCCCTTGTCCGGATCCGAGGAGTGGCCGCTGCGGCCGGTGACCCGAATCCCCAGGGCCGCGTGCCCCTTGTGCATGTGCACCGGCTTAAGGCCTGTGGGTTCACCTATCAGGGCGTAGTCTGGCGAGATACCGGCGCCGGCGGCAAAGGCCTTGGCCCCGGCCATGGTGGTCTCTTCGTCGGCGGTGGCCAGTATATAGAGGGGACGGGTGAGCTTGCTCAGGTCCACAGAGACCGCGGCTTCCAGCACCAGGGCAAAGAAGCCCTTCATGTCACAGGTGCCCAGGCCATACCAACGGTTGTCCTTCTCCTCCAGGGTGAAGGGATCACGACTCCAGCGGCCCTCATCAAAGGGCACGGTGTCGGTGTGGCCTGCCAACAGCAGTCCGCCGGGCAGGTTGGGGCCGATGCGCGCCAGCAGGTTGGCTTTGCCCGGTTGGTCCGGCAGGGGCAGCACCTCACATTGAAATCCCAGTTGGCTGAACCAGCCGTGCAGCAGCTCAATGACCGGCAGGTTGCTCTGGTCCCATTTGTCGTCCAGAGCGCTGATGGAGGGCGTGGCGATCAGTTGCTGGAATCTCTGCTTCAGTTCTGGAATCTTTTTCATAATTAATAATTCAAAAAGGTTGCATAACTATGTTGAGGTGGTAGTCTATCAAGGTCGCAGCCGTTAGACGATAGCCAAGGTTATGAAAATTCAAATCAGGACAGTACATACCCACCTCCTACGACGACGATAAATCCACATCGTCGCCACCCCTGCTGGCGCCTCTTCGCTACCCTTATATTTGCTAGTTAACGGACACAACCTCATGACCACTATAGCCGTAATCGGCGCCACCGGGTATGCCGGTGCCACCCTGGCCAAACTGATTGCCCTGTCGCCAGCCCTGACCCTGGGCGGCCTCTATGTTTCTGAAAACAGCCTGGATGCGGGCAAACCTCTGAGTCAGCTCTATCCAGAGATGCTGGGTCTGGTGGACGATGTCGTCCAGGGACTGGGGGCCGAGGCCCTGGCGGTTCTGGCCAGTCAGTGTGATGGCGTCGCCCTGGCCACCGAACACCTGGTGTCGGCCTCCCTGGTGCCACAGCTGCTGCAGGCGGGCCTGTCGGTGTTCGATCTCTCTGGCGGCCACAGGTTTAAAGACGCCAGCGTCTATCCCAGCTACTACGGTTTCGAGCACCCTCATCCTCAGCTGCTGCTGGAGGCGGAGTACGGACTGGTGGACTGGTACCCCCATACCCTTAAGGGCAGCAAGCTTATCGCCGTTCCCGGTTGCTACCCCACCGCTTCATTGCTGGGACTCAAGCCGTTGAAGCAGTCCGGCTTGTTGCAGGAGTCCTCCATGCCGGTGATCAACGCCGTCAGTGGCGTCAGTGGCGCAGGCCGCAAGGCTCAGCTCAATACCCACCTGTGTGAAGTGAGCCTGACCCCTTACGGTGTACTGAGCCACAGGCATCAGCCGGAGATTGAGACCTACCTGGGGCAGCAGGTGGTGTTCACCCCTCACCTGGGGAATTTCAAACGGGGCATTCTGGCCACCATCACCTGTCAGGTGAAACCGGGTACCACCGAGGAGGAGGTTGCCCAAGCCTTTGAGATCTATCAGGGCAGCGACAAGGTGAAACTGCTGCCCGCCGGCAGCTGGCCTAAAATCGATGATGTGGCCGGCAGTGATCGTTGCCTGCTGGCTTGGAAGCTGGATCCTCTGCGCAACGTCCTGGTGGTGGCCAGTGCCATCGATAACCTGATGAAAGGGGCTGCCAGTCAGGCCCTGGAGTGCATAAACATTCATTTTGGTCATGAGGTGTATTCATGAAGTTGATGGTGATCAAGGTAGGGGGCGCCCTACTGGAGTGTGATAAGGGGATGACCCGGCTGTTTGACACCCTGACCAAGCTGACCGCCCAAGGCTGGCAGCCGGTGCTGGTGCACGGCGGCGGCGTGCTGGTGGAGCAGCAACTGAGTGCCAATGGCATGGTGTCCACCAAGCATCAGGGGCTGCGAGTCACACCGGAGGAGCAGATGCCCATCGTCGCCGGCGCCCTGGCGGGCATCGCCAACACCAAGCTGGTGGCGGCAGCCAAGGCCTCCGGACTGACCCCTGTGGGGCTGACCCTGGGAGACGGTGACATGGTGACCGCTCAGGTACTGGATCCCCAGCTGGGATTCGTGGGCCAGGTGGTGCCCAAGAGTGATGCCCTGCTGTCGGCGCTGCTGACCTGCGGCATGTTGCCCATCATCAGCTCCATTGCCGCGGATGACCATGGTCAGTTGCTTAACGTCAACGCCGACCAGGCGGCCACCGCCATCTGTCAGCTGCTGAAGGCGCCGCTGACCCTGCTCTCCGATGTGTCCGGCGTGCTGGATGGCAAGGGGCAGCTGATCCCGGAGCTGACCCCGGAACTGGCCCAGGAACTGGTGCGCAGTGGCGTCATCGAGGGCGGCATGAAGGTCAAGGTGGAGGCAGCCCAGGCGGCGGCCCAGACCATTAATAACAAGGTGACGGTGGCCAGCTGGCGTCATCCGGAGCAGCTGGCAGGCCTGGTGGATGGCCACAGCGTCGGCACTCAGATCTATCCAAAAGGAGCATAGGATGCAGCATCTGTTAACTCTGAAACACTGGAGCAGCGCCCAGATTGAGGCGGTGCTGGAGAAGGCCCTGACCCTGAAGGCGGACTACACCCCTCACCATGAGGCCCTCAAGGGCAAGAGTGTGGCGACCCTGTTTGAGAAGCCCTCCCTGCGTACCCGGGTCAGCTTCGACGTGGGGATCAACAAGCTGGGTGGCCATGCGGTCTACCTGGATCAGCAAAACGGTGCCCTGGGTCAGCGGGAGTCGGTGAAGGACTTCGCCCAGAATCTGTCCCGTTGGTGTGACGCCATCGTCGCCCGGGTGTTTGATCATGGCACCCTGGAAGAGCTGGCGGCCCACGCCACTGTGCCTGTGGTGAACTCCCTGTGCAATCTGTACCACCCCTGCCAGGCGATGGCTGACATGCTGACCCTGAAGGAGCAGTACGGCTCCCTCAAGGGTAAAACCCTGGCCTATGTCGGCGATGGCAACAACGTCACCCACTCGCTGATGATCATCAGCGCCAAACTGGGGGTGAATATGGTGGTGGTCTGCCCTCCGGGCCACTTTCCGGATGGTCAGCAGGTGGTGGAGGCCCAGGCCCTGGCGGCGGAGCACGGCACCACACTGACCCTGAGCAGCGATCTGGCGGCCCTGAAGGGGGTGGATGCCATCTACGCCGACACCTGGATCTCCATGGGGGACAGCACCCCCATCGAGCAGATCAAAGCCAAGTTCGCCCCCTATCAGGTGAACGCCAAGATGATGGCCGACAGTGGCGCAAGCTATTTCCTTCACTGTCAGCCAGCCCACCGCGAGGTGGAAGTGACTTCAGAGGTGATGGATTCGGAACAATCCCTGGTGATGGACCAGGCGGAGAACCGGATGCATGCCCAAAACGCCATACTTCTGACCCTAATTTGAGGACACCCCTATGACAACCATTAAAAAAGTCGTGCTGGCCTATTCCGGCGGCCTGGACACCTCCGCCATCATCCCCTACCTGAAGGAGCAGTATGACTGCGAAGTGGTCGCCTTCGTGGCTGATGTGGGCCAGGGGGCCGAGGAGCTGGAAGGGGTTGAGGAGAAGGCCCTGGCCTCCGGTGCCTCCAGCTGCCACGTGGTGGACCTCAAAGATGAGTTTGTGGCCGACTACATCAACCCCATTCTCAAGACCGGCGCCCTGTATGAGGGCACCTACCTGCTGGGTACCGCCATGGCCCGCCCCATCATCGCCAAGGCCCAGGTGGAGCTGGCACTGCAGGTGGGGGCCGACGCGGTGTCCCACGGCTGTACCGGTAAGGGTAACGACCAGGTGCGCTTCGAGTCCACCTACGCCGCCCTGGCACCTCAGCTGAAGGTGATCGCCCCCTGGCGCGACTGGACCATGAAGTCCCGGACCGATCTGCTGAACTACCTGGCCAGCAAGAACATCCCCACTACCGCCAGCGCCGAGAAGATCTACAGCCGCGACGCCAACTGTTGGCACATCTCCCACGAAGGTGGCGAGCTGGAGGATCCCGCCTGCGAGCCCACCGAGCAGGTGTGGACCTGGAGTGTCTCCCCGGAGCAGGCGCCGGACCAGGCCGAGTACGTCACCCTGGCGTTTGAGGCCGGTGTGCTGACCCAGGTCAACGGCGAAGCAATGACCCCCTACAACGCCCTGGTGCTGCTGAATGAGCTGGGTGCCAAGAATGGCGTGGGCCGCATCGACATCGTCGAGAACCGGCTGGTGGGAATGAAGTCCCGTGGCTGCTATGAAACCCCAGGAGGCACTATTGTCAACGCCGCCCTGCGTGGACTGGAGACCCTGGTGCTGGACAAGTCCGCCTTTAAGTTCCGTGAGCAGGTGGGCCTGGAGTTCTCCCATGTCCTCTATGACGGTCGCTGGTTTACCCCGGTATCCAAGGCGCTGCTGGCGGCGGCCACCAGCCTGGCCGAGCCCCTGACCGGTGAGATCACCGTCAAGCTGTACAAGGGCCAGGCGGTGGTGGTGAAGCGGTCCAGCCCCAACAGCTTGTACTCAGAAGCCTTCTCCACTTTCGAGGAGGATGAGGTATACAACCAGAAGCATGCCGAAGGCTTTATCCGGTTGTTCTCCCTCTCCAGCCGGATCTCGGCCCTGCATAAGGAGCAAAACTGATATGGCGCTATGGGGTGGACGGTTCAGCGGCGCAGCAGACAGCCGCTTCAAGCAGTTTAATGACTCCCTGCCGGTGGATTACCGCCTGGTGCAGCAGGACATCACCGGGTCCATCGCCTGGGCCGGTGCCCTGGTGCAGGTGGGAGTGCTCGATGAGCTGGAGCACGGTCAGCTGATCCGTGCCCTGCACCAACTGGCACAGGAGGTGACCGATGAACAGATCCTGGCGTCCGGTGCCGAGGACATCCACAGCTTTGTGGAGCAACAGCTGATCGCCAAAGTGGGCGATCTGGGCAAGAAACTGCACACCGGCCGCTCCCGTAACGACCAGGTGGCGACGGATCTCAAGCTGTGGTGCAAGGACCAGGGTCAGGAGCTGATTGAAGCCCTGGTCAAGGCCCAGCAGCAGCTGCTGACCCTGGCGGAGCGGGAGGCGCAGACGGTGATCCCCGGTTACACCCACCTGCAACGGGCTCAGCCCATCACCTTCGGCCACTGGTGCCTCTGCTATGTGGAGATGCTGGAGCGGGACTTGACCCGGCTCAAGGACGCTCTGACCCGGCTGGACACCTGTCCCCTGGGCAGTGGCGCCCTGGCGGGCACCGCCTACCCGGTGGATCGCTTCGCCCTGGCGGCGGAGCTGGGCTTCCGTGGTCCGGTGACCAACAGCCTGGATGCGGTCTCCGACCGGGATCATGTGGTGGAGCTGTGCAGCGCCGCCGCCACCTCCATGATGCACCTGTCCCGGATGGCGGAGGATCTGATCTTCTACAACAGCGGAGAAGCGGGCTTCATCGAGCTGTCCGACGCGGTGACCTCAGGGTCTTCGCTGATGCCACAGAAGAAGAACCCGGATGCCCTGGAGCTGATCCGCGGTAAGGCGGGCCGGGTCTACGGCGCCCTGATGGGGATCCTGACCACCATGAAGGCCCTGCCCATGGCCTACAACAAGGACATGCAGGAGGACAAGGAGGGGCTGTTCGACGCCATCGACTCCTGGCTGATGTGCCTGGATATGCTGACCCTGGTGCTGGAGGGGGTAAAGGTCAACAGCCAGCGCACCCTGGCGGCGGCGCAGCAGGGCTACGCCAACGCCACCGAGCTGGCGGATTACCTGGTGGCCAAGGGGATCCCCTTCCGGGAAGCCCATCACATCGTGGGCGAAGTGGTGTTGGGCGCCATCGGCCAGGGCAAGGCCCTGGAGGATTTCACCCTGCAGGAGCTGCAGGAATACAGCGACACCATCGAGTCCGATGTCTACCAGCACCTGACCATCGAGGCGACCCTGGCCAAGCGGGAAGCCCTGGGGGGCACCTCCATCAAGCAGGTGCAGCAGGCCCTGGCGCTGCAGACGGTGTCTCAGATCGAGGTGCCGGCCATCGAGGAGGCCCTGGGGGCCAGCCAGCAGCGACTCAATGCCCACGTGGCGGAGATCCTCATGGTGCGCCCCGCCCGGCTCTCCGATGTGGACGCCATCACCGGCATCAACGATCACTGGGCCGAGAAGGGGGAGACCCTGCCGCGCAGCCGGGATCAGGTGCTCAGAGACATCCTCGACTTTGCCGTGGCGGAAACCGACGGCCAGGTGGTGGGGTGTGCGTCCCTCTACATCTACGAAACCGGCCTGGCGGAGATGCGCTCCCTGGGGGTCTCCAATGACCATCAGGGCCACGGTCAGGGCAAGGCCCTGGTGGATTACATGCTGCAACGGGCACGGGAGCTGGAGCTGCGGCGGGTGATTGTCCTCACCCGGGTGCCCAAGTTCTTCGCCAAGTCCGGCTTCCAGCTGACCGAGATGGAGAGCCTGCCGGAGAAGGTGATGAAGGACTGCGAGCTGTGTCCGCGCAAACACGCCTGCGACGAGGTGGCGATGGAGTACCTGTTCTAGCCGGGGAGCCCATCGTTGAAAACAGAAAGGGGACGCACATGCGTCCCCTTTTCTATGACTGAGTCCGAATCAGAACAACTCCTCGGTCTCCTGCTCAAACACCGGCTGTTCGCTCTGCTGAGACTCGGCGTACTCCGTCGGCTCGGTGCCGGCGATAAAGAACTCGAACATGGAGCTGTGGTCGTTGCGGCGGGACAGCTTGCCGCTGTCCAGATCGATGCGGGCGGTGACCACCCCTTCCGGCGGCGTGCGGCTCTCGCCGGGGACCCCCTCGAGGTAGTGATACATAAACTGGTTCCAGGCGGGGCCGGCGGTCTTGGCACCGGACTCGGCGCCGGTGATCTGGCCCCGGGGACCGTAGTTGTCCCAGGCGGTGCGACCCAGCTCGCGGCTGTGATCGTCGAAGCCCACCCAGGCGGTGGCAACGATGCCCGGGCCGTAACCTGAGAACCAGGTGTCCCTGGATTCGTTGGTGGTGCCGGTCTTGCCGCCGATGTCCCGGCGCTTGATCAGCTGAGATGCCCGCCAGGCGGTGCCGTTCCAGCCGGTGCCTTTGCTCCAG
Source organism: Ferrimonas sp. YFM (assembly GCF_030296015.1). Taxonomy (NCBI): domain Bacteria; kingdom Pseudomonadati; phylum Pseudomonadota; class Gammaproteobacteria; order Alteromonadales; family Ferrimonadaceae; genus Ferrimonas; species Ferrimonas sp. YFM. Next base: position 308,023 of record NZ_AP027368.1, read on the forward strand.
TCTCCGCCGCCCCAGACTACGCTGCGCAGGGTGTCCTTGATCAGGAAGGCCACCTGGGGCGAGAGGATCGCCGGCGCCAGTTGTCCCTCGGGGATGGGGCAGATCGCCGCCAGGCTGTTCTCCTCGAACTCGGTCTGTTGCGCCAGGGCCTTCTGACAGTCACCACAGGCGATCCTGGGCTGGGACTGATAGAGCACCTGGTCCAGGGCGGAGTCCACCCGCTCGATGATGTAGGGGTCCACCTTGAAGCCGCCATTGGCGAAGGTGGCAAAACCTCGCACCACCTCCAGCGGGGTGGCCACGGCGCTGCCCAGGGCCAGGGATTCATTGCGGGGCAGGTCGTTGCGGCTGAAGCCGAATTTCTGCAACTGGTCGATGGCGCCGTCGATGCCCACATGGCGCAGGGTGCGTACCGCCATCACGTTGACCGACTGACCCAGTCCCTTACGGACCCGGGTCGGGCCGGTGTAGACGTCCGGGGAGTTCTTCGGGCGCCAGGCGGTGCCCTGACTGCGGTCCCACTGGTTGATGGGGGCGTTGTTCACCAGGGTGGCCAGGGTGTAGCCGTTCTCCAGGGCCGCCGAGTAGATAAAGGGCTTGATGTTGGAGCCCAGCTGACGCTTGGCCTGGGTCACCCTGTTGTACTGGTTGTTGCGAAAATCATAGCCGCCCACCAGTGCCTGGATGGCGCCGGTGTCCGGGTGCATCGCCACCAGGGCGCTGCTCACCTCCGGCACCTGGGCCAGAGCCAGGTGGTCAGGCTCTTCTCTTACCCAGATCAGATCGCCGCGGCTGAGCACCTCGGCGGCGCCCTTGATGGCGGGTCCCTGACGGGTATCGCTGATGTACTCACGCGCCCAGTTCAGCCCCTCCCAGGGGATCAGCCTGTGCTGTCCGTCGCCGGTCATCACCCAGGCCTGTTTCTCCTCGACGCCGGTGACCACCGCAGGCAGCAGATCTTCCACCGGGGTGACGCTGGCCAGCTTCTCCAGGATCTGCTCCCGGGTCCAGGTGGGATCTTCAGTCACCTTGGTCTGAGGCTGGGCTTGTGCGCTCTCCGTGGGTTCGTCGTCTGCGGGGGCCTCGGGCATCTGCCACAGGGAGGCGATGGGGCCCCGGTAGCCGTGACGGCGGTCGTAGGCGTACAGGTTATCCCGCACGGACTGCTGAGCCATGCCCTGGGCCTTGGCGCTGATGGTGGTGTACACCTTGTAGCCGCCGGTGTAGGCCTCCTCTTCGCCGTAGCGCTGGACCATAAAGTCTCTCGCCATCTCGGCCACATAGGGGGCGCTCAGTTCGATCTCTGCACCATGGTAACGGGCGGAAACCGGCTCCAGGCGGGCCAGTTCATACTCCTCTTCGGTGATGGAGCCCACCTCCAGCATCCTGCCCAATACCACATTGCGGCGTTTGATGGCCCGCTGAGGGTTGCGGATGGGGTTGGCGGCGGATGGAGCCTGGGGCAGGCCGGCGATCATTGCCATCTGGGCCAGGTCCAGCTCACTGACTTCCTTGCCGTAGTACACCTGGGCGGCGGCACCGACCCCATAGGCGCGGTTCCCCAGGAAGCTGCGGTTGAGGTAGAGCTCGAGAATCTGCTCTTTGCTCAGCAGTTGCTCGATCTTCAGGGCCAGGAAGATCTCCTTCACCTTGCGGATGTAGGTCTTCTCGCGGGTCAGGAAGAAGTTACGGGCCACCTGCATGGTGATGGTACTGGCGCCCTGAGACTTGCGCCCTGTGGTGATCAGCACCACGGCGGCGCGGACCACGCCGATGGGGTCCACTCCCTTGTGCTCGAAGAAGCGGGCATCTTCGGTGGCCAGGATGGCGTCCACCAGCTGGGCGGGGACATCCTCATAGCGCACTGGAATGCGGCGCTTTTCACCAAACTGAGAGATCAGCTTGCCGTCGGCGCTGTAGATGCGCATCGGGGTTTGCAACTGCACCGTTTTCAGGCTGGCGACGTCAGGCAGGGTCGGCGCCACCCAGAAGTAGAGTCCGGCGATCCCCGCCACACCCAAGAGTCCACAAACCAGGAAAATCCAGAAAATACGCTTTAACCAGCTCACCAGCCACCTACATCAGGGTTAATTTAAGCCCACCAGTATAACGGCTCGGAGCCGATGCTCAAAAAACAACAGGAGGGAAAATCCGCACCCAAGCTCAAAAATTCGCCGCTGTGCTACGCTCAAAGTACGCAAACGGATTTGCGCAGCAACAGGATAAGCACGGATGTTTTCTCTGTTTTCCCGGTCGGCACCCTCACTGGTGGGGGTCGACATAGGATCCACACACCTTAAGGCGGTGATGCTGCAGCAGGATGACAGCGGCTATCGCCTCTCTCTGGCCCACGCCATCCCTATGGCAGCGGATGCCCCTCTGGCCGCCATGACTCAACTCGGTTCACTGTTGCCAAAGGGCGCGCACCGGGCGGCGGCGGCCGTCAGTGGCACCACGGTGATGACCAAGGTAATCACCATGGATGCCACCCTCTCTGACGAAGAGCTGGAAACCCAGATAGAGATTGAAGCGGATAGCCTGATCCCCTATCCCCTGGATGAGGTCAATCTGGATTTTGAGCCCGTGGCCAACGGGACCCGGGGAGGGCAGATGGAGGTGCTGCTCAGCGCCTGTCGCCGGGAGGATGTTCAGTCGCGGGTGGACGCCCTGGCGGCCGCGGGCCTGACCACCGAAGTGGTGGATGTGGAGGGATATGCCCTGGGCCGGGCCCAGGCCCTGCTGGAGAGTGATCAAAAGGGTGATCTGGCCCTGGTGGAGGTGGGCGCCTGCAAAAGCCTGCTGGCGATCAATCAGGATGGGGAGACCC